>CAJWAC010000014.1 GCA_913020555.1 uncultured Polaribacter sp. | reverse complement strand
GGGAGTTTATTACAACATCAAGCTTTACAAGCTACAAAATACATGAGCAAGTGGATTGAGGAGAAGAATAGATAGTTATTTAGTTTAAGATTTCTTAAATCACAATTATATTAAACCGGCCCTTTTTAATAAAGCATCTGGTTTTGGTTCTTGTCCTCTAAAACGCTTGTATAAGGTCATTGGTTTTTCTGTGCCACCTTTGGATAAGATATTATCTTTAAATTGTGATGCTACTTCTTTGTCAAAAATACCTTTTTCTAAAAAGTACTCAAAAGCATCAGCATCTAAAACTTCTGCCCATTTGTAAGAATAATACCCTGCTGAATATCCTCCTTGAAAGATGTGAGAAAACGCTGTACTCATGGCATTTTCATCAACATCTGGGTATAATTTTGTTTCAGCAAAAGCCTCTTTTTCAAATACTTTGATAGATTTTATTTCTGAAGGATTTTCAGAATGCCATTTCATGTCTAATAACCCAAAACTTAATTGACGTAAAGTTTGCATTCCTTCATGGAAACTTGCAGATTCTTTAATTTTTTCAACATATTTCATTGGTATAACTTCACCAGTTTCATAATGTTTGGCAAACAATTCTAAAGCCTCTTTTTCATAACACCAATTCTCTAAAACTTGACTTGGTAATTCAACAAAATCCCAAGAAACAGAGGTCCCTGATAAACTATTATAAGTCGTGTTTGCTAACATTCCATGTAAAGCATGACCAAATTCGTGAAATAATGTGGTAACCTCATTAAAAGTTAATAAAGATGGTTTTGTAGCTGTTGGTTTGGTGAAATTACAAACAATAGATACATGAGGTCTTTCATTAATATCATCTTTAATTTGTTGTGGTTTGTATGAAGTCATCCAAGCACCATTTCGTTTTCCTTTTCTAGGATGATAATCAGCATAAAAAACGGCTATAAAGGTACCATCTAAATCTTTTACATTGTAGGTTTTTACATCTTCGTGATATTTTTCAATATCATTTACTTCTTCAAATTTTAAACCAAACAAACGGTTTGCAATCTCAAAAACACCATCAATTACATTTTCTAATTGAAAATAAGGTTTTAATATTTCTTGATCTAAATTAAATAATTCTTTCTTTAATTTTTCTGAATAATAAGCACCATCCCATTTTTGAAGCTGTGTTATTCCATCTAATTTTTTGGCATAATTAGATAAATTTTTAAATTCTTTTATAGCAGCAGGTTTTGCTTTTTCTAACAAATCATTTGAAAATTCAATTACTTTTTCTGGAGTTTCTGCCATTCGTTCTTCTAAAACAAAATGGGCATGTGTTTTGTATCCTAATAAATTAGCTCTTTGTTGACGTAGGTTTACAATTTCTAAAACAATCTTTTCATTATTAAACTTATTTTCTTGAAATGCTTTTTTACCAGCGGCTATTGCCATTTTTTTACGTAATTCTCTATCGTCCGCGTAAGTTAAAAATGGAATATAGCTAGGGTAATCTAAAGTAAATATATAACCTGTTTTTTCTTTTGATTTCGCAACTTCTCTTGCAGCTTCTTTTACAGATTCTGGCAAGCCAGACAGCCTTTTATCATCTGTTAAATGCAATTCAAAAGCATTGGTTTCTGCCAAAACATTTTCACCAAATTGTAAAGAAAGTTTCGAAAGTTTGGCGTCAATTTCACGAAGTTTACTTTTATCAGCTTCTTTTAAATTTGCACCATTTCTAGAAAAACTCTTGTATTGCTTTTCTAACAGCATTTCTTGCTCAGGAGTTAAAACTAAATTTTCTTTATCATCAAAAACTGTTTTTACTCTTTTAAACAACGCCTCATTTAGCGTAATATCATTTCTGAATTCACTTAACCAAGGTGAAACTTCTTGAGCTATTTTTTGAATTTCTTCATTGGTTTCAGCAGAATTTAAGTTGAAAAAAATACTAGTAATTCTACCTAGTTTAGAACCAGTAAAATCTAAAGCAACTGTGGTGTTTTCAAAACTTGCTGTGTCAGTATTATTTATAATTTTGTCAATTTCAGTCTTTGCAATTTTAATACCTTCTTGTATTGCAGGTTTATAATGTTCTGGTTTTATTTGAGTAAAAGGTGCGGTATTAAAATCTTGTAAAAGTGGATTCATTTGTAATATGCGTAATTATTGAAATATTGGATCGGTTTTATGTGAAATAGCTTATCTCTTAACCCTTTCAGAAGCTTTTTCTACTTTTATTTTTAGTCCCTCTTTGTATGTGATAATTTTGTCTAAAACACATTTATCTGAAGCTCCAATAATTTGGGCAGCTAAAATACCTGCATTTTTTGCACCATCTAAAGCTACAGTGGCTACAGGAACTCCTCCAGGCATTTGTAAAATAGATAAAACAGAATCCCAACCGTCAATAGAATTTCTGCTTTTTACAGGAACTCCAATTATTGGTAAAGGGCTCATACTTGCCACCATTCCTGGTAAATGAGCAGCACCTCCTGCACCAGCAATAATTACTTTTATACCTCTTAAATGGGCGTTTTTAGAATAATCTACTAATTTTTCTGGAGTTCTGTGCGCAGATACAATATCTACTTCTATTTGAATATCAAAACTTTCTAAAACGTCTATTGCTTCTTGCATTATTGGAAGATCAGAATCACTTCCCATTATTATTCCTACCATATTTTTTATTTAGAAATTACTCTAATTGTTTCTTTTACTTTTTGAGCAGTTGCTCTAGCCTTATTGATATCTTTATTTACAATGGTAACATGTCCCATTTTCCTAAAAGGTCTTGTTTCTTTTTTTCCGTAGATATGAGGTGTAACTCCATCAATTTTTAAAACATCTTCTATGTTTTCATAAATTACATTACCAGAAAAACCTTCATCACCAACTAAGTTTACCATAATTCCAGCAACTTTACTTTCTGTATTTCCAAGAGGAAGATTTAAAATGGAACGCAAGTGTTGTTCAAATTGATTCGTATAACTCGCTTCTATAGAATAATGTCCTGAATTGTGTGGTCTTGGAGCAACTTCGTTAACTAAAATTTCATTGGTTTCTGTTTGAAACATCTCAACTGCCAACAAGCCAATAAAATCTAATTTATCAACCACTTTTAGAGCCATTTCTCTTGCTTTTTTTGCCACGGTATTTTCAATTCTTGCAGGGCAAATTACATATTCTACTTGGTTTGCTTCTGGATGAAACTCCATTTCTACAACAGGATATGTTGTGGTTTCTCCGTTAGCATTTTTTGCAACAATAACGGCTAGCTCGTTTTGAAAAGGAATTAATTGCTCTGTGATGCACTCTACATTTGGTAAAGATTCTAAATCAGTAAAATTTCTTACAATTTTAACGCCATTGCCATCATAACCAAAACGTGCTGCCTTCCAGACAAATGGGAAATCAATAATATTGTTTTCTATACAATGTACTAATTCTTCTAAAAATGCAAAGTGAGAAAAAGGTGCTGTTGGTATATTGTTATCGAAATAAAAATTCTTCTGTTTTGCTTTACTTTGAATAATTCTTAAATCTTTTGGTTTAGGATAAATAGTTAAACCTTCTAATTCTAATTTATCGAGAGCATCTAAATTTACATTCTCAATTTCAATAGTAAGTAAATCTACAGTTTTACCAAAGTTATAAACTGCATCAAAATCTAATAAATCACCAACAACAAAAGTATTGCAGATTGCCGCACAAGGAGCATTTTTATTACCATCTAAAATTGAAGTATGAATGTCAAATTTTTGAGTTTCTGTTAATAGCATTCTGCCCAATTGACCGCCACCTAAAACGCCTAATTTAAAATCTGAAGAATAATAATTTTTCAATTTAATTTGTATTTAATTGCCACAAAAATAAGCATCTAAAAGATAACAAACTATTAAAAATTACTGATTCGAATTGTAGAGCCAATTCTAGTAACTTTATACTCAATTGCTGGGCATTCAAAACCATCAGTTTGCGGAGCACCACCAAAATCTAAGCTATAAGTACTGTCATCACAGGTGCATCTTAAAAGTCTATTTTCAAAAATCATTGGTACGTCACAGTCTGTTTGCGGACAAAATCTGTCAAAAGCCACAAAATCAGTTCCATTTGTGTTGAAAAGAATAATTCCGCTATTTTTAAATCCACCAGAAAGTTCTGCAAATCCACCAGGAACTTGGGCGTTAATTAATTCAGGATTGTTTAAGTCTGTAACTAAATTTACATTAGCAACTGAACGGATACAATTTTCTAAATTACTTGTATCTGAACACTTTATAAATAAAATAAAACAAAAGAATATTACTACTTTTTTATACATCTTGTATTGTTGTTTCTATAAAAACGATGGCAATTTACAAATATTTTGTACATTTGTAAGGTAATCTCATTCCTGATAAGGTAATGAGATTTTTAAATTTAACCCTTAAAGGGTTTTTTTAGTAATAAACTATATCAGGTTTTTCAATTTTTTAAATAAGATTGAAAAGTGAACAGTTATAAAAACAGAAAAGAAGATGAGTGAAATTTCATATTATTCCGCAGAAGGATTAAAAAAGTTAAAAGAAGAATTGCATCAATTAGAACAGGTTGAAAGACCAAGAGTAACCCAAGAAATTGCCGATGCTAGAGATAAAGGAGATTTAAGTGAAAATGCAGAATATCATGCAGCAAAAGAAGAACAATCGCATTTAGAGTTTAAAATTGCTAAATTAAAAAATGTAGTATCTAATGCTCGTATTTTAGATGAAAGCCAACTAGACACTTCTAAAGCATTAATACACTCTAACGTAAAAATTAAGAATACAACTAATGGAATGGAGTTTTCATATAGATTGGTGGCAGATTCTGAAACTGATGTTAGAAACGGAAAGCTATCTGTAAATTCACCAATTGGTAAGGGTTTATTAGGTAAAAAAGTAGGTGAAATTGCCGAAATTAAAGTACCTAACGGAATTATGAAATTTGAAATTGTAGATATTTCAAGATAATTTTAGTTGAAGCTATTTCCTGCTTTCCACTATATCTTTTTTATGAAAAATAAAAAAGGATGTCGTTTCAATCAGGGCTAAACTTGTTTACATGCCTTTTCAATTAATTTTAAGGAATTGAAAATTTAAATAAATCATTCTAAATTCGGGTTTTGACATTGTCAAAACCCGAATTCTTTTTTTACATTTACTATAGAAGAATAACTATTAAACAAGAACTAAAAATATGAGCATATTCACAAAAATAATTAATGGAGATATACCATGTTATAAAGTAGCTGAAAATGATAATTTTATTGCTTTTTTAGATATCAATCCAAATGCAAAAGGCCACACTTTGGTGGTTCCTAAGAAAGAAGAAAATAAGATTTTTGATTTACCTAAAGAGGATTATTTAACATTAATGGATTTTTCTTACAAGGTTGCAAAAGCTTTAGAAAAAGCGATTTCTTGCAAAAGAATTGGAATGAGTGTTATTGGTTTAGAAGTACCTCATGTTCATGTGCATTTAGTGCCAATTAATATTATGGCAGATATGCAGTTTACCAAAAAAGAAAATCTTTCTAGTGATGAGTTTGTTGCTTTGGCTAAAAGTATTGCTAAAAATTTTGAATAACTAGTTTTGTTTCTGTTAGTCAAATAAATGCAGTTGGTATTAGTTTAAGAAAAATCCTATTAAAATTGGAAAAAGAATATTTATTTAAATCTGAAAGACTTGGTTTCCGTAATTGGACAAGAAATGATTTGACCGAATTTGCAAAAATAAATGCAGATTTGGAAGTAATGGAGCATTTCCCCAAACCATTAACCAAAAAAGAAACATCTGAATTTATTGACAGACTTGAAAATCATTATACAAAACACGGATATAATTATTTTGCAACAGAAGTTTTAGACAATGGAGAATTAATAGGATTTATAGGTTTGGCATTTCAAGATTATAAATCAGAATTTACTCCAGCTGTTGATATTGGTTGGCGATTAAAAAGGAGTTCCTGGGGGAAAGGTTTTGCTACAGAAGGCGCTAAAAAATGTCTTGATTTCGGATTTAATAATCTTAATTTAGATAAAATAATCTCAACATGCACAGAGCAAAATTCTAAATCAGAAAATGTTATGAAAAAAATCGGAATGAAGAAGATAGGAGAATTTAATCACCCTAAATTAAAAGAATTCCCTGAATATGAAAAATGCCTATGTTACGAAATAAATAAAAATTTTTGGAAGTAAATTATATAAAAATTGCGTGATTACAGTTTGTTACATTTTTTAATGCTTTTCAGTTTTCTTCAAAAAAATAGTCACACAAAAAGCGAAAATTTTCATAGAAAAATTAAATCTTATCTAAAATAATCTCAAAAGACGTGCCTTTATCTATCTCAGACTTCTTTACTGATATTTTTCCATTATGATAATCTTCTACAATTCTTTTAGATAAAGATAAACCTAATCCCCAACCACGTTTTTTAGTAGTAAAACCAGGTTTAAAAATTTGTTTGAATAATTTTTTAGGCATTCCTTTTCCAGTATCATCTATGGTGATTTTCACCTTTTTTTGGTTACTTTCTATGCTTAGTTTTAATTCGCCTTTGCCTAACATAGCGTCAATAGCATTTTTAATTAGGTTTTCTATAACCCATCCAAATAGTTCTGAATTTAATTTTACATTAATTTCATTCTCAGCACTGCTAAAATAGAAAGTGATTTGTTTAGAACTTCTAGATTCTAAATAATCAAAAGCTTGTTTTGTAATATTTACAATATTTTCTTTTTTTAATTCAGGAGTAGAACCAATTTTAGAAAATCGATTGGCAATTGTATTTAAACGATGCACATCTTTTTCAATTTCGTCAATATAAGTTTCATCTACCTTTTCCATTTTTAAAATTGAAATCCAACCCAAAAGAGAAGATAATGGAGTGCCAATTTGATGTGCAGTTTCTTTAGCCATACCTGTCCAAAGTTTGTTTGTTTCTGCAGCTTTATTTGAACTGTAAAACAGATAAATTACAGCTAAAAATAACACTAAGATTAAAATTAATGCAATAGGATAATATGTTAATTTATTTAATAAGTCTGAGTCTCTATAATAGATGTATTGTTTGTTTTTTCCATCATAACTAATCACAATTGGCTCATTTTGTTCTTTCATAATTGCCAATTGTTTCTCTAAAAAAACAGGTTTTAAAGCTTTTAATGAGTCTAAATTTTGCGTATTTATTACAGCTCCTTTTTCATCAACCAAAATCATTGGAATTGTATTGTTGTTTTCTAAAATTTTTAATGGTAAAGTTACATTAGCATTCAAGTCTGTATTAGAACCTAATTGTTTTTGTGCTTCAGCTAAAATTTCCATACTAACTCTTTCTTGCTGTTTAAATTTTTGAAAGAAAGCGTACGTATTCCAAAGAATAAGGCTTACTATGATAATAGAAATAAGAATTGAAAATCTTTTAAAAAATAGGGTTTTTGAAAAATAGCTCATCAAAACAAATATAAGGTTTCCTGTATATAACTCATTTCAAGATTTGATAGTATCTTTACACAACAAATTTTTTTAATATGTTATCTATAGATCCCAAAAAAGTATCCACAGGTAAATTACACAGTTATTTATTAGGCGCAGTTGCTCCAAGGCCTATTGCATTTGCAAGTACTATTGATGCTGATGGAAATCCAAATTTATCGCCATTTTCATTTTTTAATGTGTTTGGTGCGAATCCACCAACAATGATTTTTTCACCTGCAAGAAGTGTGAGAAATAATACCACAAAACATACTTTAGACAATGCAGAAGTTACTAAAGAAGTTGTAATTAATGTAGTAAATTACGCTATTGTACAACAAATGTCTTTAAGTAGTACAATGTATCCAAAAGGAGTTAATGAATTTGAAAAATCGGGTTTAACAATGTTAAAGTCAGATGTTGTAAAACCTTTTAGAGTTGCAGAGTCTCCGGTGCAATTTGAGTGTAAAGTAACTGATATTATTTATACGGGAAATGAAGGCGGAGCTGGAAATTTAATTGTATGTGAGGTTGTAAAAGTGCATATTAATGATGACGTTTTAGCAGAAGATGGCAGTATAGATCAACATAAAATTGATTTGGTGGCTAGGGCAGGAGGTAGTTATTATTCTAGAGCTAGAGATGGTTTTTTTGAAATTCCAAAACCAATCTCAACTTTAGGGATTGGAGTTGATGCAATTCCATCATCAATAAAAAATAGTAATGTATTAACGGGAAATAATTTAGGAATGTTGGGGAATGTAGACCAAATTCCAAATCAAAACGCTGTTGATAACTTTGCTAAAGAACATTCTGAATTTATTGGGTTAGAAACCACAAAAAAACATACATTTGCTCAAGAGTATTTGAAAATAAATGATGTAGAAAGTGCTTGGAAAGTGCTTTTAATTAAATAGTTAAGTTTTTATTATGGAAGTTATAGGGAAAATTAAGTTGATTGGAGATGTGCAAACATTTGGTGCAAACGGATTCAGAAAAAGAGAATTGGTAGTAACTACCGATGAGCAATATCCACAAATGATTATGGTTGAGTTTGTGCAAGATAAAACAGACTTATTAAATAATTATAATATTGGACAAGACGTAAAAGTGTCTATCAATTTAAGAGGAAGAGAATGGATTAATCCTCAAGGAGAAGCAAAATATTTTAATTCTATACAAGGTTGGAGAATTGAGAATTTATCTCAAGCTCCACAAGCATCTAATTTACCTCCTGTAGATCAATTTCAGCCAGCAACTAATGTTTCTGATGATGAGCCAGACGATTTACCGTTTTAAAAATAGTATGTAGTTTTTATACAGGAGACAATAATTAATAAAAAAGAGTACAATTTTTAAATTGTACTCTTTTCTATTTTAAAATTAAAAGTCTAAAAACTAACGATTAGCTTCTTTTTTGGGCATTGGGCCTCGTAGGTGGATAATTAATCCATTTAAGAAATTACGTAAAAATTGATCTCCACATTCCACATATTTTGGATGATCCTCTTTCCTAAAAATAGCACCTAATTCGCCTTTAGTAACTTTAAAATCTACTAATGCGCAAATTTCTATAATATCTGTATCACGTAATTTGTGAGCAACCCTTAGTTTTTTGAAAATATCGTTGTTTGTTAATCCCATGCCGTAAAGGTAAATGTTTTTAATGAACTACTTTAAAAATTGCCCATGCATAGATTGCAAATCTTGCAAAACGAAAGAGACCGAAGAAAATTACATTTTTAAATGGATATTTAATCATTCCAGCAGCCACACAAGCAATTGAAAAAGGAAGAGGTAATAACGCTCCAACTAATATTAAAATACCACCCCATTTTTTTGTATTTTTTAAGTTTTTAGCCATTTTTACTTCTAAATACTCTTTTATAGCTTCAACTTTTAAGGTCATTCTTCCTAAAAAATACGAGATTAAACCTCCAGAATAAGACAGTGTTGCCAATAGTGCTAGGTTGATAATTGGAGTTTCTGTTTTCTTTGTCCAAGCGATGAATATTTCAGGAGGAATTAACCCTAGCAAAGTTTCAGAAATAAAGAACACACTCAATATTGTAATTCTAGAAAAAACCTCAGTAAAGTGTCTTAATCCATCATTTATGTTGTAAACATATTTATTGAATAAAAAGATTACTAAAATAACTCCAATAATGGGCAAAATAGCACTTTTTAAGTTTTTACCTACAAAAGAATAAAAGCCAGTTCTTTCATAATATTTATGAATAAGTTTAGCTTTCTTTGTTTTGGATTTTTGTATTTTTTCTCTCTTTGGCATTTATCAATTATAGCTGTCTAAAATAGTTTGCAAAAATACTGACAAATTTCAGATAAAATTAACTTAAGTTACATATTAACTCATTTTTAAGAATTCACTAATTTTGTTGAATAAATTTTGATAATTTGATTTGGCTCACAGAAAAAATAGTTTTTCCACATTATAGGTTTGCAACATCAGAAGGTGTTTTAGCTTTAGGTGGAGATTTATCTGAAGAGCGCTTAATTTTTGCTTATAAGAATGGAATTTTTCCGTGGTTTTCAGAGGGTGAACCTCTAGTTTGGTATTGTCCAGCAGAAAGGATGGTTTTGTTTCCTAAAGAGATAAAAATATCGAAATCCATGCGAAAAATCATAAAAAAAAATGAGTTTGTTATTACAGAAAATAAAGCTTTTGCGCAAGTCATCTATAACTGCAAAAACATAGACAGAAATGATGGTTTTGGCACTTGGATTACAAATGATATGGAACAAGCTTACATCAATTTACATAAAAAGGGTATTGCTAAGTCAATTGAAGTCTGGAAAAATAATGAATTAGTTGGAGGTTTATATGGTTTAGAAATTAATAAAATTTTCTGCGGAGAAAGTATGTTTAGTAAAGTTTCTAATACTTCTAAATTTGCCTTCATCCATCTTGCAAAAAACAAAAAATATAAATTAATAGACTGCCAAATTTATAATAAACATCTCGCGAGTTTGGGTGCTAAAGAAATTGATAGAGAGTTGTTTTTGGGGATCTTAAAAAACCAAACAGAAACTTAATATATGGTTTTGAAATTGTAAGAGTATATGAAGTGTTAGTATAAACTAAATACTTTTATAAACTTATATTTTTTATAGCAAGATTAAAATAATTCTTATCAGATTCTAGTAATCTAATTGTATGGATTAACTCAGTATACTTTCTTTTTTAAGTTGATTTACAAAAGGTTGTCTGTATAGACGTTTTCCTAAAGCCGCATTTATTGCATTTGCTACAGCTCCTCCTGCAGGAGGTAAACCTGGTTCTCCTAAACCAGTTGGATCATTGTCATTTTGCACAAAATGAACCTCTACTTTTGGAGTTTCTTGCATTCTAATCAATCGATATTTATCGAAGTTTTTATATTTGGGTTTTCCATTTTCAAAAGAAAAATCAGAATACATGGCATGACCAATTCCGTCTAAAACGCCACCTTCTACTTGATTTTTTGCACCTGTTGGATTTACAACAATTCCGCAATCCACAGCAACAGTTACTTTTTTAATTATAGGATAGCCGTCTTTTAAAACAATATCAGCTATCTCTGCAACATGCGTGTTGTGACTATAGTACGCTGAAAAACCCTGATACACGCCTTGTTTAGTTTTGCCCCACTTTGCTTTTTCTCTAACTAATTTTATAGTGTCCTCCATTCTTTGCCCTGAATACTGTATTCTTTTATCAGTAGTACCTTTTACATTTTGCAATAAATTTAATCGTAATTGAATAGTATCAATATTTAATTCATTAGCCAATTCATCAAAGAAAGATTGTTCTGCAAAAGCTAAAAAATTTGTGTAGGGAGCTCTCCAAGCACCTGTTGTAATATTACTCTGATAATTGCCAGTGCTAACTTTATAGTTTGGTATACAACCTGCAGGGAAGAAATCAGGAATTATACCATACATATTTGAGTTAATTGCAGCTTCTTTTAAATGATAACCACTAATTTTCCCATCTTTTAGCGCAGCAGCAATTCTGTATTTAATTGCTGGTCTATAAACACCTGTTGTCATGTCGTCTTCTCTGGTAGAGAGTAATTTCACCGGTTTTTTTATTGCATTTGATATTTCTGCAGCTTCATATACAAAATCACCATACAAACGTCTTCCAAAACCACCACCCATTCTTGTCATTTCTACATGAATATTTTCTTTGTCAAAACCAAACATGTCTGCAATTACATTCTCTGCAGATTCAGGTGTTTGAACAGGGCCTACTAAATGTATTTTTTCTGAAGTAACATCAGCATAAAAATTCATTGGTTCCATGCAATTATGAGGCAAAAATGGAGAATGATATGTTCTTTCAATGACTTTATCTGCATTTTTAAAAGCATTATTTAAATTACCATCTTCTCTTCTGGTATTTAACTTATTAGTATCTAAAATTTCAGTTAAAATTCTATCATGTTCTGCTGTACTTTCTGCCTTAGAATCAATTTTCCATTCTGCAGAAAGCGCTTTTTTACCTTTAATCGCTGCCCAAGTATTTTTGGCGATTACAACTACTTTGTCAGAATCAGAAATTTGAAAGGTCCAACTTCTTTTGCCTGAGTTTTTAAATTCTCTAACTCTTTCTCCTATTGTAATTACATCAATCACACCAGTTATTTTTTTGGCTTCTATTGCATTGAAAGAAACCAGTTTTTGACCAAAAGCAGGTGGTCTCAGAACTGACGCAATCACCATGTTTTTAGCTTTGTAATCTATACCAAATAAAGATTTCCCAGTGATAATTTTGTCAATATCAACATTAATAGCATTTTTACCAATAATGGTATAATCTTTTATTTCTTTCAATACTACATTTTCTGGAACCTCAAGTAAAGCAGCTTCTTTAACTACATCGCCGTAATTAAAAGTGTCTCCGTTTGCATTGGTAATGATTCCTTTTGATGCTTTACAGCTTACTACATCCACATTCCATTTTAAAGCAGCCGCATTAATCAACATTTGTTTTGCAGTAGCTCCTGTTTGTCTTAAAGCATTCCAACCTTGACGGATAGATTGACTTCCTCCTGCCACTTGTCTTCTGAAATTTTTGGTATCTAATTTACCTTGAGCTACATTTACTTTATCCCACTCTACATCTAATTCTTCTGCAATAATCATTGGCATTGCTGTTTTTACACCTTGTCCAATTTCTGGGTTTGGAGAAAAAATAGTAACATATCCTTCATCTGAAATACGGATAAATGCATTAAAATCATTGAAGTTTAAGTTTGCAATATCAACTGGCATTTTTGCTTCTGGTTTGCAAGATTGTAAAAAGTTGAAGCCAATTAATAATCCACCACTTGCTAAAACTGATGTTTTTAGAAAATTTCTTCTACTAAAATTTGTATTGATTTCAGATTTCATTTATTCAGTTTAAAGTTGATTATTGTAACTTTATAGCAGCTACTTTTACTGCTTTTTCAATTCTATTATATGAAGCGCATCTGCAAATATTTCCGTGCATAGCTTCTCTAATCTCTTCTTCTGAAGGATTTTTATTTTCAGCTAAAAAAGCAGAAGCTGTCATTATTTGACCTGATTGGCAATATCCGCATTGAGGAACATCAATCTCTTTCCAAGCCTCTTGTACAGGATGATTTCCATCTTCTGACAAACCTTCAATAGTAGTAATTTTTGCATCATTTAAAATTGAAATTTGCATTTGGCAACTTCTAGTAGCTATCCCATCCATATGCACTGTACAAGCTCCGCATTGCGCAATTCCACAACCAAATTTGGTTCCAACTAAATTGAGTTCATCTCTTAAAACCCAAAGTAAAGGAGTGTCTGAATCAGCTTCTACAATGCGATCTTTTCCGTTAATATTTATGGTATAGTTTGACATTTAGCGTGTTTTTTTTAAAGATTTTAACAATTTACAAAATTTATTATTTATGAACTAAATGATTTTTAAACTTAACATATTTTTAATTATTTTACATTTCATTTCTAGGAAGTTTAGTTTTTTTATGTCTTGTTAAAAGGAAATTATTAATGGATAATCACCCATCTTTTAAGTGAATTTTTGGAAAACTATAAAAAGCACTTTAAATTTCTCACAATGTCTTGATCCTTTAAATCGTTTTTAAGGATGATGTAATTATTGAAATTTGTTTTATATTTACTTAAAGTGTTGCAGATCTTTTTTTCACAGTTTTTTTAAATGCTATTTCTAAATCTCTATAAATAAATGAAAAGTAAATTTATTACCATTCTTTTTTTGTTTATTAATATTGCTTTATTCTCCCAATTTCCAAAACCAAAAGAAGTCTCTTTAATTAAAAATTTTAATAAAAAAGATTTTAAAAGTACCGCTAAGATTTTTAACATCTCACAAAGCAAGAATGGAGAAATCTATTTTGCAACGCCAGGTTCTTTATTAACATTTGACGGATTTACTTGGTCTAATTATTCAGAAAAAAATACAACAGATTTAAGAGATGTTCTTTATGTAAATGATAAAGAAATTTACACTTCTGGTCACGGAGGTTTTGGTGTTTGGTCTAAAAACACAAAGGGACAATTAAATTATAAAAGTTTATTTTTTAAAGTTCCTACAAAGAAAGCACCGTTATTACCTGTATTTAGAAATATTATTAAGATTGGGAATAGAGTATATTTTCAATCCTTTCAGCAAATTTATGTTTACAACACTTTAAGTAAATCAATAGATATCATTTATGCTTCAAAAGGTTTCAGTGAAATGTTTTTATCAAACAAAAAAATCTATGTTCAAGATTCTGATCTTGGTTTGTTCGAAATTAGAAGTAATCAAAAAGTTCTAGTTAAAGGCACACAAAACAACTCTAATTATATCATTAATGTTTTTGAAAGTAGAAATTCATTATTGTTGGCCACTAGAAATAATGGATTCTGTGAAGTTGTAGGAGACAAACTAATTAAAAAGGACTGGAAAGTAAATCAACTTTTTGAGAAAAACTTTATTACAGACATTAAAAAATATGACAACGATACTTTTCTTGTAGGTACCTTAAGAAATGGAATTTACGTAATGTCTGTTAAAGGTTTTATTTTGAATCAAATTAACAAGGATAAAAGTATTGAAAACAATTCAATACGTAAATTATATATTGATAATAATAAAAATGTTTGGGCAGCGACTGAAGCTGGTTTGAGTTATTTAGAGTTTAATAATAATCTTAAATTTATAATTGATAAGACAAATGATTTCGGAACAGCATACACAAGTTTACTAAAAGATTCTATTTTATATATAGGTACAAATCAAGGTTTATATTCAAAAAACTTAGAAAAATGGAATTCTAAACCAAAACTTTTAGATGACTCCATTGAACAGATTTGGGAAATTTTTCAAGATGAGAATGAAATTTTAGTAGGCACGCATAAAGGAGTTTTTAAATTAGAAAATAATACTTTAAAAACAGTTCATTTAGAGGGAGGAGCTTGGACATTTAGAGTTCACCCTGTTTATAAAGACCTTTTGTATGTAGGTTTTTATTCTGGATTAGCAATTTTTAGAAAAGTAAAAGGCGCCTGGAAATTTGTAAAAAAGTTCAAAAACTATGGAGAATCGTCAAGATTTGTAGAGTTTGATAGTTATAATCAAATTTGGGTAGCGCACCCTTCAAAAGGATATTATCGTCTTAAATTATCTGATGACGGATTAAATTTGGATGAAGTTGATTTTTATGGTAAAGAAAACGCTGCAGTTGAAACTTATGCTTATTTCACTAAAATTGATGGTAAACTTGTTTTTTTTAATCCCAAAGGATACTTTTTATACAATGCTATAGATAATAATTTTACCGAAGCTACTTATCCCTACAAAATTTTTGAGGGATTAAAAAATATTAACCATATTCAACAATATGAAAATTTGTTTTGGTATTCCACAGATAATACTATTGGTTATGTGGAAAGAAACAGAGGGAGTTTCAATATAACACAATCCTCTTTTTATTCGATTTGGGATAAAAACTTAAAAGACTTTAACAGATTTAAAAGGCTTAAAAACAACATTTATGGAATTAATATTGATAACGGATTTGCTTTTTACGATTATAAATCCAATAATAATCATTCAAAAACACAAAAACCAATCATACAGTCTATAAAGGCCATAAGTGCCAAAGACACGATAAATCTTTCCATAAATTTTAATGAGTTAGAAATTCCTTTCACAAACAATTATATTAAAGTTAGAATTGCCTTGCCTAATTTACCTTATGGCCGTTCAAGAAAGATTAAACATAGATTAAAAGGGTTACAAAATGTTTGGTCGCAAGCAAAAGAAAGTTCAGAAATAAATTACACAGGATTAAGTGCAGGAAATTATGAATTAGAAATTCAAAATATAATAGACATTGATAATAAATCAGAAAGTATTTTACTACCCTTTAAAATCGAAAATCCTTGGTATTTTAATAATATTGCTAAAATATTTTATATTTTTTGTTTTGTTTTAATTTTCTATGTGTACACTACTTATGTAAAAAGAAGAAGTAGAAATTATGTGATTAAATTAAAGCAGTTAGAGCAAGTACGAAGAGAACGTCAACAAGAGAGGTTTGAAATACAGAAATTGGCATCTGATAAACAGCTGTTATTGTTAAAAGAAAAAAACTTAAATCTAGAAATAAAAAAGAAAAGTTCTGCTTTAGCTTCATCTACTTTAAATAATATAAAAAAGAATGAATTACTTACAGATATTATCAATGATGTTAAAGACATTGATAAAGAGTTGTTAAATAGTGCCTTACATTACCCTATAAAAAAGGTAATAAAAAAAATAAACAACCACTTAAAAGATAAAGAAGATTGGTTAACTTTTGAACTTCATTTTAGAAACTCTCATGCTCAATTTTTTGAAAACTTAAGAAAAGCTCATCCTGATTTATCACCAAATGAGATAAAATTAAGTGCGTATTTAAAGTTGAATCTTTCTTCGAAAGAGATTGCCTCATTAATGAATGTTGCAAAGACTAGTGTTGAACAAAGTAGATATAGACTTCGAAAAAGATTCAATTTAAATAAAGAAGATAGCTTAATTAATTATATTCGTAATATTTAAAAACTTAAAAATCAAGTGTTTGTTTTTTTTAACAAAGTTTTTGTAGAGGTGGTTTTGTGTTGTTAATAACTTTTGTAGAGGTGTTTATTTTGTTGTATTTTCTAATTTAAGTCAAATTTGTTTAAGTCCTGGAATAATTCAGAGACCACGTGCCCTTTAATTTAGTTTCTTTTTTTTTGGGTACATTTTTGAATAATTAAACATATTTACGATGAGACAAAAATTACTTTTAATCTTTATTCTAACTTTTACTGCAGTAACTGCACAAGAGGTTACACACATTGATTTCGACTCAAACAATGCTAATATTGTTTTTAATAGTTGGAATACTTCTTCAACTTTTGCTAAAGTGGCTAATCCGGCAGAAGATACTGAAAATCCATCGGCTTTTGTTGGTCAGTTTACTGCTGGAGATGATAACGGCATTGGTATCGGTGTTATCGACGTGAAAAACGTATTCACATCACCATTTAATCTAGTTTCAAATCCAATTTTTAAAATGAAAGTTTTTTCTACTGAAGAAATAGATGTTATCTTTCATTTGGAGAATGATCCTGATTGGGGCAATAACATAGAGGTTTCTGCTTCTGTTGGGGCAGCAGATATTAATAAATGGGTAGAACTTACTTTCGATTTTTCTGAGAATGCTTCTAATATCTACATGGATAATATTGTAATTAAAATTGGAGGAGCCAACACTTCTCAAGGCGATATTTATTTCTTTGATGATATTAAAGGACCTGAAATGTATACTTCTCCTGCATATGAATACAATCCTGCGAACGCAGCTGTCGATATTTCTATTTCAACAAATCTAGACATTTCAACAAATGATAAATTTAGAGATTTAGATGATTCAGAAATAACAGATTTAATAGGAAAAGTTGCTTTAAGAATAGGAGATTCTAATGGAACAGATGTTCCTTTTAGTGCTTCAATTAACGGAGATAAAAATAGAATAACAATTGATCCAACAAATGATTTAGATAATTCCGTGGTTTACTGGTATGGTGTAGTAGATAATGCTATAGAGCATACTACAGATGAATTGGTGTCTGGAGTTTCAGCGACATTTACTACTAAAGAAGCTGTTTCTGGAGATGTTAATGAAATGTTATTTGATTTTGATACAACTAATCAAGATGTAGGTTTTGAGTCTTGGGGAGGAACGGGATTTGAAAAGATTGCTAATCCAGATAAATCAGGTATTAACACCTCAGATAATGTAGCAAAATATACTCATGCTGGAAACGATTCTGGTTTAGAAAATAGTTTAGTTAACGGTGCGACTCCTTTAACTCCTTTCGATTTTTCAGAAACACCGTTCATTAAGGTTAAAGTGTGGGTGAGTAAACCAGTAGGGGTTTCTATAAAGTTACAGAATTATCCAGATTGGGGCCAAGGTCATGAGCAAAAAATCGATGTTACAGAAACAAATCAATGGGTAGAGTTGGTTTTTAATTACGGATCCATAACAGCAACAAATTATGATAGAGCACAAATTTATTTTGATAAAGACAGAACAGGTGGCTCCGTTGCTGGAGATACTTTTTATTTCGATGATTATTTAAAAAGTAATGTGGCCCCTGCTGTAGAAACTCAAATGAGCCCTTCGGATGCTGCAACAGAAGTCTCTCAAACGGCAGTTCCAACCATATCATCAAACTTTCAATTTGTACTCTTAGATGGTTCAACAATAACAGATGTTTCACCTTATGTTGAATTAAGAGAAGGTGATGCTTCAGGAACACTTGTTGCAACAACATCGTCAATTAACGATGCGAAAAATAGTATTTCTATCAAACCTTCAGATTTACTAAATGCGAATACGCAATATTGGTTTGGTATTAAGGATAATATGATTAAATATAAAGAGAATGATACCAATATTACTGGGACTTCAGCAACATTTACAACGCAAAGTACAGCAATAAGTTTTACAACTTATAATGATTTTGATGGAACTTCAGTAACTGCAGTTTCTGAAACTATGGGAGATCCTGCAGGAGCTTTTACTACAGTTGCCGATCCCGCAGGAGGCACTAATATGGTTGCACAATGGGATAAAGGAAACTCTTGGGGTGGCTGGGAAAGAATCCACTTTCAATTAAATGCAGCCTTTGATGCTACTAAAGATGATATTTTCTCATTTAAAGTGTATTCACCAGTCAAAACCGGTATCAGATTTAAAGTTGCAGATGCTAAAGATGATGGAGATATAACTGCGCAGTTTGAAACAGATGAAGAAATTATCTTAGAAAATCAATGGCAAACCGTTTATTTAAATACATCAGATTTAGCGGATGGAGTTAGTTTTGATCACATATTTATTTTTCTTGGAAGAGGAGCTTCGGGAGACACAACCTTTTATATAGATGATGTAAAAGGTCCTCAATTGCAGGGTGCTGCCTCTGTAAATGATTTTGAAAAAACAAAGTTTAGCTTTTATCCAAACCCTTCAAACAATACCATTCGTTTTTCAAATTTAGATACTGATAAATTGGTTAAAATTTATGACATTAATTCTAAAAATGTTTTGAGTAAAATGACAAAAAATAGTGAATTGTCCATCAGTAATTTAAATACAGGTTTCTATTTTGTAGAAATTGAGGGTAATTTTCAAAAACTGATAAAAAAATAAATCCCCTAACAGCATAAAGTTTCTGGCTGAAACTTTATGCTGTTTTTTTTAAAAAAGAAATATGATTATATCTAAAGACTTGTTCTTAAAGTTTGTTCAGTTTTATTTATTTTTTTTTGCGTTTTCATTATTTTCCCAATCAATAATTAAGGGTGAAATATCTGATAATTTTGGAAATCCCTTACCAGGAGTTGCCATTATAGTTGAGGGAACTAAAAATGGGGTTGATTCAGATTTTGATGGTAAATATGTAATTAATGTAAAAATACCCAACGCTACCTTAGTGTTTTCTTATTTAGGGTTTGAAACTAAAAAAGTAAAAATAGAGGGTCAGAAAATTATCAATGTTATTTTACAAGAAAGTTCTGATCAGTTAGAAGAAATTCAAGTTGTGGCCTTTTCTAAACAAAAGAAGAGCAGTGTTATAGGATCTGTTACCTCTATAAAAGTATCAGATTTAAAACAACCTACAGCTAATATTACAAACTCATTAGCTGGTCAAATATCTGGATTAATTTCTTACCAAAGATCAGGTGAACCTGGAGCGGATAATGCAGCATTTTTTATTAGAGGTGTAACAACATTTGGTTTTAACAACAGCCCATTAATTCTGTTAGATGGTTTGCAAATTACCACTTCAGACTTAGCGAGATTAGAGCCAGACAATATTGCTTCTTTTTCTATTATGAAAGACGCTACAGCAACTTCATTATATGGCGCAAGAGGAGCAAATGGAGTGGTCTTGGTAACCACAAAAGAGGGTAAAAAAGGGAAAGCTAAAGTATCTGTTCGTTATGAAAATTCAATGTCTGCTCCTTCACAAGAAAATAGTTTTTTAGGTGCAGTAGATTATATGGAATTATATAATAGGGCTCAAAGAATGAGAGATCCGTCAGCAACATTATTATACTCTAAACCCAAAATTGAAGGGACTAGAAATGGCTTAGATCCAAATATTTATCCTGATGTAAATTGGCAAAAAGAATTGTTTAAAGATTTTACTGTTAATAGAAGGTTTAATGTTAATATTAATGGAGGTGGAGAAGTTGCGCAATACTATCTATCTGTTACAAGTGCTAAAGAAACTGGTTTGTTAAGAGTAGATCCGTTAAATAATTTTAATAATAATATTGATATAAACCGATCTAATTTAAGAGCTAATATTAATATCAATCTTACAAAAACCACAAAAGTTGCTGCTAAATTTTATTCATTATTTGAGAGATATAATGGACCTGTTGTAAGTGCATCAGATATATTTTATCAAGTTTCTCAGGCTAATCCTGCAAATTTCCCGAAAGCTTATGAACCAGATGCCGCAACACAAAATTTTAACCATACACTATTTGGAAACAAAGGAAATGGTGGTTTTCCAAATCCATATGCAGAAAGTGTAAAAGGTTTTAGAGATCGTTTTGCAAATACCACTCTAGCCCAATTTCAAATAAAACAAGATTTAGAATTTATCACTGAAGGTTTAAAATTAAGAGCAATGGCTTCTGTAAGAACATACACAGAAAATCAAAACGAGAGAAGTTTTACACCTTTTTATTATGGAGCTAATGAAATTCAAACACCAACAGGAATTGAATATTCTTTATACACAATCCAAGAAGGTACAGAGTTTTTAAACAATCCTACAGTTAGCAATAATGGAAATAGTAATTTTTATTACGAAGCTGTTTTAGAGTATAATAGAACCTTTAATGAAAAACATGCTGTAAGTGGTTTGTTGGTAAATTATTTTCAAGAAGCTTTAAATACTATTGGAGGAAATACAGCTTTTTCTACACTCCCATCCAGAAATACTGGTATCTCAGGGAGAACTTCTTACAGTTTTGATGATCGTTATTTTGCAGAGTTTAATTTCGGATACAATGGTTCAGAAAAATTTGCAGAAGAAAATCGTTTTGGCTTTTTTCCTTCAGTTGGTTTTGGATGGATTGTTTCAAATGAAAAGTTTTTTGAAGAAAATCTACCAAATCTTAATTTGTTTAAATTACGGTATTCATATGGTTTAGTTGGAAACGACGGGATTTCTAGTGCAAGTGATCGTTTTTTTTATTTATCAGATGTTAATTTAAATAATGGAGGTACAGGATATTCTTTTGGCTCAAACTATAATAATTATTATAATGGTTTTATCATCAACAGATATGCAAATGAAAATGTAAGTTGGGAGGTTGCAACAAAATCTAATATTGGTATAGAATTAGGCTTGTTTAACAAATTGAATATTATTGCAGATATTTTTACTGAACATCGGAGAGATATCTATATGGAGCGTCAATATATTCCAGAGACTTCTGGATTAACAACTGTAATTAGTAGTAATATTGGTGAAGTTAAATCTAATGGAATTGATTTGTCTTTAGATTTTAATCATGCATTCAGTGGTGATTTTTATATTACTGCTAGAGGTAATTTTACATACGCAACCAATAAAATATTAGTTAATGGGGAGCCTGAATTTCAAGATGAAAATTTAAGTAGAATTGGTTATCCAGTGAATCAACAATGGGGTTATATTGCAGAAAGATTATTTGTAGATCAAGAAGATATAGATAATTCTCCTGAACAATTTAACGGTTTTTCTACAACAAATTCATATCTACCAGGAGATATAAAATATCAGGACGTTAACAATGATGGAGTAATTAATGAATCTGATCAAGTACCAATAGGTAAACCTAATGTTCCTGAAATTGTTTACGGATTTGGATTTTCTGTGAAGTATAAGAATTTCGATTTTTCTGCCTTTATGCAAGGTGTTGCAAGATCATCATTTTTTATAAACCCTAATGATATTTCTCCATTTGTAAATGAAAGAAATGCATTGAGTATTATTGCAGATAATCATTGGTCAGAAAATAATCCAGATCCAAATGCATTCTGGCCGCGTTTGTCCACATATGCTATAGATAATAATCAAAAACAATCAACTTGGTGGTTAAGAGATGGTGATTTTCTAAGATTAAAAAATATAGAATTTGGGTACACTATACCAGAGTCTGCAGGTAAGGTTTTTTCAAATACAACAACAAGACTTTATTTTACGGGTGTTAATCTAATGTATTTTTCAAAGTTCAAGTTATGGGATCCAGAAATGGCGGGAAATGGGCTTGGTTATCCACCGCAAAGAGTTCTTAATTTAGGAGTTCAAGTTAATTTTTAAAAGGAAGAAAATGAAATTAAAAATTAAAAATATAATCATATTATTTTTGTCAATATTTACTTTTAGTAGTTGTGAAAAGTATTTAGATATTGTACCTGATGGTACACAAGAATTAAGTCTATTATTTAATAGAAAAGAAACTGCCTATAATGCATTGGCCAATTGCTATAGCTATCTACCTCAAAATGATGGTACGTATGCAAGTTATGCGTTGTTGAGTGATGAGTTGGCTGTACCTGTTCCAAAAGAACCAGATGCTACAAGGGTTATGAAAGGACAACAAACTGTTTCTGCTCCTTTAATGGGCTATTGGTCTGGTTTTTCAGCAAGTGGTAAAGGCCAAGGTTCTTTATGGGAAGGCATACGAAGTTGTAATATTCTAGTCGAAAATATTGATTTAGTGGTTGATATGAATCAATCTGAAAAAAATCAATGGAAAGCAGAAGTTACTTTCTTAAAGGCATATTATCATTTTTTATTGGTTAGCAACTACGGACCAATTCCTATTATAGATGTTAATTTGCCAATTGATGCTTCTGATGAAGAAGTAAGAGTGGAAAGAAAAACAGTAGATGAATGTTTTTCATATATAACAAATACCATTGATGATGCAGTTAATGATTTACCCGAAAGAGTAATTGGAAATAATGATTTAGGTAGAATAGACAAAGTTATAGCAAAAGCAATAAAAGCTAGAGTTTTGTTATATAGTGCAAGTCTTTTATTTAACGGTAATTCAGAATTCTATTCAAACTTTGTAAATAAAGATGGCGTTCATTTTTTCAATCAAAATTATGACGAATCTAAATGGCAATTGGCATTAGAAGCTACAAAAGATGCAATTGATGCCGCAACTGCACAGGGAGTTTCTATGTATTATTTTACAGATACTCCACCTACTTTTGATGCTAATAATTTTCAATTTCAATTTATAAGAGACCAATACAACAACCGATATGCAATTACAGATCCTTGGAATCAAGAATTGGTATGGGGTAATTCTAGCCCTGTAAATAATGGTCAATGGTGGCAAATACAGTCACCAGCTTTAATGAAAGACCCAAGTTCTTCTTCTGTAGAGGCTGCTTGGCAATGGTTGTCGCCAAGTTTACAAATGGTAGAAACTTACTATACTAAAAATGGATTACCAATTAACGAGGATAAAAATTTTGAATATGCTAGTAGATATGACCTAACTACAATTCAATTTAATCAACGTTTCTATGCACAATTTGCAAATAGAACCGCAAAATTAAATTTAAATAGAGAACCTCGTTTTTATGCTTCATTAGGTTTTGATAGAGGTATCAATAGAACTTGGGGTAGTATCTGGAATTTAAAAATGAGAAGTGGTGAAACTCATGGAAGAATTGCAAATACAGGAGATTATTTAGTAACAGGATACGCCTTAAAAAAATTAGTGCATCAAGATACAGAAGGAGATGCTTATAATAAGGCCATTACTTATCCCTGGCCTATGATTAGATTAAGTGAGTTGTATTTAAATTATGCTGAAGCTTTAAATGAGTTTAGTGGCCCGTCTGTAGAGGTTTATGAGGCTTTAAATATGATAAGACAAAGAGCAGGAATTCCAACGGTAGAAGATGCTTGGAGTAATGCAAACAACGCTGTAACTGTAAATAAACATTTAAGTAAAGATGGGTTAAGAGAAATTATTCAACAAGAAAGATCAATAGAATTGGCCTTTGAAGCACATCGTTATTATGATATAAGGAGATGGAAATTGGCGGATCAATATTTTTCAACACCAATTAAAGGTTGGTCTGTAGATGAAGATTTAGAAGCTAATTATTATCAAATTAGGGATGTTGGCCAAAGATCTTTCAACTCTCCAAGAGATTATTTACAGCCAATTAGTTTTACAGAACTTTCTAGAAATCCAAATCTAGTCCAAAATCCAGGTTGGTAAAAATACACATTATGAGAAAATATATTAATAAAATCTTATTCTTTTCAATTTTTGTTATGATAACAATTGTTGCTTGTTCAGATAATGATAATTTAGATACAACACCTCCAGGAGTGCTATCAAACATAACAGTTACACCAATAAATGGAGGAGGGATTATCAACTATAATTTACCATCTGATAATGATATCTTGTATGTAAAAGCAGTGTATACGAATTCTTTAGGAGAAGAAGTTTTTAGAGTTTCAAGTAAGTATAATACTTCGTTAGAGGTTAACGGATTAAATCAGACATCAGCATTAAAAGTAAAATTATATGTGGTAGATGAAAGTGAAAATATTTCTGAAACTACAGAAATAGAATTTACGCCACTGCAGTCATTTATTTTTCTTGTTCAAGAGAGTATTCAAATTACTCCAGATTTAGGTGGAGTTAAGATTACTTGGGATAATATTGCTTCAAAAACTGTATTTGTATATGTACATATTTTAAATGATGGAGAGGAAACCATAAGAATATTATCTTCTAACAATGCTCAAGAGAATGTTTTCATTAGAGGATTAGAAGCAAAAGAACTTACTTTTTCAACTAAAGTAGAAGATTTTGATGGCAATATAACTGCACTAGAAGAGAAAGGGAAATACACACCATTGTTTGAAGAAAAAATTGATAAATCTTCTTGGACACTTATTTCAGGGCAATCTATAAATGGTAATGCTTACGAAGGCAGAACTGTAAACTTTTGGGATGATGTTGTAGATACTGTAGAAACTGATGCAGACAATAGTTATTTTATTATTACTAGAGATAATAATGGAGGCAGTCTAAACTTTCCCTTAGATATTGTAATAGATTTGAATAAAAATGTAAAAATTCAACGTTTTACAGTTTGGCAAAGAGCATTTTGGTATCAAGGAGGTGGCGTAACATATCACTATCAAGAAGAAAATATAAAAACCTTTGATCTCTATGCAAGCAATGATGCTCAAACTTGGGATTTACTGGGTCAGTTTGATATTGGAGATCCAAGAGATGCAGCAGGTAATATTCCTGCAGAAGCTTTTCAAGAGGCAATTGACGGTCATGAATTTAGTTTACCAAATACTTCAGAACAGTTTAGGTATTTAAAATTTTCGATTACTTCAAATTATGGTAGTACACAAATTACTGTTGGATCAGAAATAACTTTATTTGGGTTAGATAACTTATAGGATGAAGAAAATTTATACATATTTATTATTAGGATGTTTCTTTTTTTCTTTGCAGCTTAACGCTCAGGGATTAAGAACCTTAGGAAAGAAAATTATAAATGCTAACGGCGATGAGGTTTTATTAAAGGGTGTAGGTTTAGGAGGCTGGATGCTTCAAGAGGGTTATATGATGAATTCCTCTGGTGGAGCAGATGCCCAACATCAATTTATTGAAAAATTAAATATACTTATTGGAGAAGAAGAAACCAACACATTTTATACCAATTGGCGCAAAAACTTTGTAACAAAAAGAGATATAGATTCCATTGCTAAATGGGGTTTTAACAGTGTGCGTTTAGCAATGCATTACAATTTATTTACAAAACCCATAGAAGAGGAGACTGTTCAAGGAGAAAATACCTGGTTAACTACTGGTTTTGATATGGTTGATGAGTTGCTTTCTTGGTGCGAAGAAAATCAAATATATTTAATTTTAGATTTACACGCAGCTCCTGGAGGACAGGGTGAAGATGTTGCAATTTCAGACCATGATGTTGATAAACCTTCTCTTTGGGAAAGTGAAGAAAATAAAAGCAAAACTGTTGCCTTATGGGGTAAATTAGCAGAAAGATATAAAGACAAAGAATGGATTGGTGGTTATGATTTAATTAACGAAATCAATTGGCCAATTGATGGTAGTGTAATTCGTGATTTATATGTAAGAATTACAAATGCTATAAGAGCTCATGATTCTAACCATATTATATTTATAGAAGGAAACTGGTTTGCCAATGATTTTTCTGGTTTAACCCCGCCTTGGGATTCTAATTTAGTATATAGTTTCCATAAGTATTGGTCATACAATGATACCGCTTCTATTCAATGGGTTTTAGATTTAAGAAACCAACATAATGTACCTCTTTGGATGGGAGAATCTGGAGAAAATTCAAATGTCTGGTATACAGATGCCATTAAATTATTTGAGAGCAATAACATTGGTTGGTCTTGGTGGCCTTGGAAAAGAATTGAAACTACAGTAAGTCCATTTTCGGTAAAATCTAATGCTAATTATGAGGCAATTATTAAGTTTTGGAAAGGTGAAGGAGCGCAACCAAGTGCAAATGACGCAATACAAGGTTTAACTCAACTCACAACAGATTTACTGGTAGAAAATAATGATTATTATAAAGATGTTGTTGATGCTGTTTTAAGACAACCAAATAGTGATACGTACATTCCTTATGCACAAAATAATATTCCAGGTATTATTTATCTTTCTAATTACGATTTAGGTGCAAATGAAGTTGCCTATTATGATGTAGATAACGCCAATTATTCATTATCAACTGGTAGCTTTCAGGCTTGGAATAATGGTTGGGCTTTAAGAAATGATGGTGTAGATATTCAAACAAATGATGATAATACAAATAGTAATGGATATCATATTGGGTATACTCAAAATGGAGAATGGCTAAAATATACAGTAGAAATTGCAGAAACCTCTTTTTACAATTTCAATTTTAGATATGCCACAGAACAATCTGGTTGTCAAGTAAAATTTTTTATTAATGATGTTGATGTCTCAGGAAGTATAGCTATTGGTAATACCGGTGGATGGTCTAATTTTGTAAATCAGTTTGTAGAAAATATTTATTTAGAGCAAGGTACTCATGTTTTAAAAGTTAAAGTAAACAGTTCGGCCTCATTTAATATGAGTAGCATAGAGTTTATGAAATCTACAAATTCATCAGACGATTTTAAAGTTTTAAGTGCTAATACAATAGATGATGAAAAATCAATTCAGGTTATTTTAAATCAACCCGCTAACCCAGTAGCACTTTCAATCGATGATTTTGAAGTTAAAGTCAATAACGAAATAGTTCCAATAGAATCCGCAGTGTTGGATTCCGAATCTAATAGATTTGTAACTTTAAAATTAGAAGACTTTTTGTTTTATCAAAATCAAATAGAAGTAAGTTATTCTGGAGGTATTATTGAATCTTCAAACAATATAGAACTATCTGCTTTTAATGACTTAAGCGTCGACAATAATTTAATCACAAGGGCCTTTATACCTAATAAAATACAAGCAGAAGATTATGATTTTCAGGTAGGTCTAGAAACTGAAAATACTGCTGACATTGGTTCTGGTAAGAACATTGGTTACACAGATGCTGGAGATTATGCAGACTATAAAATTTTTGTTTCTGAAGATGGAAATTATACTTTAGACTTAAGAGTTGCTGCTGAAAACACTTCTGGAATAATTGAGTTTGAACTTATCAATCAAAGCACAACAACCTCATTATCAACTATAAATTTACCCATAACAGGCGGGTGGCAATCATGGCAAACTACATCAACGGCCGTAGTGCTAAATAAAGGTATTTATACTTTAAAAATGAAAGTAATAAAATCAGGATTCAACCTGAATTGGTTTGAATTTAAATTCGATAGTAGTTTAAATATTGATAAAGTTGATAAAGGAACAATATCTATTTTTCCAAATCCTGTTTTTAATGATATTCATATTAATTTATCTAATCAAGGAGTTATAAAAAGAATTAATTTTTTTGATATCACAGGCAGGTTAATAAAAGAAATAAGTGCTTCAAAGCATAATGGAATTTATAATTTATCTGATATTAAATCAGGTATATATTTTATGGTGTTAGAAACTGATCAAGGGCGTTTTCAAAAAAGAATCATAAAAAAACAAAGAGAATAAAAATTTGAATAATGTCAGATATTTTTATGCAATCCTATTTCCACTGGCTAGAATTCTATTTGGGATTTGTAAAGGACACAGAAAAAGAGCATCTAAAAAATTAAAAATATTAATCAGTTCACTTTTTGTGAGATAAAAGTTATAAATGAGATTTTTTAAATGATAAGCAAGAAGAAGTAGTAGGTATAAAAATTAGGTAAAATTATCCTTTAGAGATAAGTAAACAAAAATGAACCCCTTTTTAACATAAACTTTGTAAAAATGAATACAACTAAGATTTTAGGGACAAAAAATATAAAGTATTTCTTCATTTTAAGTGCACTTCTTTTAGTCACAATTATTCTAACGGCTAACGCAAAAAAAGGAAAAGATAATAAAGTCAATTCAGACAATTGGCAATTAGATTTTTTGGATGATTTCAACTCTTTTAATTCAGATAATTGGCAAGATCAGCGTATTTGGGTAAATAATGAGACACATTGTTATGTGCCGGATAATAAATACAATACAAGAGAAGTTAGCAATGGTACTTTAAAGTTAAGAGTTATTAATGTAGGTAAAAAACTCCCTTGCGATAATTTTGATAAACACGGTAAACAACATCCAGAAACCCAATATGTTGCAGGAAGAATTGCATCAAAAAACAGGAAAGAGTATATTAAAGGAAAATGGACAGCTAGATTAAGATTATCAAGTAATGGAGAAAAAAGTATGTTTCCTGCTTGGTGGCTTTTAGGAGCACATAACAATGAACCACCCGTGCAGGAAGAAGATGAAAATATTTGCTGGCCTTTAACAGGTTCTGGTGAGATAGATATATTTGAACATCATGGTGATCACCAAAAAAACCATTTTACAACTGGCGCAATTAAAAATTTACAAAACTGCGATAAAGGAGATTGGTGGTCTTTAAGAAAAGGCTTTGATGTAACTCTAAATCAATACCATGAGTATTCTGTAGAATGGCAGAATAGTGATCTTGTTTTTAGACTTGATGGTAAAGAAATCTATAGAAATATTGGTCAAGGTGATAAATACCCAGAAAAGATGTTTGCAATACTAAATTTTGCAAAAATTACAGATTCACCAATGATTGGAGAATGGATGATGGAAGTAGATTGGGTAAAGCATGAGTCTAGAAAATAAACTAAAATGAGAAAAACGATCTTATCAATAGTGCTGGTTGTAGCATTTTTTAATTCCTGTATGAATTCAAAAAAAGAAGAGAACATTTTAAAAAATAATCAAGTTGATAGAAAAGAAATTAATTTAAAATCTAAACTTCATATTTATACAACAGCAAAAGATACTGAATTAAGACTATCTAAAACAGGAAGTCAGTTTTTTAAGAAAAAAGTGCAAACCTTAGAAACAGAAACAGCTGTTTTTGTAAATCCAAAGAAAATATTTCAAGAATTTTTAGGGATTGGTGGGGCAATAACAGATGCATCAGCAGAAGTCTTTTCAACCTTAAATGAACAGCAACAAAATCAATTTTTACAAGCTTATTTTGGTGAAAATGGCATTAACTATAATATTATAAGAACCAGTATTCATAGTAGTGATTTTGGTTTAGGCAGTCATACCTATATTGATGAAGGAGATTCAGAGTTAAATACATTTTCCATTGCAAAAGATAAAGAAAAACGAATTCCTCTCATAAAAAAAGCCATCGAATTAGTTAAAGATGATTTGGTTTTTTATGCAAGTCCTTGGAGTCCCCCAGCTTTTATGAAAAGTAATAAAAGTATGCTACAAGGTGGTAAACTATTGCCTGAGTACAGACAAGCTTGGGCAGTTTACTATGCAAAATTTATAAAGGCGTATGAAAAAGAGGGCATTCCTGTTTGGGGATTAACAATCCAAAATGAGCCAATGGCAGTTCAACGTTGGGAATCTTGTATTTATACAGCAGAGGAGGAAAGAGATTTTTTAAAAAATTATTTAGGGCCAACATTAGAAAAAGAGGGTTTAGGTGATAAAAAAATAATAGTTTGGGATCATAATAGAGATTTAATATCAGAAAGAGCAAACACAATTTTCGAGGATAAGGATGCTGCGAAGTATGCCTGGGGAATTGGTTTTCATTGGTATGAAACTTGGACAGGAGGTTTGCCTAAATATGATAATTTAAAGAATATTAATGAATCATTCCCTACAAAAAACATGATGTTTACAGAAGGCTGTCAAGAAGGTTTTGATACAGAAAGACTCCACTATTGGCCAAATGCGGAGCGCTATGGGAATTCTATGATCAACGATTTTAACAGTGGCGTTGTGGGCTGGACAGATTGGAATATTCTTTTAGACGAAAGAGGGGGGCCTAACCATGTTCAGAATTTTTGTTTTGCACCAGTTCATGCCAATACAAAAACAGGTGAGTTAACTTATACTCCAACATATTATTACATAGGGCATTTTTCAAAATTCATAAAACCTGGAGCAAAACGTGTAAGTACAACTACAAGTAGAACAACTTTAGAAAGTACGTCATTTTTAAATATTGATGGCACAATAGCTACTATTGTTATGAATAAAACTGATAAAAAAATAAGTTATAAATTAGCAATAGGAAATGTTGAAACTACTGTTCATATTCTTCCTCACGCAATGCAAACAATTGTATATTAACCGTAAACTTCATTAAAAAATTGACATGAATAAAAAACTAGTTTTTATAGCATTTGTAGTATCTCTTGGAGGTTTTTTATTTGGTTTTGATGCCGGTATCATATCTGGTGTTATGTCTTACGCAGGGCCGGAGTTTAACTTAAATGATATTCAATCTGGTTGGGTTGTAAGTTCTCCTTCATGGGCAGCAATGATTGCTATGCTTTTTTCCGGCAGATTAAGTGATAAAATTGGTCGAAAAAAAATATTAATAGTAGTAGCTTTATTATACGCAATTTCCGCAATAGCTTCAGCTTTAGCAACTTCTTATGAAATGCTCTATCTAGCAAGGATTATTGGAGGTTTGGCATTTGGTGCTGCTTTAGTATTAGCTCCTATTTATATTGCTGAAATATCTACTCCAGAAAATAGAGGGAAACTAGTTTCATTACAACAACTAAATATTGTTTTTGGTTTTTTTGCTGCGTTTTTAAGCAATTATTTTTTTAATAAATACAATACTGTAGACAATACTTTTTTAACGAATGAAAATGTTTGGCGATGGATGTTAGGAGTAGAATTATTGCCTGCTATGTGTTATTTTATATTTCTATTTTTTATTCCAAAAAGTCCACGTTGGTTATTTTTAAAAGGAAAGGTAGAGGAAGCTAAAAGTGTCTTAAATCAAATTCATGGAGTAACAAGAGGAAAGCAAGAAATCATTTCTATTGAAAAAAATAGTGATGCAGACGAGAATAAATCCGTTGTAGAAATAAAAGATTTATTAAAAAAATCATTACGCTTTATTTTAATAGTTGGTTTAGTTATAGGGGTATTGCAACAAATTACAGGTATTAATGCAGTTTATTTTTATGCAACATCCATATTTAAACAAACTGGAGTTGGCACAGACGCGGCTTTTTCTTCAGGAGTTTTACTGAGTACAATTTCTGTTATTTTTACCTTTGTTGCCATTTATTTGATAGATAAAATGGGGAGAAGACCTTTGTTGTTAATTGGTACTGCAGGAGTAGCTGTAAGCTTGTTATTATGTGCTTATGGTTTCAATAATGCCACCTATCAATTATCGGCAAATCAAATTGAGGAATTTCAATTTGAAGGGTCAAATAGTTTAATATCAATCGCCAATAAAAAATTTGATAATGATATTGATTTTAAGGAAAAAGTAAAGACAATTCTAGGAAATCAAGTTTATACTAAAAATGATGGTGCTATCTTGGAAGCAGCTGTAGAAATGAATGCCAAAATTGTTTTAATTGGTATTTTGGGTTTTATTGCTTGTTTTGCTTTTTCTTTAGGTCCTGTAATGTGGGTGCTACTATCAGAATTATATCCACTGAAATATAGAGGTTTAGCAATTGGAGTTATTGCCTTTGTAAATTCTTTAATTAGTTCTATTGTTCAGTTGATATTCCCTTGGGAATTATCAAATTTAGGAAATGCTTTAACCTTTTTTATTTTCGGAATAATTGCAAGTATAGGATTTTTTATAATGTTAAAAATATTACCAGAAACTAAAGGGAAATCTTTAGAAGACATAGAAAAGGAATTGATAAGAGAAAGAGTTTAGTTTTTAAAACTCTTTCTCTTCATAAAAATATCAATAAAAATTATTTACTACCTAAAAGAAGTAATTCGTTCACCATTATTTCAGTTACGTATCTTTTTTCTCCAGCTTCGGTAGTATAATTTCTATTAGTTAGTTTCCCTTCAACGGCTATTTCTTGACCCTTGTTTACATAGTTTTCCACAACGTTGACCAATCCTCCTTTAATAATGATATTGTGCCAATGAGCACGTTCTACTTTATTTCCATTTTTGTCTTTGTAACTATCATCTGTAGCTAAAGAAAATTTTGCCATTTTGTTTCCATCTTGGAAAGTTAAAATTTCAGGATCTTGACCTAATCTACCAATTAATTGTACTTTGTTTCTTAACGTATTCATAAGATAAGTTTTTAAATTATTTTTATTTTTTGTCAATTCGTTTTGACACTGCAAAGATGCAATGGAACCACACTTTTATTCGGTTATCAATCAATTACTTTCGGTTGTAATTGTTTGTAGTCGTTTGTAAATGGATAATTTTATTTATATTTGAGTTATGGAAATTAGAGAATGTATAGAGTGTAAAGAACCTGTAAGAGGCAGGGTAGATAAGAAATTCTGTTCGGATTATTGCAGAAATACGTATAATAATCGAGTAAATAAAGACAGTAAAAACTTAATTAGAAATATAAATAATCGTTTAAGGAAAAATTATAAAATTTTATCTGTGTTAAATATTTCTGGAAAAACTAAAGTAACTAGAACCAAATTGTATGATAAAGGTTTCGACTTTCAATTTTTTACATCTATATATAAAACAAAAACAGGAAATACCTATTTTTATATTTATGACCAAGGCTATCTAGCCTTAGAAAATGAAAATTTTTTATTAATTAAGAGAGATTAAAAGAAGTCATAAATAAAAAAATGAGAAAATTTAATAAAAATATAGAATTTAAAGTTGGAATTGTGCCATGTACAGCTGATATAATTGAGGTTTATGATAATTCAGGAATAAAAAGACCTACAAGTGATAGCGAACGGATCACAAAAATGTATAAAAATTCAAACCTAATTATCACAGCTTGGTTACATAATGAACTAATAGGAATATCTCGATCAATTACTGACTTTTGTTATACTTGTTATTTATCAGATTTAGTGGTTAAGCTTGATTATCAAAAACAAGGAATTGGAAAGCAATTAATAAAATTGACTAAAAAGGAAATAGGAAAAGAAACTGCGTTAATTTTACTTTCGGCATCGATTGCGATGGAATACTACCCAAAAATAGGATTCGAAAAAATTGATAATGGGTTTATCATACATAGAACAAAATAAAATTATTTTTCTTGCAACAAAACTGGTACAGCTAAATTAAAATTTTAGCTGAAAAAAGCTAAAAGAATAAGAAAATACAGCAGATTTACTAAATACAAAGAACTAAGCAATGTTTCATAACACTACCAAGTACTACCTTTTACTTTAATAGCTGCTTTTAGAACATCTTTTTGACTTAATTGTCCAATCAATTTTCCATTTTCTAAAACAGGAAAACGTCGTCTTCTAGAACTTAGAAACTTAAAAGCAGCATCAAAAATATTCATGTTTTTATCAATTGTATCAACATCTGTTACCATATATTTACCAACAGTATTGTTTCTATCAGAAGGCATATTATAATATTTACTTTCAGAAATATGTTTGATACAATCTGTTTCAGAAATAATACCAATTAATTCATTTTTATCATTGATAACTGGACCTCCAGAAATTTTGTATTTTATCAATAAACTAATTACATGATCAAGAGAATCATCAGCTTTAAAAGTGATTAATTTTTTAGTCATATAGTCTGAAACTAAAATATGCTCTTCATTTTTACCTTGAGATTCATCTCTTTTGCCCTGAAAACTTTTAATACCCATATTTCTTTAGTTTATAATTTTACTTAAATGTACAGAAATTTATGTTTCTTCTTAACATTTGTGCAAAGTTTTTTTTATTTCTTCTCAAAGGTTCTTCAATCAAATAAAAGATTCCATAAATTATTATTTGTACTAACTTTATTGAAGTTTGTTTGTTTTAATTTTTCAGTGTAAATATCAATTTAACATTTCATTTTTTTGGTTTAACATATTCTAAATTGAAACTTAATCAATATTTAAAATTAGTTATACAGTTATTTAAGCACCAAAGAATATTAATGGCAAACTCAAAATAATTTGTTGTTAACTAAAAAAGCGTTTTGAAATATCAAAACGCTTTTTTATGTTTAACTAAGAATAAAATTATTCAATTTCTGAAACACGTAAAGTATTTACCATACCTTTTGCTTCAGCAGGCATAGATGCCAAGTTGATAATTAAGTCCCCAGGCTTTACAAAACCTTTTTCTTTTGCTATTCTGTTAATGTCTTCAACAGTATCATCAGTTGAAAAATTCTTATCATAATAATAAGCCCTCACACCCCAAAGAAGATTCAATTTCCCTAAAATTCTTTTCTCTGTAGAAAATGCCAAAACAGGTGTTCTTGGTCTCCAAGAAGAAATCTGAAAGGCAGTATAACCACTGTTGGTTAGTGTTGAGATTGCAGCTGCGCCAGTATCATTAGCCATTAATGCGGCATGATGACAGATTGATTTTGTAATAAAACGATTGGTCCTAATATGTGGTGCTTCTTGTGGCACTTTTATCATTTTAGAATTCTCAACACTCTTGATAATTTCAGACATTTTCTGAATTACTTTTAAAGGATGCTTACCTACAGAAGTTTCTCCAGAAAGCATTACAGCATCTGCACCATCCATAATTGAGTTGGCAATATCATTTACCTCTGCTCTTGTAGGTACAGGGTTTTCAATCATTGTTTCCATCATCTGGGTTGCTATAATTACTGGAATTCTAGCTCTTTTAGCTCTCCTAACTAATTTTTTCTGAATTAATGGAACTTCTTGCATAGGTATTTCTACACCTAAATCTCCACGTGCCACCATTAATCCATCACAATAAGGAATTAAAGCATCTAAATTTTTTACTGCTTCTGGCTTTTCAATTTTAGCAATAACAGGAATTCTATATTCTGAGTGCTGTGCAATTAAATCACGCAACATTCTTAAATCTTCTGGTGTTCTAACAAAGGATAAGGCAATCCAGTCTACTTCTTGATTAATAGCAAATACAGCGTCTTCCATGTCTTTTTCGGTAAGCGCTGGTAAAGAAATGGCTGTATTAGGTAGGTTTACACCTTTTTTAGATTTTAAAGGTCCACCCACAATTACTTTGACTACAACTTCATTTTCTTTATTAGTAGATACAACTTCAAATAGTAGTTTACCATCGTCAATTAGGATTTGTTCTCCCACTTTTACATCTTTAGGAAAACGCTGATAGGTCATAAAGGCTTTTTCTGCTGTACCTATACATTTATCTGTTGTGAATTTAAATGTGTCACCGTCCTTTAATTCAACGCCATCTTCCATAACTCCAACTCGAAGTTTAGGCCCTTGTAAATCTCCAAGAATAGAAATATTTAAATCGTTTTCTTTATTTATTTCTCTAATTCTTTTCACGTTCTGTTTTACAACATCATAATCAGCGTGAGAAAAGTTAATTCTAAAAACATTAACACCAGCCAAAGCTAGTTCTCTCATTTTATCTTTAGTGTCTATTGCAGGTCCTAAAGTTGCAACAATTTTTGTTTTATTATTGTGTGGCATATTTAAAATATTAAAAAATCTTTCGATTTTAATGTGTTTTTGTCTATTTGATAAGAAGTAATAATTTGATCTATCGTTTTAATTTTATTTACAATTTCGGATACAAAACTGTATTGTATGTTTCCCTGGATTTTAATAAAAAAATCTACTTTTTTCTTTTCTGGTATTAGATACGTTTTGATTTCCGCAGCCAATTGCAATTCATTAAAAACAGTTTGATTTTCTCTTTTTGATCCATTAGATATTAAAGACCAATAGAAATCATATTCCAAATTTAAATAGTTAAATAATGAAAAAGATGCTTGTTTTTTCATTTTTTCAAAACTTAAATCTTTTTTTGATCTATAAAACTGTGTTCCTAATTTTTTGTTTAATAAAAAGGCTAATTTAAAGTCTTCTAATGTGGTATGAATTCCAATTAGAAAATATTCTTCCTCACATTCTTCTAACCCTAACGAGTGAACTTGCATAAATAAGAATCTACTTTAAGAATGCTAAATTACTAATTGTTTACGAGTTTTAAATTTATTTTAACGAAAACGTTATCGTGTTTAGCCAGCTGAAATTTGACTTTGGAAAGCGTAATAGACTCTTTTTGAAGCTTGTTCTTCGGCCTTTTTTTTAGAAGTTGCTCTGCCTTTAGCAATTTGTTCACCGTCAATACTAATTTTGACACTAAAATGTTTTATAGGATCGTTCCCTGTATCTTCGTATGTGTCAAACTTATACTTTTTCTTTTGTTTTTGACACCATTCTATAATTAAACCTTTATAGCTAGTTATTTTTCCTTCTAATTTTTCAATATCAACGTAAGGTGAGATAACATTTTCATAAATAAATTTTTGCGAAAACTTATAACCTTTATCTAAATAAATAGCACCTATAAGAGCTTCAAATATGTTTCCATGAATATTTTCACCAACATTAGATTGATCTATATTACTTTTTACAAAACGAATTAAATCTAAGTCTTTACCTAAATCGTTTAAATGCTCTCTGCTTACAATTTTAGAGCGCATTTGAGTAAGATAGCCTTCAGATCCTGAAGGTACTTTTTTAAAAAGATAAGCTGCTATGACAGCGCCTAAAATAGAATCTCCCAAGAATTCTAAACGTTCGTAATTAATTGGATTCCCTTTTTCATCAGACATTTGCACAGATCTATGTGTAAACGCTTTTTTATACTTGTTTAAGTTTTTTGGTGAAAAATTTAGAAGATCTTTTAATTCGAAATATAAATCTCTGTCTTTTTTATTTTTAGGAAGTCTCTTTAAGGCTATTTTAGGAATTAAAATCATTTACTAATTCTCTAACTTCTTAAAAGCTACACAAGCATTATGACCACCAAAACCAAAAGTATTACTCATCGCTATTTTAACCTCTCTTTTTTGAGGTTTATTAAGAGTAAGATTGAGTTCTGAATTAATATTTTCATCTACAGTGGTATGATTAATTGTAGGAGGAATAATTCCATTTTGCATGGCTAAAATAGAAGCAATAGATTCAATTGCACCTGCAGCGCCCAATAAATGCCCCGTCATGGATTTTGTAGAATTTATATTTATGTTTTTAGCATGATTGCCAAAAACTTCTGAAATTGCTTTTAGTTCAGCAACATCTCCAAGTGGAGTAGAAGTACCGTGAGTATTTATATGGTCTACATCTTCTGGTTTGATACCAGAATTTTCTAAACAGTTTTTCATCACTGCAATTACACCGATACCTTCTGGGTGTGGAGCTGTCATATGATGGGCATCAGAAGACATTCCGCCACCAATTACTTCAGCATAAATTTTAGCACCTCTTGCTTTTGCATGCTCATATTCTTCAAGAATAATAGCGCCTGCACCTTCGCCTAGAACAAAACCATCGCGCTCTGCGTCAAAAGGTCTTGAGGCTGTTTCATAATCATCATTTCTCTCAGATAATGCTTTCATGGCATTAAACCCGCCAACACCAGCTTGCGTAATAGCAGCTTCTGAACCACCCGTTACAATAACATCACAATGATTTAAACGTATGTAGTTTAATGCATCAATCATAGCATTCGCTGATGATGCACAAGCAGATACAGTTGTATAATTGGGGCCCATAAACCCATTTTTAATGGAAATATTTCCAGGAGCAATATCTGCAATCATTTTTGGGATAAAGAATGGATTAAATCGAGGAGTTCCGTCACCAGCGCCAAAATTTATGGCTTCGTTTTGAAATGTTTCTATACCTCCAATTCCTGCTCCCCAAATCACTCCAATTCTATCCGGATCTAATTGATCAAAATCTAATTTTGCATGTTGTACCGCTTCTTCCGCGACAACCATTGCAAACTGCGTGAACCTATCCATTTTTCGAGCTTCTTTTCTGTCAAGAAAATCTAAGGCATTAAAACCTTTTAACTCACATGCAAATTTTGTTTTAAATTTTTCAGTATCAAAATAAGTTATTGGCGCAGCACCACTCTTGCCACTAATTAAATTATCCCAATACTCATTAACATTATTCCCAATTTGGGTAAGAGCACCAAGACCTGTAACAACAACTCTTTTTAATTCCATAAAAAATTTTATTTACACATTTTCAATGTAAGAAACTGCCTGACCAACAGTTGAAATGTTTTCTGCTTGATCATCTGGTATTTGAATATCAAATTCTTTTTCAAATTCCATAATAAGCTCTACTGTATCTAATGAATCCGCTCCTAAATCATCTGTAAAACTAGCCGTTGTTGTTACCTCCGCTTCGTCAACACCTAATTTGTCAACAATTATTGCTTTTACTTTTGTAGTTACGTCTGACATTTTAATCTTTTTTTAATTAATAATATGCAAATAACTACATTAATTATATAACTCACAAGTTTTATAATTTTCTATTTTAACATTTGTTTGTTTATTATTATAAATCCGTATTTTTGTGTGATGAAAAAAATTGCGATTTTTGCTTCATGAAATGGTACGAATGCGGAAAATATTTGTAATTATTTTATAAACAACAAGACTATTGGTGTTGTTTTGCTTGCAACAAATAAAAAGGACGCTTTTGTTGTGGAAAGACTCAAAAAATATAGTATTCCTGTTTTTTGTTTCAGTAAAGAGGATTTAAATAATACTGATGTTGTTCAGAAAAAACTCTCTGAGTATTCGGTAGATTTTATTGTTTTGTCATTATAGGTGACTGCCTAATCACTATGCAACATAATATATTTACTATCGAAAAGAAACTGAGGTAATTTTTGAATCTACAACCCTTTTGTTTCTTGGCCAAAACCGTTGAGTGTTTTACTGAAAGTAGACTCCTAACCCCAAATTAGCAAATTCTTTAGCGCATAAAACTCACTCAAATGGCTATGCATTTTGCGTCCCAAGTCAAAAATCTCCTTTTAAGCGCATATACTTAGATGATAATCGAACCATTCACGCCATTGCGGTGCGCTATCAAATCAATTCCGCCAATCTGCGCACCGTGATGGTAGTAAAAGTAACAATCTGACTAATGGATTCACTGCACTATTAATTGATTTTTACACCTACCTCAGTTGTGAATATCTATTTGCGTATACTAATTCATGCATGAAGGTATTAGTTAATGAGTGCTAGTTTTTCAGCAGCCCTCGAAATCGCTCCTTCAACCGGGCGGTTTTTTAGCAATTTTGGATCAGTACAGTGATGGCGCATAACCACTTGCGATGTGACTTTCGGCGGCAAATGATTAGGTTGAGTGAGGTGCTTGACGAAATAAATATTAAACGCCTCT
>CAJWAC010000013.1 GCA_913020555.1 uncultured Polaribacter sp. | reverse complement strand
GTTAATTATATTCAATCGCATTTATGCGAATAGTTAACTGCATTTAGTTGAGTATACTTAACTATATGCGCATACATACATTTAAGTGGCATTTATCGCTATAAATGCGAGTATTTTTATATAGTCTGTAGGGCGTAAATTTTGCTATATATTTTTGTGTACACCTTTGCTTACAAGTATGTAAATACAAGTAACTTGAAAATAATCGAAAAATATTTGATTTTTGTGTTAACCTTTTCGATTTAGTGTACACTTTATATGGTAGACTCAGGTTTGTTAAGTGAAAAATTACCGTTAACTAATAGATTCCTACCGTTAACTAAATTTCTTAGTATAAGAATAATTGTTTTTCTTAACTTGTGACTTAATCCTTGGAAATATAGCGACTTAAAGTCTGTTTAGACACATTAAAAAGCTTGTTCAGATAGCTAAGAAGTGTATTGGAGCCTCTTAGTGTTGTTTTCGAAATAAACTAAACACCTACCACAGATAATGAAGAAACTCATATACATTTTTTTATTACTTCCAATTCTTACATTTGGACAAGTCCCTCAAGGCTTCACCTACCAAGCTGTTGCAACAGATAACAACGGACTAGAACTTGTTGAACAGAATGTATCAGTAAGAGTTTCTATACTCAGTGAATCCTCCACTGGAGTAGAACAATGGATAGAGGTGCATTCAACAACTACCGATGGATTTGGGTTATTTACTATTACTATTGGTGAAGGTACTAGCACAGGCAATGGAGTTCAATCTTCCTTTTCTGATATTGATTGGGGGGGCTCTGAACATTACCTAAAAATTGAGATGGATGTAAATGGTAGTTCAGAATATCAGCTTCTTGGGACTAGTCAACTTATGAGCGTTCCTTATGCACTTCATGCTGGAGCATCTGATCAAGGAGATAGTCAAAGTGAACAAATTGATTCATTGGAGACTGTAATACAACAACTTACAAATACTGTAAATTCAGTTTCTTCAGGAATTACTTCAACTAACTCAAATGGTAATGTTGTATCACTTTGTGACATTGGGTATAGTGGAGATACAATTATTGAATTAGGTCAAGGAGAATATTTTTATGTTGAAGAGGTGGATGTTGACCAAAATGGAAACATTTATGTCTTATATAATGTAAGTGCTGGAATAGAGGATCAAGGTGAAATCTATAATGTTAATCCTATTTATGGAAGTGCACACTATATTTTAGTAAAATATAATGCTAATGGTGAAGTTGTATGGCAACGGACAAGTAATTCTAATTCAGCCCCATTTGTAAACATGATAATTAATGACAATAAAATTTACTTAGGATTTAGAGATGGAGGGTTCTATTTTATGGAAGATTTTTCTCAACAAATAGAATCAAATAAGAATGGCATCTTAACACTAAGTATAGATGGAGTTGTTGAAAATGTATATAATGAAGGGCAAAATCAAACTATATATGACTTTGCTGTTAGTACTGATAATATCTACATCATTACCCATAGTGGTAGCCCTCAGACAAACTTATCCATGAAAAACATCAACACATTTGAAAGTATTTTGGATGTGTCACTAAACCAAAGTTATTGGCACGAATTCAATATTGCATATAATTTTTCAAATGACAAAATATATGTTTTTAGTTCTGGGCAAGGGTCTACAAATGAGAATCCTGGAGTAACATGTTATACTAGTGATATGAATCAATTATGGAATTTTTCTAGTAATCGTGATGGAAACTTTGAGAATCTTCAAACAGAGAATATTTTTTTAGGCGCTGATCTTATATTCTACTTACGGCCTGAATATGGAAATAATCCAAATGAACTAACAACATTTTATAAATTAACTGATTCAGGTGAATTAGAGTGGTCATTTGAATCATTTTCAGCACGTGTTGAGTATAGTAATAGTTATCAATCACCTTCAGTTAAGTTCATTACAAATAATGAAAATTCAATTATCACATATAATTACCCTGATAACGGATCTTGGCTTACCGAATATGAGTTCAATGACTTATTATACTTAGGGAAAAACAAAATCAAAACAACTATTAATTCAGATGGTTTAACAACTGTTTTTTCTGAAATTTCTAATCTAAAAGATTATGCCTTCGGTCAGAATTTTCTCCTAGAAATGATTAACCAAGAAAAATACTTTACTCTTGTATTGCCAGAAAATAAATTCTGTTTTAATAATCAGATTTTTCCTGCTGATAAATTATACTTAATGATTCAATCATTCTAAGAAATGAAAAACCTACTTCATATATTTCTATCTCTCCCATTTATGCTTTTAGCACAAGTCCCTCAAGGATTTACCTACCAAGCTGTTGCAACAGATAACAATGGCTTAGAACTTGTTGAACAGAATGTCTCTGTTAGAGTTTCAATACTTAGTGAGTCCTCAACTGGAGTAGAACAATGGATTGAGACACATTTAACAACTACTGATGGTTTTGGGTTATTTACTATTACTATTGGAGAAGGAACTAGCACAGGTAATGGTGCTCAATCTTCCTTTTCTGATATTGATTGGGGGGGCTCTGAACATTACCTAAAAATTGAGATGGATGTAAATGGTAGTTCAGAATATCAGCTTCTTGGGACTAGTCAACTTATGAGCGTTCCATATGCACTTCATGCTGGAACATCTGATCAAGGAGATAGTCAAAGTGAACAAATTGATTCATTGGAAACCATTATACAAGAACTTACAAATACTGTAAATTCAGTTTCTTCAGGAATTACTTCAACTAACTCAAATGGTAATATTGTATCACTTTGTGACATTGGGTATAGTGGTGATACAATAATGATTTTAGGAGAAGATATATACCCCAACCAAGTAATATACATTAAAGAAATCGAAGTCACTGAAAATGCTATTTATGTGGCATACGAACTTGGATATCAATGGGATGGTCAGCATGAGATTTATGATGTAAATAGCACAATTAATCAAAATGGCGAAAGACAAATCATTTTAGTTAAATATGACTTAAATGGCAATGTTCAATGGCAAAGAACAACCAATACGAGTACTTCTTATCAAATGTTTGGTGGTTTAGCTGTCAATGAAACAGATATATTTATTTGTATTTTTAACGAAAATTCAAATGTTTATTTCCTTGAAGATTTATCGACCCAAAGTGAAAGTAATGACTCTCATATTTTCAGACTAAATACTGATGGAGATGTCATAAATTCTTTTTCATCTGGAACAATAAAAGATATAGCAATTGACCAGGAAAGTATATATTACACATCAGGTAATTCTTTAAACAAAAGAACTTATACTTTTCAATCAGAAATTTCAACAGGACTAGAAGCAGCTGAAGGGCATTATTTGAGTATTAATCCAAATACGGGTTTAATATACGCCTTCTCTGTGGGTAGTAGCAATCAAGTAAATTGTTTTAATTCAGATCTAAATCTACTTTGGGGTCAAGTTTTTTCTAATAATGGTGGTGATGATTGGGCATTTGAAAAAGGAGAAGATTTATTTATGGGTAATGATTTGTTATTTTACAATAAGCCGCACTATCCTATTAATGCTAATGAAGATGCTTCTAGTTTTTATTTAATAGATCCTGAAGGAAATAACATATGGTCGATGTCTACACATTCAGATATCAGTGAACCAATAATTCATTACATCTGTTATGAGAATAAAGCTCATGTATTTACCATCCCTAGTCATCCAACTCCAGAGGATGTAAACTTCCTTATTAATGATATTATATATGACGGAGATGAAGGTTTGGAAATTGATTTTGACAACAACAAAAACACTCTATCATATAATGAGGTGTACAGAAGTATGCATTACTACTTCAATAACTTCTTATTAGAAAAAATTGATAACCAAAGCTATTTTTCTTTGCATGTAGCACATAAAACATTTTGCTTTAACGATCAATTATATCCTGGTGGGAAAATTTATCTGATGAAACATTCATTTTAAAACATAACTAATGAAGAAAACATTTCTAATAATCATTTCAATAATCCTCAGCTTTAGCTGCGATGCTCAGATGCTGAAAAGGCAGGTTATTGCAAGTACAGGAGGTTCGTATTCCATTGATGGAATTTCGATACGAACAACAGTAGCTCAGCCACCTGGGGCACGAACATTTTCCAACTCGGAAAATCATTTACGACAGGGATTTCAGCAGCCTGATGAATGCTATAATCTTGACCATCCAGATATTGCTATAACAGCATCAAATGATTGCTTTGATGGGAATAGCTATGACCTAGAATATACAGGAGAATATGCTAACATCTATTCTTTTAATTGGATTTTTGATTCTAATGCAAATATCTCCTCTAGCGATTTAAGTCAAGTCGATGATCTATCATTCAGTGAAACAGGAATTCATACAATTGAACTAGAACTTAGTCATGGGTATTGTTTAAAATCAGACTCAGTTACTGTAGATGTAAACTCTTCCTTTGGGCTTAATTTGTCGACTACAGACGCCGCCTGTAATGGAGAAGAAGGAGAAGCAAGTGTTGAGGTAAGTGGTGGGGTTGGTCCATATCAATACAATTGGGGAGATGGTTTGGGTCTTTTAAATTCAATAAGCCTGAGTCCTGGAAATTACCAGTTATTAATTATTGATTCAACGGGATGTGAATTTACAAGTGACTTCACTATTGACTCTCCTGATGCATTAGAAATAGCACTTGAAACTTCTAATGAAGATTGTAATCTATCCAATGGTTCTGCATCTATCTCAATTGAGGGTGGAAGCTTTCCTTATAACATTCAATGGTCTAATGGAGAAACAGATATTGATTCTTTATTATCATTATCCGCAGACTTATATTATGTATTAGTGAGTGATGAGAACGATTGTACAGACAGTGTTGCTTTTACTATTGACGAATCTTCTGGTATTGAAATTTTAGACTTTGATACTGAAAACGAATCTTGTGTTGATGTAAATGATGGGTCTATAAGCATTACACTAACTAGTTCTGATGGAGTGAGTATTTTATGGAGTAATGGTAATGAAAATACCACTTCAATTGAAAACTTAACACCTGATGAGTATACAGTAAACCTAGTTGACTCTTTGGGTTGTACAGATGCATTAAGTTTTCAAATAGACTCAGCCATACCTATTACATCGAGTTTTATCGTTGATTACTTACCCTGCGAACAAGAGCAAGGAGTTATTGAGGCTATTATTAATGGTGGTGTAGAACCTTATACTATTTATTGGTACGATACTAACTCTGGACAATACTTAGGTAGTGGTAGTGATGTAAATATATCTCAGGAAGGAGATTACGAAGTTCAAATAATTGATGGTAGTGATTGTGAGGACGTTTTCCCTATAGAAATATTGACAGAAGACTGTGATATTATTATTCCAACTGGAATTTCGCCTAATGGTGATAATATAAATGACTTGTGGGTGATACAAGGGATTGAAGATGAGGAAAACGTAGAAGTTAAAATTTTCAATAGATGGGGACAAATCGTTTATGTGAATTCAGATTATCAAAATGATTGGGATGGAAGTGAAAATGTAACGAATATCTATTATGGTAATGAACTTCCTTTTGGAGCCTATTTCTACTCTATTCAATTAACTTCTGGGCAGTCATTTACTGGTCACATCACATTAAAAAGATAAGCAATGAAACGATATTTATTTATACTAATCTTTTCACTGAGTTATATAGCTATTGGACAGCAGCTGCCTCATAGAACACAATATTTGTTTAATGAAGTAAAACTCTCTCCTGCCTTTATAACTACCTATGATTATTCTCCAATTCGAGTTTCATCAAGGATACAATGGACGGCTATTGAAAATTCTCCTAGAACCTATTCTGCATCAGCAGTAAAACCACTTAAAAAGAATAATGGGATAGGTGTAAACCTATACAATGATCAGCTGGCCTCACTGAGCTACAATATGGTAGAATTTGCTTATAGTCAACGGTTACAGTTAAGTGAGAAAATATATTTCTCAGGTGGCTTAGGAGCAAAGTTTCTACAAACTAATTATTCTCCAGATAATATGATTCTAAATGACCCTAGCGATCCTGCATTTTCTAATTCTGAAAGCTCTAATAATATTGATATTTCGTTAGGGTTTTTACTACATAGCAACGGAAATTATCTGGGGATTTCAACACCAAACTTATTGGAGCCTAAGTTGAAGTTTAATAGTGAAAATGAAATTAATTTTATCCCAAGACACTATTACATTATAGGGAGCTTTAAAAAACAGCTCTCTGAAGAATCTAAGTTCTCTGTCCAACCTTCCTTTTTGTTGAAGCTAGCAGCTAATTCGAAAGCGCAGTTAGATATTAATTCTGTTGTTCGTTATCAAGACAATTTAGGATTTGGACTACAGTATAGAACTGAAGATGCTTTAGCTGCATTGGTGTCATTTGAAAATAATAAATACTTCATTTCGTATAGTTACGATATCACAACATCGTCTATTAGCTCTGTTACAGGAAGTACTCACGAAATTACATTAGGTATAAATTTAAACAGGAAAGTTGAAGCAGACTGTCCTGCAAACCCAGTTGAAGAATAGTCAAATGAAAAATCTACTTACCTTTTATTGTCTTATAATTTCATTTTGTGCATTCGCCCAAGCTCCTCAAGGCTTCACCTACCAAGCTGTTGCAACAGACAACAATGGACTAGAACTTGTTGAACAGAATGTCTCAGTAAGAGTTTCTATACTCAGTGAGTCCTCCACTGGAGTAGAACAATGGATAGAGACTCACTCAACAACTACCGATGGATTTGGCTTGTTTACCATTACTATTGGTGAAGGAACAAGTACTGGTAATGGTGCTCAATCTTCCTTTTCTGATATTGACTGGGGAGCTTCTGAACATCATCTTAAAATTGAAATGGATGTTGATGGTGGTAGCGAATATCAGCTTCTTGGAACTAGTCAGCTTATGAGCGTTCCTTATGCGCTATATGCTGAGAGTTCTGGCACTCCTGGTCCTGAGGGACCAGAAGGCCCTCAAGGTGAGCCTGCAGCACCAGTTGATTATGATTCCTTGGTAACAATAATTAGTGCTGATTCATCATTTACTGCTAATTTTAGTGGTGGAATAGGTGGAGGAGGTTGTGATTGGCAGTTTCCTGATGGTTTGAATGGTGACCCTGTTATTATAGACTTAGGTAATGGGAGTTATTCTTGGGAAGTAATCCCGTATGAAGTTCCCTCAGGAAAACATTTATATATTACATCTTATCTTGGAACATCATTACAATTAAATGGTGAATCTGTAGGAACAGGTGTAATTGCAAAGGGTGGTGATATAATTACGCCTGGTAATAGTGCATATAAATTATATGGCTACTTAGTCGATGAGAATTACTTTGCAAATTGTGGTGGAGGTTCTTCAAGTTCAGCTACAACAAACAATCAGATAAACAATTATAACAATATTTTAAATCAATCAGTTACTAGTGGTACTTTCAATTATTTGTACGCTAGTTTTCCTACTAATTCTAGTTTTAAAAAGGTTTTAAATACCAAAGCTAAAAAGAAAAATGTTGGTGAAATGGACATTTATAATCCTTATGAAGATTTGCATAGAAGAGGATTTAACACCTTAGCTTACAGAGATAATTTGAACTTATTTGATATGATTTTAATCTCTTCTCCTTTGTTAGATAAAGGAAATAAAGACTTTTCATCGTATAAAATGTTTCAAGCAAAAATCTTTAATAAACGTTTTTTAAGTGGTAAAAAAGGACAATACAAAGGATATCCTTTCAGAAGTTTTTCCAACGGAAGTTATACTGGAGGATATTCAGATCACTTTCCTGTTTACATGTATTTAATTAAAGAGAAATCCGAAAAATAATTTCCTTTTCTTCTAAATTATCTTCTTTTCTAATAAAAAATCTAATTTCGATTATAAGAGATAATCTGTACTTATAAAATTAGATACCTTTTTATCTAATAATTCTTGTAAAATGGCATTATTGTACTCTGTATCTTTAGAAGCAACAAAGGTTCTAATTGAAAACGAACGTAAAGCGTCATGAACACTTAGTGTTGCCACAGCAGAATCTTTTCTACCTGTAAAAGGATAAACATCTGGTCCTCTTTGTGCAGCACTGTTTAAATTTACTCTACATACTAGATTTACTAACGCATCAATTAAAGGTGCTAAAGTTGTTACTTCACTACCAAAGACACTTACCTGCTGCCCGTAATTAGATTCAGCCATATTATCTAAAGGTTCTTGAATATCCTTAAAAGAAACAATTGGAATTACAGGCCCAAATTGCTCTTCTTCATAAACACGCATGTCTTTAGAGACAGGATACAATACTGCCGGAAAAATAAAATTATCTGAGGTTTCTCCTCCTTTTTTATTGATAATTGAAGCACCTTTTGCTGTGGCGTCATCAATTAATTCTTGAATATAAGCAGGTTTTCCTGGCTCTGGTAAAGGTGTTAGTTTTATATCATCTTCCCAAGGGTTTCCAAATTTTAAAGCATCTACTCTTTCCGCAAAACGTTTGTTAAATTTATCAATAATATTTTCATGCACATATAATACTTTTAATGCCGTACATCTTTGTCCGTTAAAAGAAGTAGAACCTGTAATACACTCATTAATTGCCAAATCTAAATCTGCGTCTGGTAAAACAATCCCAGGGTTTTTAGCCTCTAAACCTAGTATTAAACGTAATCTATTTTTATAAGGATGATTTGCCTGAATTGCATTTGCAGATTTACTATTACCAATTAAAGCCAACACATCTACTTTACCGGTTTTCATGATTGGTGTAGCTAAAACACGTCCTCTACCATAAATGATATTTACGACACCTTCTGGAAAAGAATTTTTAAACGCTTCCATTAATGGCGATAACAATAAAACTCCGTGTTTTGCTGGTTTAAAAACTGTTGTATTTCCCATTATTAAAGCAGGAATCAACAATGCAAAAGTTTCATTTAAAGGATAATTATATGGGCCTAAACACAAAACAACTCCCAAAGGGCCTCTTCTAATATGAGCATGCACGCCACTATGTTTATCGAACTTTGCAGAATCACGATCCATCTTTTTATAATCTTCAATGGTATCATAAATATACTCAACTGTTCTATCAAACTCTTTTTCAGAATCTTGTAAAGATTTTCCTATTTCCCACATTAATAGTTTTACAACCTCATCTCGTTTTGTTTTCATTTGCTCAGCAAACTCCTCCATGCATTCAATTCTATCTACAACACGCATTGTTGGCCACAAACCTTGTCCTTTACCATAAGCTTTATAAGCAGAATTCAATGCTTCTAAGGCTTCTTTTTCAGATAAATTTGGCACTTTACCTAGCAAAGTTGGTTTATAATCTTCGGTAGAAGAAATCGTAGAATATACCTCTGCCATTTCTCCTTTCCATTCTTTTAACTCACCATCAACCAAATATGTATTTTGAAGTTTTAATGCTGAGATTTTATAAGTATCCGGAATTTCATTAAACTGTTTTTTCATAAAAGTAAGTTTATCAATAAAATCTTATTTATTGAATATAATTGATTCAAAATTAGTCAAAAAATATAGTTTTATTACAGTATTTAGCTGTCTAATCACGAAAAGCATTTCGAGTTTTCGTGATTATTATAACTTAATTAAACCAAAAACTGAAACAAATCTGGTTTATCGTTTAAGTAATCACCAAAGAAATTATTCTCTTTCATTCTTTGAATTAAGGGCAGTAAATCCTTTGATGCTTTTAACTGTAAACCAACCACAGCTGCTCCATTTGTTCTATTGCTCTTTTTGGTATATTCAAAATGTGTAATATCATCATTTGGACCTAATATATCAACTACAAATTCTTTTAAAGCCCCTGCTCGTTGTGGAAACTTCACAATAAAATAGTGTTTCAAACTAGCAAACAATAATGCTCTTTCTTTAATTTCTGCCGTTCTTGTAATATCATTATTACTTCCACTAACTACACAAACCACATTTTTACCAATTATTTCATCGGCAAACAAATCTAAGGCAGCTATACTTAAAGCACCTGCAGGTTCTGCAACTATTGCATCTTTATTGTACAAATCTAAAATAGTCTGACAGATTTTTCCTTCCGGAACAGTGACCATTTGGGCCAAATTCTTCTGACAGATTTCAAAGTTTAAATCTCCTACTTTTTTAACAGCTGCACCATCTACAAAAGGGTCTATTTTATCTAAACTTGTATTTATTTTATTGTTGATAGATGTTAACATTGATGGCGCTCCTTCTGGCTCAACTCCAATAATTTTAGTTTCTGGTGATAAGTTTTGAAATACAGATGATAATCCTGCTGACAACCCACCTCCGCCAACAGGCACAAAAACGTAGTCTATCTTTTCTGATGTTTGCTCTAAAATTTCCAATCCAACTGTTGCCTGACCTTCAATAACTTTCTCATCGTTAAAAGGATGAATAAAGGTTTTATTTTTAGCCCTACATTCTTTTTGGGCAGCAGCAAATGCATCATCAAAAGTATCGCCTTCAATTATAATATCAATAAATGCCTCACCAAACATTTTTACTTGCTCAATCTTTTGATTTGGTGTTGTTGAGGGCATAAAAATAGTTCCTTTAATAGCTATTAACTTGCAAGACAAAGCAACTCCTTGTGCATGATTTCCAGCACTTGCACATACAATTCCACGTTGTTTTTGATCATCATTTAAAAAAGAAATTTTATTGTAAGCACCTCTAATTTTGTAAGAACGTACTACTTGTAAATCCTCTCTTTTAAAAAAAATATTCGCATTAAATTGTTTAGAAAGGTTTCTGTTTTCGCTTAAAGGTGTTTTAGAGGCAACACCCTTTAAATTCTCAGCTGCTTCCTGTACGTTTTGTAAACTTGGAAAATAAATTGATTTTGTATGCATCATTTTAATGTGAAAAAGAAGCCTGTCAAATTCTAAAATATGACAGGCTTAATATAAAGTTAACGTTGAAATTTATTTAGGCAGATTTTATAACTTTCATTGCTGTCATGGAGGCCCTTAGCTGCTCACCAATTTTCTCAACAGGATGATTTCTAATAATTGCATTAATTTTAATTAACTCTTGATTGTCCACACCATTTTCTGAAGTAAAAGATTTACCAATTACGTTTGTAGAAACAGTTTTCATAAAATTAGTTAGTAAAGGTTTACAAGCATGATCAAATAAATAACAACCATATTCTGCGGTATCAGAAATAACACGATTCATTTCATATAATTTTTTACGAGCAATTGTATTAGCAATTAATGGTGTTTCGTGCAAAGATTCATAATATGCAGACGCATCTATAATTCCAGATTCTGTCATTGCCTCAAAAGCCAATTCTACACCAGCTCTTACAAAAGCTACTAATAAAGTTCCGTGATCAAAATATTCTTGTTCAGAGATTTCATCAGTAGTTATTTCTTGTTTTTCAAAAGCAGTTTCTCCTGTTGCTGCTCTCCATTTTAATAAGTTTACATCTCCATTAGCCCAATCTTCCATCATTGTTTTTGAAAAATGACCAGTCATAATATCGTCCATATGTTTTTGGAATAATGGACGCATAATATCTTTTAATTCTTCAGAAATTTTAAAAGCTTCTACCTTTGCAGGATTAGATAATCTATCCATCATATTTGTAATACCTCCATGCTTTAAAGCCTCAGTTATGGTTTCCCAACCAAATTGAATTAACTTAGCAGCATAACCAGCATCAATTCCTTCTTCTACCATTTTATCAAACGATAAAATTGCACCAGTTTGTAACAAACCACATAAAATAGTTTGCTCTCCCATTAAATCTGATTTTACTTCAGCAACAAAAGATGATTCTAATACTCCAGCTCTATTTCCACCAGTTGCAACTGCATATGCTTTTGCTTGTGCCCAACCTTTTCCTTGGGGATCATTTTCAGGGTGAACTGCAGTTAATGTAGGTACTCCAAATCCTCTTTTGTACTCCTCACGAACTTCAGATCCAGGAGATTTTGGCGCTACCATAATTACGGTTAAATCTTCACGGATTTTCATACCTTCTTCAACAATATTAAAACCGTGAGAATAAGATAATGTTGCTCCTTCTTTCATTAAGGGCATAACCGCGTTTACAACATTGGTGTGCTGTTTATCTGGTGTTAAATTAATTACTAAATCTGCTGTTGGCAACATTTCTTCATACGTACCTACTTTAAAATTATTTGATGTAGCATTAATGTAAGATTCTCTTTTTTGATCGATTGCAGATTGCCTCAATGTATAAGAAATATCTAATCCAGATTCTCTCATATTTAAACCTTGATTTAAACCTTGTGCTCCACAGCCCACAATAACAATTTTCTTTCCTTTTAAGGCGTTTACGCCGTCTTCAAATTCTGAAGCGTCCATAAAACGACATTTTGCTAGTTGCTCTAATTTTTGCCTTAATGTTAATGTGTTAAAATAATTTGACATTTCTGTATATTTAGTTGTTGTATGTTTGTAATAATGATGATATTTTCATTTCCTCTTTTGTAACCGCAATCAAACCTGAACGTGTGTATTGCATTATTCCAAAAACGCTCAATTGATTATATAGTGTTACGACTTCTTCTTTTTTACCTGATTTTTCTAGAACAAAAAATTCTTTATTAACTGTAACAATTCTTGCATTACTTTCTTTTATAATATTCTGAATTTGACGCTCCTCAAATAATAATTCAGATTTAATTTTAAATAACCCTGTTATTTGATAAATAGTATCGTCAAGATTATGATAATAAGCTTTTATAACCTCTACTTGTTTTTCAATCTGACCAATAATTTTTTTAATATTTATCTCATTCATATTCACTACAACAGTAAATTTAGAGACACCTTCAATTTCTGAAGGAGAGGTATTTAAACTTTCAATATTTATATGTCTTCTTTGAAAAATTGCTGATATTCTATTCAATAATCCAATATTGTTTTCAGTATAAATTGATACTGCATACAATTGTTTTTCTTCTACACTCATCTTATTCTAATCTTATATCTGAAACACTTGCTCCTGAAGGAATCATAGGAAATACATTGTCTTCTTTTTCTACACAAACTTCTAAAAAATAAGCTTCCTTACTTTCCATCATTTCTTTTACAGCTGGTGCTAATTCTTCACGTTTGGTAACTTTTTTTGCCTTGATGTAATACCCTTCTGCAATTGCTACAAAGTTTGGATTAACCATTTCTGTGGATGCATATCGTTTATCAAAAAATAACTGCTGCCATTGACGAACCATTCCTAAAAAATCATTATTCAGCACCACTACTTTAACAGCTGCTTTTTGCTGAAAAATAGTTCCTAATTCTTGTATTGTCATTTGGTAACCTCCATCACCAGAAATTGAAACTACTTCCCGTTCTGGAGCCGCCATTTTTGCTCCAATTGCTGCTGGCAAACCAAAACCCATTGTTCCTAAACCACCAGAAGTAATATTACTTTTGGTAACATTAAAATCTGCATATCTGCAGGCTACCATTTGGTGCTGACCAACATCGGTTACTATAGCTGCTTTTCCTTGACTCTGAATATTGATTTCTTTCAAAACCTCTCCCATTGTTAAGCCTTCTTTAGTTGGATATAAATCGTCTTTAATGACTTTTTCATATTCAATAGCATATAAATCTTTAAACTTTTGATGCCACTCATTATGAGAATTTTCCTTCAAATATGGCAAAAGAGCATCTAAACCTACTTTTGCATCACCAAGAACAGCAACGTCTGTTTTTACATTTTTATCAATTTCAGCAGGGTCAATTTCAAAATGAATAACCTTAGCTTGTTTTGCATACGTTTCTAAACTACCAGTGACTCTATCATCAAAACGCATACCGATTGCGATTAAAACATCACATTCATTGGTTAACATATTTGGAGCATAATTACCATGCATTCCTACCATTCCAATATTTAAAGGATGTGAAGTTGGTATCGCGGAAGCTCCTAAAATTGTCCAAGCAGCAGGAATACCCGCTTTTTCTACTACAGCAATCAATTGCTCTTCCGCTTCACTTAAAACAACTCCCTGACCCCAAACAATTAAGGGTTTCTTTGCAGCGTTAATTATTTTTGCAGCTTCCTCAACTTTAGAAATATCAGTTGTTGGAACTGGATTATAACTTCTAACTTTTGTGCATTTCTCGTAAGAAAAATCAAATTCGTTAAACTGAGCATCTTTAGTAATATCTACCAAAACTGGACCTGGTCTTCCACTTTTTGCTATATAAAAAGCTTTTGCCAAAGCTTCAGGAATATCTTCTGCCTTTGTAACCTGGCAATTCCATTTAGTAACTGGCGTTGAAATGCCTACGATATCTGTTTCCTGAAAAGCATCAGAACCTAATAAATGTGAAGGTACTTGACCTGTAATACAAACCATTGGTGTAGAATCTATTTGTGCATCTGCAATACCTGTAATTAAATTGGTTGCTCCTGGACCAGAAGTAGCCATGGCTACACCTACTTTTCCTGAAATTCTTGCATAGCCTTGCGCTGAATGTGTTGCCCCTTGTTCATGCCTTGTTAAAACATGATGAATTTTGTCTTGATATTTATACAATTCGTCGTAAACAGGCATAATTGCTCCTCCAGGATATCCATATAAAATATCTACTCCTTCTTCAATTAAACATCTTACAATTGCCTCACTACCAGAAATACGCTCCTTGGTTTTAGTAAGTTTCTTAATAGTATTTATGGTTTGTGTTTCCATATTTTCTTATTTTTATAAATCAGTAACACATCCTTTAGATGCTGATGCTACATATTTTGCATATTTATATAAAATTCCTTTTTTGTGCTTAGGTTCTGGAGCTATCCAGTTAGCTCTTCTTTCTGCCAATTCTTCTTGAGAAATTAAAACATTAATAGAATTATCTTCTGCACTTATTCTAATTTTATCTCCAGTTCTAATTAATCCAATTGTACCTCCAGACTGTGCTTCGGGTGTAATATGACCTACCACAAAACCATGAGTTCCGCCTGAAAAACGACCATCTGTAATTAAAGCTACAGATTTACCTAAACCTGCTCCCATAATTAAAGAAGTCGGTTTTAACATTTCTGGCATTCCTGGACCTCCTTTTGGACCTACGTACCTAATGACGACGACATCTCCTCTTTCTACTTCTCCTTTTGAAATTCCTGTGTTAGCTGCTTGTTCTCCATCATAAACCACTGCTTTACCTTCAAACAATAAACCTTCTTTACCTGAAATTTTTGCTACAGCTCCTTCAGTAGCTAGGTTTCCGTATAAAATCTGAAGATTGCCCGAAGTCTTTAAAGCTTTATCTTTAGGAAAAATAACATCTTGTTCATCAAATTCCATTGCTTTTACATCAATCAAATTTTCAGATAAGGTTTTACCAGTAACTGTCATGCAATCTCCGTGTAAATAATCGTTTTCTAACAAATATTTCATAATTGCTGGTGTACCCCCAACTCCATGAACATCTTCCATTAAATATTTACCAGATGGTTTTAAATCTGCAATTAATGGAGTTCTATCTGATACTCTTTGGAAATCTTCTAATGTAAAATCAATATCTGCAGCGTGTGCAATTGCTAAAAAGTGCAATACCGCATTTGTAGAACCTCCTAAAGCATTTACTAGAGCGATAGCATTTTCAATTGAGTTTTTAGAAATGATATCTAAAGGTTTTAAGTCTTTTTCTAGCAAATTTTTTACTGCTCTAGCGTGTCTTTCTGATTCTGATAGTTTATTAGGGTTCTCAGCAGGAATTGATGAATTGTAAGGTAATGCAAAACCCATACATTCAATTGCTGAAGCCATAGTATTAGCAGTGTACATTCCCCCACAAGCACCTGCTCCTGGAATTGCTTTTTTTATAATTTGCTTATATTCTTCTTCTTCAATTTCACCTGCAACTTTTTGTCCTAAAGCTTCAAAAGCAGAAACAATATTTAATTTTCTTCCTTTGTAATTTCCAGATGCTATTGTTCCACCATACATCATAATTGATGGGCGATTTAAACGTAACATGGAAATTACTGCTCCAGGCATATTTTTGTCGCAACCTACAATTGCTATTAAACCATCATAACTTTGAGCATTCATTACAGTTTCTATAGAATCTGCAATAATATCTCTAGAAACTAACGAATAATTCATACCAGAAGTTCCCATAGAAATTCCGTCTGAAACACCAATTGTATTAAATCCTAAACCAACTAAACCTGCAATTTTACACTCAATTTTAACTTCTTCTTTAAGTCTGTTTAAATGCATATTACAAGGATTCCCATCGTAACCAGTACTAGCAATCCCTATTTGTGCTTTTTGCATATCTTCATCTGATAAACCAACCGCGTATAACATGGCTTGTGATGCTGGTTGAGATTCATCTTGAGTTAATCTGCTACTGTGTTTGTTTAATTTCATTTAATGATTTCTTCGTTTTGTTGACTAAATTATTCTATTTCTTGTTTTTCGTTGCATAAAATTCAATATCACTTTTTACTTTCAGATATAAAAAAATGAGATTATTTAATTGTTTATCAACTACTTAACCTATTTTTTATATGATATTCAATAATTAAAATAAACGCAATAAAAAACCCTCCATTTTACTGGAAGGTTTCTATTTAAATTTTATGTATAGATATCACTTCCTCATCAACTCGTAATAATTACGATGACAACTAAAATTGAAATGATATTTATGATTTGATTCTTCATTTGAGCGACAAATATGGTACTATTTTCTTTAAAAAAAGAAATTATCTTTATTTTTTTTATAAAAGTTAGCAAACTGGTTTAGCCCAGATTGAGTGGTTTGTTTGAGCTCTTTTTTGTTTTTTCGCAAAAAAAGCGAGTAACGAAAGCTGGAAATGGCTTCTAAAAAACACATTTGTATATCATTTAAATAATAGTGCTTTGCCCCATATGAATATTTTTAAAATTCATATTACTATCGTCTTGATTTGTAATATAATCTGCAATAAAATCTCCAACTTTTGAGGTTGATGTAGATTTTTGTGTTTTGCGTTTTATATCTTTGGTTGTAATTCCTAACGCAATAGATTTTTCAACGGCTCTTTCTATAGCATCTGCTTCTTCATGTAAACCTAAATGCCACAAAAGCATAGATGCTGACAAAATAGAAGCTAATGGATTGGCAATATCTTTGCCTGTTGCTTGATGAAATGTACCATGAATTGGTTCAAATAACGCATTGTGATTTCCTATTGAAGAAGAAGCTAACAAACCTATTGAACCCGAAATTACACTTGCTTCATCTGAGATAATATCACCAAATAAATTCTCTGTTAAAATGACATCAAATTGTTTTGGATTTAAAATTAATTGCATTGCTGCATTATCTATAAACAAAAATTCTAAAGTAACATCTTGATATTCTTTTGCTATTTCAGCCACTGTTTTTCTCCATAAACGAGAGGTTTCTAAAACATTTGCTTTGTCTACTAAGGTAACTTTTTTATTTCTGTTTTGCGCCGCTTTAAAGGCTAAATGGGCTATTCTTGAAATTTCATCTACGGTATATATACAACTGTCATAGGCCATTTTCTTGTCTTTACTCAGTTCTTTTTTGCCAAAATAAATTCCACCAGACAGCTCTCTAAAAATTACAAAATCCGTTCCTTTAATAACCTCTCTCTTTAAGGGGGAGTTATAGATTAAATTATCGTAGGCTTTTACAGGTTTAACGTTACAATATAAATCTAATTCTCTTCTTAAATTTAATAAACCTTGTTCTGGACGTACTTTTGCACTTGGATCATTATCATATTTTGGATCACCAACTGCACCAAATAAAATAGCGTCTGCATTTTTACAAACCTCAATAGTTTCTTTTGGTAAAGGCCCTCCTGTAGATTCAATAGCACAAGCACCAATTTGTGCTTCTTTATATAAAAATATATGATCATAAGCTTCTGCAACAGCATCTAATGCTTTTTTGGCTTGATCTGTTACTTCCGGTCCAATTCCATCTCCAGGAATAACGGCAATTGTATATTTCATATATTTAAATCTAATTTAAAACCAAAGTTAACTTTCTTTATAAAAAAGCATCCTAAAAATAGTGAAATTTTTCTATGGTTTTTTATGCCACAGTACTATTTGTAATAGTATTTATTTCTTTCATAATAACATGGATATCTTTATCCTTAATTTCTTTTTGCTGATCTGCTCGTTGCAAAAACTCCTTGTAAGCTGAATCTAATTGTAGTTTTGTTAATTCATAACCAATTTTTTTTGCTCTATAAGCTAAAGCTGCCCTACCACTTCTAGCAGTTAACACAATAGCGCTCTCTGTAACACCAACATCTTCAGGATCCATAATTTCGTAAGTTTCTCTATTTTTTATGACTCCATCTTGATGAATTCCAGAACTATGTGCAAATGCATTGGCACCAACAATTGCTTTATTAGGTTGCACAGGCATTCCCATACTTTCACGAACCATTATAGAGGTATCGTATAATAATTTTGTATTGATGCTTGTTTCTAGATTTAAATATGGATGTTGTTTTAACACCATAACAACCTCTTCTAAAGCTGTATTTCCTGCTCGCTCTCCAATTCCGTTTATAGTACATTCTATTTGACGCGCTCCATTAATAACACCTGCAATTGAATTAGCTGTTGCCATTCCTAAATCGTTATGACAATGGCAAGAAAGGGTTACCTTTTCTATACCTCTTACGTTTTCACGTAAATATTTCATTTTAGCACCATATTCTTCAGGTAAACAATATCCTGTTGTATCAGGAATATTTAAAACAGTAGCTCCTGCTTTAATCACTTCTTCACAAACTTTAGCTAAATATGCATTATCGGTTCTACCCGCGTCTTCTGCATAAAATTCTACATCTTCCACAAAACTTTTCGCATAAGAAACTGCCTTTACAGCGCGCTCAATTACTGCTTCTCTGGAGGAATTAAATTTGAATTTTATATGAGAATCACTCGTACCAATTCCTGTGTGAATTCTTGGATATTTTGCCCATTTTAAAGCTTCTGCAGCAACTTTTATATCATTTTCTACAGCTCTTGTTAAACCACAAACTGTAGCATTTTTTACAATTTTTGCAATTTCCGATACAGATTTAAAATCACCTGGACTTGATACTGGAAAACCAGCTTCTATTACATTTACTCCTAATAAATCTAATCTTTCTGCGATTACCAATTTTTGTTGAGTATCTAACTTACAACCAGGAACTTGTTCTCCATCTCTGAGAGTTGTATCAAAAATTTGAACCTTATTATCTTGCATAATTTGTGAAGATTAAATTTATATTTAATCAAATGTATATTAATGAGATTGAAATAAATGGTTATTTTTACAATTCAGTACGATTTCTAATATACTTGGTAAAAATACAAGTATTTTATAATCAATAGTTTATGGTAAAAATTACTACATCAGTCAATAATCCAAACGACGCTCTTTTTATACTAATTAAGTCTTTAACGAAGTCTGAAAAGCGACAATTTAATCTTTATGTTGGAAGATTAGGAGGTAATATTGATGCTAAATTTTTCTCACTTTTTAAGTTTTTAGAAAAATTAAAAGTATATGATGAAAAGGTAATTATTAAAAGCGGAATTGTTTCTAAACAACAATTATCAAATTTAAAAGCACATTTATACAAGCAGATTTTAATTAGCTTACGTTTAAATCCTGCTCATAAAAATATAAGAATTCAAATTCGTGAACAATTGGACTTTGCCACAGTTTTATATCAAAAAGGTTTATACAAACAGAGTTTAAAGTTACTTGACAAGGCAAAAAATTTAGCACTAGAAAACGAAGAGAAAAATATTGCTTACGAAATTGTTGAACTCGAAAAAGTTATTGAAACACAATATATTACAAGAAGTTTAAGCAATAGAGCAGATCAACTATCTGTGCAAGCAAAAACATTAAGTCAACAAAATGTTACCGCCAGTAAATTATCTAATCTATCCTTGCAATTATACAGCCATTTATTACAAAATGGATATGTGAAAAACAACGAAGAACTAGAGTTTATCAATAAATATTTTTATACTAAACTACCAAAATACGATTTTAACACTTTTGGATTTCGCGAAAAGTTATGGTTATATAAATCACATTTATGGTTTAGTTTTTTATGTCAAGATTTTTTACAAAGTTATAAATATGCTCGAAAATGGGTTGATTTATTTAAAGAGGATAAAAAACACATCACTCAACATCCTGTTTTTTACTTAAAAGGAATAAACTATTTATTAGAAGCTTGTTTTTTTGTGAAAAAGATATCCACCTTTAAAGATGAGCTAACTTCTTTTGAAAATGCTGTCTCACAAGATGTAATTCCGTCAAATACAAATACAGAACTGCTGATTTTTCAGTATTTATATGCAAATAAGCTGCATTTACACTTTTTAGAAGCCAATTTTTCTGAAGGGGAATATTTAGTTACAATTATCAATGAAAAAATAGAAAATTATAAAAGTAGGTTAGATAGTCATTATGTTGTAATGCTATATTATAAGATTGCTTGCCTTTATTTTGGAATGGGAAAAAACAAGCTCTGCATAACATATTTGCAAAAAATTATAAAGTCTAAAAACCTTAGTTCTGCTGAAGATTTACAATGTTTTGCAAGAATTTTAAACTTAATTGCTCATTATGAATGTGGTTTAGATTACGATTTAGAAAGACAATTTTTAGATACCTATAAGTTTCTATTGAAAATGGAAAATTTACAAGAGGTTCAAAAAATATTCTTGACTTCTATTAGGGATTTGAGTGATGTTTTTCCTCATGAAATAAAAAATGAATTCAAAAAAATACATGCCAAATTAAAAGAGTTTGAAAATCATCCTTATGAAAAAAGAGCTTTTTTATACTTAGATATCTTGTCTTGGTTAGAGAGTAAAATTCAAAATAAACCGATTGCCCTAGTAATTAAAGAAAAAGCAAATTATTTAATTAAAAAGTAGATAATCTTGATTTTATACTTCAATTTTTAAGATTTTCATATAAATTATATAAATCTTTAAAATATCCATCAATAAACCCTTTCAAAATAAATAATACTTCTACTTTTGTTGCATGATTTCTAATATTCTACATAAAAATTCAGATCATGCTACAACTGTAGCTGACGTTTTTATGAATACGATCATTCGTACTTCTACAAGAACTACAACCCTTTAGGGGTTCTACTACATTCATATCAATCAGGTTAACAATAATTTCGTATATCAACGAAATACCAAAATAAGAACAAATTATTTATCATTTTTTAAGATGAAAGTATTAAAATTCGGAGGCTCATCAGTAGCAAATTCAAAAAACATAAAACAAGTTTTAAGCATTGTTGCTAAAACATCAAAAGAGAATAAAGTGGCAGTTGTGGTTTCTGCATTTGGTAAAACCACCAATAATTTAATTGCGGGTACAAATGAAGCTTTAGAAGATATTAATCAAGCTAAATCAATTTTAAATTCGATTAAAGAATTGCATTTTCAAGTAATTGAAGATTTAGTAAAAACTCACAAAAAAGAAGTCTCTGACGAAGTTGATGCGCTTTTTAGTAGACTACAATCTATTTACGAAGGTATTTTTCTGTTACAAGAATTATCTGACAAAACGTTAGCAAAGGTTTGTAGTTTTGGAGAAAGATTATCTTCTTACATTATTGCAAATGCTGCAAAAGAAACCTTAAATGCTATTCATAAAGAAAGCAGAGATTTAATTTCTACAAATGATGAATACTTGAATGCTCAGGTAAATTTTGAAATCACAAATCAAAATATTGCTGCTTTTTTTAATGAAAATAAACATCAGGTTACACTTTTAGGCGGCTTTATTTCTTCTAATGATGATAATGAAACGACTACTTTAGGAAGAGGTGGTTCAGACTTTTCAGCTTCCATTTATGCTGCTGCACTAAATGCAGAAGAATTACAAATATGGACAGATGTTTCAGGGATGTTTACTTCAAATCCAAGAGTAGTAAAACAGGCTTTTGCAATTCCAGAAATCTCTTACGAAGAAGCTATGGAATTGTCTCATTTTGGTGCAAAAGTATTGTATCCACCAACAATTCAGCCTTCTTTGCGTAAGTTAATTCCTATCAGAATAAAAAATACTTTTGACCCAGAAAACGCTGGCACTTTAATTTCTAAAAATCCTAAAAATGGAAATGAAGTAAAAGGAATTTCTCATATAGAAGATATTAGTTTAATTACCTTAGAAGGTGGAGGAATGATTGGCATCCCTGGGTTTTCTAAACGTCTATTTGAAACGCTTTCTATAGCCAAAATTAATGTTGTTTTTATTACTCAAGCTTCATCAGAACATTCCATTTGTGTTGGAGTTTATGCCACTGATGCAGAAAAAGCAAAAGTGCTTTTAGATGCTACGTTTAGCATAGAAATAGCACGTAAAAAAATAAAACCAATTAGTATTGAAAATGATTTAGCTATTATTGCCGTGGTTGGAGAGAGCATGAAAAATTATCAAGGTTTAAGTGGACAAATGTTTAGTGCTTTGGGTAAAAATAATGTTAATGTAAGAGCAATTGCACAAGGTTCATCTGAGAAAAATATTTCTGCAGTAATAAATAAATATGATGCAAAAAAGGCACTAAACACCTTACATGAGCAATTTTTTGAAGAAAAAATAAAACAATTAAATCTATTTGTAACAGGTGTTGGTAATGTTGGTGAACGCTTTTTAGCACAATTACATCAACAGAAAAAATTCTTAAAAGAGAATTTAAAACTAAACATTAGAGTTATCGGAATTTCCAATTCTAGAAAAATGTTTTTTGACAATGAAGGAATAAATCTAGAAAATTGGGCGGAAAATTTAGGAAATGGAGAACCAACAAGCTTAGATAATTTTTACAAAAAAGTAAAAGAAACCAATTACAGAAATAGTGTTTTTATTGATAATACAGCCAATCACGAAGTTGCTAAAATTTATGAAAAATATTTAAGCGAAAGTATTTCTGTTGTAACTTGTAATAAAATTGCTTGTGCCTCTGAATATGAAAATTACAAAACTTTAAAAGAAGTTTCTAGAAAATACAATGCTTCTTTCTTATTCGAAACCAATGTTGGTGCAGGTTTGCCTATTATTGACACATTGAAAAACCTAATTAATTCTGGAGATAGAGTTCACAAAATTCAGGCTGTTTTATCTGGAAGTTTAAACTTTGTTTTCAATAATTTTAATGAGAATTCAACATTTCATGATGTTGTTGCGCAGGCTCAAAAAGAAGGTTATACAGAACCTGATCCAAAAATTGATTTAAGTGGAGTTGATGTTGCTCGTAAAATTTTAATTTTAGCTAGAGAAAGTGGTTACAAATTAGAATTAGATGATATTGCTAAAAATGCGTTTTTACCAGAAGAAAGTTTAAAAACTTCTAATAATGATGATTTTTACGCATCTTTAACCAAAAATGAAATACATTTTCAAGATCTTTATAAAGAAGCAAACAATAAAGATTGTCGTTTAAAATATGTAGCCGAATTTGTTGATGGAAAAGCCAATGTTGGTTTAAAACATATTGCTGCAAATCATCCTTTTTATAATTTAGAAGGAAGTGATAATATTGTACTGTTTTACACAGATAGATATCCAGAAAACCCTTTAATTATAAAAGGAGCTGGAGCTGGGGCAGATGTTACTGCCTCTGGTATTTTTGCGGATGTAATTAGAATTGCGAATAAATAAGTGTTCAGTTTGCAGTCACAGTTTTCAGTAAACAACTGGCTGAAAACTGTGACTGAAAACTGCAAACTAAAAAAATATGGATTATTTAAAAATATTTTCTCCTGCAACTGTTGCTAATGTTTCTTGTGGATTTGATTCGCTTGGTTTTGCTGTGGATGAGATTGGAGACACAATGACTTTTATAAAAACTCCTCAAAAAGGTGTAGAAATCACAAATATTACTGGTGCAAATTTATCTTACGATGTTGATAAAAACGCAGCAAGTGCCGTTGTTAAAAAAATGTTGCTTGATGCCAATGCAGATTTTGGAATTCAATTAACCATACATAAAGGCTATTCTCCAGGAAGTGGTTTAGGAAGTTCGGCCGCAAGTGCTGCTGGTGCTGCTTTTGGTACAAACCAATTACTAAATCACAAATACGCTAATTTAGCGTTAACAAAATTTGCAATGTTTGGTGAGGAAATAGCTTGTGGCTCTCAAATTGCAGATAATGTAGCGGCTGCTATTTATGGCGGTTTTGTGTTGATTAGAAGTTATGAACCTTTGGAGATTATAAAATTACCTGTTCCTCAAGAATTAAGATTAGTAGCCATAAGACCTCAAATTGAAGTGAGAACAGAAGATGCAAGAAATGTGTTACCTAAAGAAATTCTTTTAAAAGATGCAATTACACAATGGGCCAATGTTGGTGGTTTAATTAGTGGCTTATATTCTAACGACTACAATTTAATCAGTAATTCTTTGGTAGATATTATTGTTGAACCACATCGTAAAAAGTTAATTCCATTTTTTGATGAAGTTAAAAATGCGGCCATACAAGCTGGAGCTTTAGGTGCAGGCATTAGTGGTTCTGGCCCAACAATTTTCGCGCTTTGTAAAGGTGATAAAATTGCAAGAAATGTTTACAATTCCATTGAAAAAAGCTACAGAAATAAAGGAATAGATTTTGAATTGTTTACATCAAAAATAAATCAAGAAGGAATAAAAATTCTATAAGTCAGTAGTTGTTAGCTCGGAGTCGTTAGTTTTAAATGGCGATTTATGACCTAAAGGTACAGACTAAATACTAAAGACTAAAAAAATGAACTATTACAGTTTACACCATAAATCACCAAAAACAACTTTTAAAAATGCAGTTGTAGAAGGTTTGGCAAAGGACAGAGGCATTTATTTTCCAGAAAACATTACACCTTTACCAAAAGATTTTATCGCTAATATTTCTAATTATTCCAATCACGAAATTGCTTTTGAAGCTATTAAACAATTTGTAGGTGATGAAATACCTGAAGATAAATTAAAAGATATTATTTCTAATACACTTACTTTCGATTTTCCTGTTGTAAAAGTTGATGATAATATTGGAACACTAGAGTTGTTTCACGGCCCAACAATGGCTTTTAAAGATGTTGGTGCAAAATTTATGGCACAATGTTTAGAGTATTTTAACCACGGAAATGAAGAAGAAGTAACTGTTTTAGTAGCAACTTCTGGAGATACAGGTGGTGCAGTTGCTAATGGATTTTTAGGTACAAAAGGAGTTAATGTAGTAATTCTATATCCTTCAGGAAAAGTAAGTGATATTCAAGAAAAACAGCTGACTACTTTAGGGCAAAACATTACAGCTTTAGAAGTAGATGGCGTTTTTGACGATTGCCAAGAAATGGTAAAAACTGCTTTTTTAGATGAAGACATTAAAAGAACGCTAACCTCTGCTAACTCCATAAATGTTGCACGTTGGCTGCCTCAAATGTTTTACTTTTTCTTTGCTTACAAACAATTACACAAAGAACATAAAGACATTGTATTTTCTGTACCAAGTGGAAATTTTGGGAATATTTGCGCAGGAATTATGGCACAAAAATTAGGTTTACCTGTAAAACATTTTGTGGCTTCTACAAATGTAAATGATACAGTTCCTAACTTTTTAAAAGATGGTGTTTACACTCCAAAACCGTCTAAAGCTACAATTTCTAACGCCATGGATGTTGGAAACCCAAGTAACTTTATTAGAATTAGAGAATTATTTAATAATGATTTAAAAAACTTAAAAAAAGGGTTTTCATCTTATAGTTTTTCCGATAGTGAAACTCGTGAAACGATGCAGAAAATCTATGAAAAATCTGGTTATATAGCAGATCCTCATGGAGCTGTTGGGTATTTAGGGTTAAAAAAATACGGTTTACAAGAAAACGAATTTGGCGTATTTTTAGAAACTGCACATCCTGTAAAATTTTTAGATGTTGTTGAAGAAACTTTACCTGTAAAAGTTGAAATTCCTGAGCAAATTAAGAAAGTAATTAATAATAAAAAAGTAGCCTTGAAAGCAAGTTCTTATGAGGATTTAAAGGCCTACTTAATGTCTTAAAAGCATCATCATTTTAGTTCGTGAAATGTTAGTTTTGGCATCTTATTTGATTTTAATTAGAAAAACTTTCTATGATAAACTCAAAATTTAAGATTTCTATTCCAAAACCCTGTAATGAAAACTGGAATACAATGACTCCCAAAGAGAAGGGCAGATTTTGTAGTTCTTGCGATAAAACTGTTGTTGATTTTACAGAAAAAACTCTTGAAGATATTCAATATTATTTGGTTGAAAATAAAAACCAACGTGTTTGCGGCCATTTTTACAAAAAGCAATTAGATTCAATTGTAATTGAAATACCGCCAATAACTTTTCAAAAACGATTATCCTTTCAAAAGTTATTTATTTTGGCGCTGTTTTTTACAATGGGAACTACACTTTTTAGTTGCCAATATCCCAACGGAAAAAGACAGAAAATTGAAAATATTGTTTTCAAAGATGCTGTAAAAATCATTAAAAAAGATTCAGTTTTAGAAAGTTCTGTTGCAAAGAAGTTAGTTCCTCCTCCACCTCAAACAATTGGAATTGCAATGTGTGAAACAAATTCTGATAAAGATAGTATTGTAGAATCAATAACATCTGGAGATATCACAGAAATAGTTGATACAATTGGAGAAATAGTAGAAGAAGAGACTATTTATTTTACAGAAGAGGAAGGTGCAATAATGGGCTTTATTGTTGAAGAACCGGCAAGGTTTAAAGAATCAAAAAAATTACCTAAAGATAGATTGAAAAATGATTTTGAGAAAAAAATACAAAATTTTGTTAAAGAAGAATTTAAAGGAAAACTGATTGACAATTTAGATTTATTAGAAGGGAAATATAAAATACAAACCCAATTTACAATTGATAAAAAAGGAAATGTAACTGATATTAAAATACATGCTTCAAACTTAAAACTAAAAGAAAAAGTTTATAAAATACTTCAAAAATTAACTCAGTTTATTCCTGGTAAACAAGCTGGAAAAATTGTAAAAACAAAATATAGTTTACCAATTACTTTAAAAATAGAGTAATTACGAGATTTGCGAAAATTTAGTAAACAAGTTTAGCCCAGATTGAACGGTTTGTTTGAGCTCTTTTGAGGAACGAAAAAAGCGAGTAGTGAAAGCTGGAAATGGCTTCAAAAGAAAATGAGATTTCTCCATAAAGTCGAAATGAAGAGGAGAATTAAAATAACTCTTTATTACTGATATCTAGATAATTACGCTCTACGAATGCCAAAATGGTTTCTAAAATTTCACCCATATTTTTACATTCTTTAAACTTTACGTCTCCTACATAAGAGATTAACTCTTTTTTAAGTTGTTCTATATTTTCTGGCTTAGAAATAAAATCGTTTTTCATGCACTCAATAATTTTTGAAGTTCTATTGGGTGATGTTATCATTCTTTTAGCAATAAAAGAACGTTCTTCAATTTTATACTGTTCTATTGAACTATTTTGTAATTTTCTACCTACCATTTCTACCATCTTAAAGTTTTCTTTCATAAACTGTAAATTGTACACTTTTAGGTTTCCTTCATAGGATTGTTGATCAAAATCTATAGCTCTAATTTTATAGATAATTTGATCAAAATCATGAATTGGCGTAATTACATAATTATAGGAACGCATATCGCCTAATAAACGGATTAAACAGCGTTCTTTAAATTTTACAAACTCTTTTGCAATTTGAGATTTTTCTGATGAGGAACATTTTGGTAAAATATTGTTGATAAAATCATCTCCTGGAATTCCAGAAATATGTTCTTCTATTAAAGTGTCTTTATACACCAAGTAGTTGATGTTGTAAGGAGATAAAAGATGTTCTAACTCTAAACCATAAACACGTGAAGCATCTGCTTTTTTAATATAGAAATAGGTGAAATTATCATTTAAAATATTTCTTACTTTAACTCGAAATGGTTTGGAGTTGCCAAATGTACAATAGTCAATAGCATCTACATTTAAAAAAGGAATTGTACTTTCATTACCATCTGAATGCAGAATGGTGTATATTTTTTTAAGACTTCTGTCTATTTCTAATCTATCCCATTCAGAATAATAGGTTCTAACCCAAAGTGTATCCACATCATTTTTATCATAGACATTTACTGAACCTTGGAAACGCAATAAGTCGTTGTATAAAATACTAATTTTTATACTTCGTTTATATTTTACCAAAAACTCATTAAGTGCATCACTTATTGGAAAAGTTGGTTTCTTTTTTGAGATTAATTTATGTTGCGTTGTCATTATCTTTTAATGATATTACTCAAAAATAAACATATTTAAACAATCTCAAACAACTTACCAGGCAAAGGTTTCAAAATGCCCTTCATTTCCATTTGTAATAAAATTGAAGAAAGTTGAAATAGAGGAATACCACAATCTAATGCAATAACATCTAATAATTGTTTCCCTTCTTTTAAAAGATAATCATACACTTTTTGCTCATTACTGTTCAACTCTAAAAAGAGTTGTTTTTGAATTACTTTTTTAGGTTTCTCTTTAATGTCCCAATTTAACAATCTTACAACATCATTGGCAGAAGTAAGTAATTCAGCCTTATTGTTTTTAATTAAATTATTACAACCTTTACTATAAATATCTGTTGCTCTTCCAGGCAGTGCAAACACATCTCTATTGTAAGAATTTGCAATGTCTGCTGTTACTAAAGAACCTCCTTTTGCAGCAGATTCTACAATTATAGTTGCCTTAGAAATACCAGCTACAATTCGATTTCTTTTCAGAAAATTCTCGCGTAAGGGTTGTTCATCGCTCCAAAATTCTGTTAAAAAACCTCCATTTTCATTAATTTGATGAATATTTTTTTTATGCACTTTTGGATAAATGGTTTCAAAACCGTGAGCCAAAACAGCAACAGTTTGCAAATTATTTTTAACAGCTCTTTTGTGCGCACAAATATCTACTCCATATGCAAAACCACTAACAATTATTGGATTATATTCTGTTAAATCATCTATCAATTTAGTAATAAAATCTCTGCCGTAAGAACTCATATTTCTAGTACCTACAATAGAAATAATTTTATGATTATTAAAATTGATATTACCATCTTTAAACATTAGAATAGGACTATCTATACAGTTATGCAGATTTTTGGGATAATCATTTGCTAAGAAATAGGTGTAATCAATATTATTTTCTTGAATATACTTTAGCTCTGCTTCAGCAAACTGAATATTCTTTTTATCAAAAAGATGCTTTAACGCATTTGCCCCTATTCCATTAATTTTTTGCAGTGAAGCTGTCTTTTCTTTGAAGATTTGCTGCACATCACCTACATTAACAATTAATTTTTTTGCTAAAATATCTCCAATAGCTTTACTCTTCTGCAAACGCAGAATTGCCAATAATTTTTCATCTTTCAATTTGTAACAATTTGAAAACCAAGGTATCAAATTTTTGTTAATAAATATAACTCTAAAACCTTCTTTTTAATCACAAAAATTTTAAATTTGTTTATATGATTTTAGCCAACTACATTAACGATTTACTATATAGATATGATTGTGTAATTGTTCCTGATTTTGGAGGGTTTGTAACTAATAAAAAAGGTGCAAGTTTAAATGAAAGTAATCATACTTTTTACCCACCATCAAAACAAGTTACATTTAATGCTCATTTAAAAGATAGTGATGGTTTATTGACAAATTATATTGCATCATCAGAAAATATTTCTTTTGAAAAAGCATCAACTGCAATTAGTTTATCTGTAATTAAATGGCAAAATGAAATTCAAACAAAACCTTTAGAAATTGGAAATATTGGGGTTTTAACATTGAATGAGAATCGTCAAATTATATTTACACCAAATTATAACGTAAATTATCTTTCTGAATCGTTTGGCTTAGAAAACGTTGCATCTTCTCTAATTAATAGAAAAGAAACTGTTGTAAAACCTTTAATTCCTATTTCAGAAAAAGAACCTAAGAAAGGGGTTCCTGCCTTTATAAAATATGCTGCAACAGCTGCTATTTTATTAACATTGGGCTTTATAGGCAATAAAGCTATTCAAAATAATAATCAAAAAACTTTTTTAGCAAATCAAGAAAAAGCTTTAGAGAAAAAAATACAAGCGGCTACTTTTGTAATATCTAATCCATTACCAACAATAGATTTAAATATAAAGAAAAAAGAAGTGAAATCTTTTCATGTAGTTGCAGGTGCTTTTCAGTTTAAAGAAAATGCAGAAAAGAAAGTAAAGCAATTGAAAAAATTAGGTTACAATTCCAATATATTAGGCGTTAATAAATGGGGTTTAACAGAGGTTACTTTTGAAAGCTACACAAACAGAAATGATGCTATAAACAACTTATATAGAATACAAAAAACGATTTCTAAAGATGCTTGGTTGTTGGTTAAAAAATAGATTTTATTAAAGACGATGCTTATCTTTGCAGAAATTTTTTAGATGGAAGCAAAAACAGCAAAAGAATCCTTAACTGTACTTACTGATTTAGTTTTACCTGGAGACACTAATTATTTAGATAATCTTTTTGGTGGAGAATTGTTGGCAAGAATGGATAGAGCTTGCAGTATTGCTGCTAGACGTCATTCTTGTAGAATTGTTGTAACCGCTTCTGTAAACCATGTTGCTTTTAATAAATCTGTTCCTGTAGGAAGTGTAGTAACATTAGAAGCAAAAGTTTCTAGAGCTTTTAAATCTTCTATGGAAATTTATGTTGATGTTTGGATTGAAGACAGGCAATCAGGACAAAGAACCAAAGTAAACGAAGGTATTTATACTTTTGTTGCTGTAGATGAAACTGGAAAGCCTGTTCAAATTCCTCAAATAATTCCTGAAACTGATTTAGAAAAAAAACGCTTTGATAGTGCTTTAAGAAGAAAACAGCTGAGTTTAGTTGTGGCAGGAAAAATGCTTCCTAACGAAGCAACAGAATTAAAAGCTTTATTCGAATCTTAAATTAGAATAAAAGAATTCCTAAAAAAGAAGTGATTGTATATTTTACCAAAAGAAAATCAACTTAAAATTTAAATAAAATTGATTGTATATTAGCGAGAAGGCTTTTACAATTAATCTTATGATTCAATCTTACAAGAAAAATCCTGCTTTAGCAGAAAAATACGATACCATAATTATTGGTTCTGGAATGGGCAGTTTAACTTCTGCTGCTATTTTGGCCAAAGAGGGTCAAAAAGTATTGGTTTTAGAACGTCATTATATTGCTGGAGGATTTACTCATATTTTTAAACGTAAAGGTTTTGAGTGGGATGTTGGTATACATTATATAGGAGAAGTTCAAAGAGAAACTTCTGTAATTCGTAAGTTATTTGATTATATTTCTAACAGTGAATTGCAATGGGCCGATATGGGTGATGTCTATGATAAAATTGTAATTGGTGATAAAGAATATGATTTTGTAAAAGGTGTACAAAATTTTAAAGAGAAAATACTTTCCTATTTTCCTGACGAGAAAACTGCCATAGATGATTATGTGCGTTTGGTTTTTGAAGCTATTAAAACCAGTCAAAAATTTTATATGGATAAAGCGTTACCACCAATAATGAGTAAAATTTTTGGCGGAAAAATGCGTAAACCTTTTTATAAATTTTCTGATAAAACCACTTATGAAGTTTTATCTTCTTTAACCAATAATGAAGAATTGATCAAAGTACTTTCAGGACAATATGGAGACTATGGTTTACCTCCAAAAGAAAGTAGTTTTGTAATGCATGCGGCTGTTGCAAGACATTATTTTGCTGGAGGAAGTTTTCCTGTTGGCGGTTCATCAGAAATTGCAAAAACTATTGACAAGGTGATTGAGAAAGCTGGTGGAACTATTATAATTAATTCTGAAGTTGATGAAATTATCATCAAAAATAACAAAGCTATTGGTGTAAATATGAAGGATGGCAAAAGTTTTTTTGCTGAAAAAATTATTTCTGGTGCTGGAATTATGACTACTTACAACAAATTAATCCCAGAAAAAATAGTTGAAAAACATGCATTAAAACAACAATTAAAAACTGTAAAAAGATCTGTTTCTCACGCCTGTTTGTATATTGGTTTAGACGGTTCTCCAGAAGAATTGAAGCTCCCAAAAACCAACTATTGGATTTATCCTGATAAAATAGATCACGATACTGCTGTACATAATTATTTAAATGATTTAGATGCAGAATTTCCAGTAGTTTATATTTCATTTCCATCTGCTAAAGATCCTGATTGGAGCAACAGATATCCAGGAAAAAGCACGATAGATATCATCACTTTACTACCTTTTGAAGGTTTTAAAAATTGGAATGGAACAAAATGGATGAAACGTGGTGAAGACTATAATGATAAAAAAGAAAAAATAGCGCAAAGACTTTTGCAGGTTTTGTATAAACACATTCCACAAGCTAAAGGTAAAATTCAACATTATGAACTTTCTACACCACTAACTACACAACATTTTATAAATTACGATAAAGGGGAAATTTATGGTTTAGACCATACTCCAAAAAGATTCAGACAAAATTTCTTGAAACCAAGAACCAAAATTAAAAATCTATATTTAACAGGGCAAGATGTTGTTACGGCTGGTGTTGCTGCAGCTTTATTTTCTGGAGTAATTACAACCTCTGCAATGACAGGGAAAAATATTATTAAAAAAGTAATGCAAAAATAATTACCGTCTCATAATCCAAGAAGAAGGGTTTAGACGTTTTGTATTTTTAAAAAGAACAAAAATTAAAACGGTTTTATTGGTAACTTTATCTTTAAAAATTTTTCCAATTTTTTGACCTGTAATGATTTTATCCCCTTTTTTTACATAAGAATTTTCTAAATTTTTATAGGAGGTTATGTAATTTCCGTGTCTTATCATTACATTTTTTGTTTTTCCAGTTCCTATCAAAACATTCAAAACTTCACCTCCAAAAATAGCTTCTGCTTCATTACCATTAGAAGTTGTAAAATGCAGTCCTGTGCTGTTTATAGTAATTCCAGAAAAAACCGGATGAGGTTGCACACCAAAACGTCTCGTAATTAAACCATCTTTTACAGGCCATGGTAATTTACCTTTATTTTGTTCAAATTTTGCAGCTAATGCTTTGGCTTCCGGACTTAAAATGAATTTATCATTCTTTTTTGAAACGGGTTCTTTACTAGTATTTTTTTTCCTTGCTATGGCATTTGCTTTTGCAATTTCTGCTTTTATAAGTTTATCTATTTTGGTTGCAATCCGTCTCTCCTCCTTTTGCTTGTTCTTAATTTCTCTTTTGTATTTCCCTTCTTTTTTCTTGATTTTAGCAATTAAAATTTCTTGATTTTTTTTATCTGACTCAATTGCCTCTTTTTGGTTTTTTTCTGCCAAAATCAAAGTATCTTTTACTTTCTTTTGATAAAAAAGCGAGTCATTTATTTTTGTTATAAAATCAGTTTGCACTTTAATTGCTTCACCTTGCTTTTTTCTAAACTTGGTATATTGTTTCATATACTCCAAGCGCTTATAGCCTTGATAAAAGTTTTGAGAAGACAACAAAAACATTACTCTACTTTGTTGTGACTTGCTTTTGTATGATTTATAAATCATCTCTGCGTAATCTGCTTTTAAAGCATCTAAATCTTTGTTAAGCTTCTGTATTTTTCGTTCGTTTACTTTTATTGTGTTAGAAAGTAAACGAGCTTCTAAATTAATAGTGTTGATTAATTTATTTCTAGTACTAATTTTCTGATTGATATCTTTCAAAGCATCTAAAGCATTTTTTTGCTTTTTAACCTCCGTAAAAAGTAAATTATTCAGCTTTATAATTTCTGATTTATATTTTTTTCGCTGGCTTTCTAGCTGCTTTCTAGTTTGACCAAAAGCATTAGACTTCATTAAAACAATGAATACCAAAAAGACAAAAAATTTGAAAGATTTCATTAAAATTTTAATTGTTTATAGCCTTTTGGAATATTAAATGACATTTTTACATCTGTATCAAAAACCACAGATTTATATTGCAAATCTATAGCTGTTAAAGAGTTTTTACTCTTTGCTTTAATTTTTACCGCAGATGGAAAAACCACATCATCTATTACACTATATGACGGGTATTTTACATCTAATCGCAAATTTTTATCAACATTTACAATGGATTGTTCATCTAACTTAAAATGAGCAGGATTAATATTAAAGAAAATATCAAACAATTCAGCTTGTTTTTCTGGTGATAATATATAGGTATTATCTACGATTTCTACAACCTGCTTTTCTTCTTTTAGATTGGTTAAGGCCTGTCCTAAAAACAAGTTTTGAAGTTGATCAAAGTTAATTTCTACACCTAATAACTTTTTAATCATTGAAAAATCGCCTTCAAAATAATTTTTAAACGGAGAAGAATAATAACGAACTGCAGTTGGAGTAATTTCCGCTTTAAAAACCGTAATAAATTTAGATCCTTTTAACCATATTACCTCGTCTTTTTTAATTTTCATGCTCACAGACAAAGCTTGTTTTGATTTTCCATTATCAAAATTCACTTTCAGTTTTGCGTCAATATTTTGCTTATCAAAATGAGCTTCTGTATGTTTTTTTGCTACTTTTCTTGCAGATATATTTTTTGTAGTTGCATTTACATCAATCATATTTTTGGATGTTTTACAAGAAGTCAAGATTATTGTAAAAAGGAATACGTATTTTAAAAACTTCATTATTAACTCTTCAATTTATTTGCTTTTTGCTGATATTTATTTCCTTCTTTATCGTCACCTAAACCTTTGTAAGATTTTGCAATTTCTTTATAAAAATCAGCTTCCATTTCATTTTCTAATACGAAATCTAAACCCTCTTTTAAAACTAATATTGCTTTTTTGTATTCTTTTTGAGTAGTTAATGCTCTTCCGTTTATCAAATATAGATTTGGTTGGGCAGGAAACAATAAAATCCCCTCTGAGCTGTATTTTATCAATTCTGATACATTATCCGCAGAAAACTTCAAAATTTGATTTAAAAGTTGATACGATTTGTCAGTTTCAAACTGTTTTTTTAAGTCACTAATAGTTAATGTCTTTTCCTTTTTGACTTTTTGAGAATACCTATTTCCTAATTTCTCCTTTAATTTTTTTAACCTGGTCAAGAGTAGGTTTTCTTGTTCTAAAGTTTCCATTAAAGCAATTGCTTCTTGGTATTGCCTATCATAAATATATAATTGCACTAAAAAGTCTCTTTCTTTTGGATTTAAAACAGTAATTTGTTGTTGTACCTTAATGGCTGCTTTATAATTTCTTTCTTTTTGATAAATTTTTACCAAATGTTTTAACATCCAAAGATTATTGGCGTCTTTCTGTAAAGCTCTATTGATATATTCTTTAGCCAATAAACTATTATTAAGTTCTAGATAGTTCTTAGAAAACTCATAAAAAACAGCAATATCATTTTCTAATAATTGATTGCAGCTCTCCAAATTTTCAATAGCTTTTTGATAATTTCCTATTGCTTTTTCAGATAAAGCCTTAAAAAAATATTGTTGAAATTTAAGTTCGGCATCTTCTGTTAAATCTTTATTTTCTGGAATGCTATCTTGTGAAAAAGAAAAAGAGTGTTGAAGAATAAAAAACAAAGTAAAGAGAATAATCTTATTATTTTTCATCTTGTTTTCTATCATTATTACACTCTTTATTCTAATTTTCATTTATGTCAACTCGGTATAATCTCCAATACTTACAGAAGTATATTCACCATTATATTTCGCAAAATTCCCAATCATAGCGTTATCTAAATTAGCATTAGAAATTTCTACATTAGTTTGTATTAAGGAGTTTGTAATTGTTGAATTGATTACCAAACTATTTTCTCCAATAGAAACATAAGGCCCCACAACTGTATCTTTTAAAACTACGTTTTTACCAATAAAACAAGGCTCAATAATTTGTGAATTCTGTAAAACTACATCATCAGAAACTAAATTGTTACCTGCTTTGTGCTCAAAAGAAAGTGTTTGCTTATTAGTATCTACTGTTGGGTCTTTTTTACCACAATCCATCCAAGCACTTACTGTTCCTGGAACAAATTTAGCCCCCTGCTGTTTTAACGATTCTAAAACATTTGTCAGTTGATACTCTCCATTCTCTTTCAAATCATTATCAATTAAATGCTGAATTTCTTTCAGAACTTTTTCACCACTTTTAAAGTAATAAATCCCGATAATAGCTAAATCTGAAACAAAGTTTTTAGGTTTTTCTATAAAGTCAGTAATAACACCGTCTTCTAATTTAATCACACCAAAAGCACTTGGGTTTTCTACTTGACTTACCCAAATTGCACCATCAGCATTTGCATCCAATTTAAAATCTGCTTTAAATAAAGTGTCTGCATATGCAACAACACAAGGACCGTTTAAAGATTCTTTTGCGCAGTAAATAGCATGTGCAGTTCCTAACGCCTCCTCTTGCACATAAACAGAACCTTTTGCACCTAATTCTTTTGCAATTTTTAATAATTTATCTTCTGTGTCAGCTGGGAAACCCTTGGCTCTACTTCCTATCACAAATGCTATTTCATCTATTTCCTCATCAATAACAGAGGCAATATCTTCTACCAAACGTTGCACAATTGGCTTACCAGCAATTACTGTTAAAGGTTTAGGAACGGTTAATGTATGTGGCCTTAAACGAGAACCAATACCAGCCATAGGCACTATAATTTTCATATGATATTATTTTGATGTTTTTACGGCAAGATAGCATTAATTGATAGATTCTAAAATTGTTTTTCTTCTTTAAAAAGATTGGTTTATTTAGCTCCATCCCTAATTATAGGGATTTAGCTCACTATAAATAGGGAGAAGAAAATTTCACTACAAATAGGGATTGACAAACACTCTAGTTTCATATATTTTTGAGCGGTAAATATTGATTATCTACACCCTTATTTACTGAAAAACAATAAATTAATTCAAAAACTCTACAAACACATGAAAAAAAATTCTCTAAACTCATTGAATTAAATCTAAGAGCCCTGTGTAGTGATATACCAGATGAATTGGCATCAATTATTCCGATAGCATCCTTTGCCGGAGAAAACTGTCTAAGGGATAACCCACAAAGCCCTATTTCCAGTTTGGCAAATATAACCTCTATACCAGGTCATCAGATTACCGATCTAAACTTATGGAAAGCAATCGCTGAATTAGTTTTCATTAAAGATGGATCCATAAGACAAAGTATCGACAAGAGAACTGGGTTCCCTCCAAGAAAAGACCAAATGAAAAGTGATTTTCTCGATTTTCTTGGGATGTTAACCACCCATAACATTTTTCTACAAAAACTCCGCGAAGTACGAAACTTACCGGAACCAAATTTCACAGACTTCGAATGGCAAGTATTAGAATCAACCTTATTACTCTTACCAGATATGGCTAAAACCCTAAGAAATGTGTTTAGTGAACAGGGAAAAGCAGACTTTACAGAAATTTCCCTTACCGCAAGAAAAGCCCTTGGAAGCGAAGATAATCCTACAGACCTTCTACTTTACCTTGACTATAAAATCCAACATATCCTTGTGGATGAATACCAAGATATTTCATTCAAACAATACGACCTGTTAATGAAACTTACCTCCGGTTGGATCCCAGACGATGGGCGAACCATGTTTATTGTCGGTGATCCCATGCAATCAATATACAGGTTCCGCGATGCAGAGGTCGGGTTATTTCTCAAAACAAAAAAAGAAGGCCTTGGGCAAATCCATTTTGATCCTCTTCTACTACGAACCAATTTCCGATCAAAAAAACCAATTGTGGATTGGATAAATGAATGTTTTAGATTGATCTTCCCAAATAAAAACGACCAATATTTAGGCGCTATAAAATTTTCACGCTCAAGTGCAGAACAGACCGAAACAACTCATTCTAATGTTTTCGTGCGACCTGTCGACAAGGAAGCAACTGAAATAGCTAATTTAATTTTATCTCTTCAGGAAAAGCATCCTGATAAAACCATAGCAATCCTTGTGAGAGCACGAAACCATTTGAAATCAATTATAAAAGAATTTCGTGATAGAAAAATAAAATTCCAAGCTGAAGATATTGATTCGCTCACTTCACGCCCTGAAATAATGGATCTTCTTGCTCTGATGCGAGCACTTACGTCACTAAGCGATCGAGTGGCGTGGTTATCGATTCTTCGAGCTCCTTGGTGCGGTTTGTCATTAGCTGATCTCCATAAAATCTGCGATGCCGATAAAAATACTCCTGTTTGGAAATTATTACAGGATAGTAGGCGCATTGGAAATCTCAACGCAACCGGACAAAGACGACTTGGACGGATCATTCCAGTACTCTCCGAAACCCTAAAATCATTACCCTTAACAAATTTCAGAGACCTACTTGAAGGGTGCTGGATTCAGCTTGGAGGTCCAGCCTGCGCTAACCGAGACAATTTTTCAGATATAGAAATTTTTTTCGATAAGGTCAGCGAATTTCTTGAATCAAATGAATTGTCAAATATTCGGATATTTCAGGATGACATAAACCATCTATTTTCAAATTCCCGGGTTGAATTAAAAAATACTGTTCAAATCATGACGATGCATAAAGCGAAAGGCCTTGAGTTTGACTTTGTCATAATTCCAGGGCTTGAAAAAACTTCAAAGGCTGAGAAAAAACGTCTAGTCAACTGGATGCCTCATGGTGAGGATTTATTAATAGCCCCAATTGAGGAGAAAGGAGGGCCTTCGTCACACATCTACAGTTTTTTATCTCAATTTGATCGAAATAAATCGGATTACGAAACGTTACGACTTCTTTATGTTGCCACTACACGAACGAAGCTGCAGCTACATCTTTTTGGTCAGTTTTCAACTGATGGTAAAGTTCCTCTAAAAGGATCACTCTTAAACAAATTGTGGCCTTATATAGGAGAAGAGTGGTCTCAGATATCCCGTTCTATGGTTGCTGATATACAAAACCTAGAAAATTTAGAAAATATTTCAATACCTTCAATAAATCGACTTCCAGAAAATTACGAATTACCAGAAACTCCTCCAAGCATAGAATTGGGGAGCAACATGGAACTTCAGGATGAACCAGAATCCCCAGAATTTGTTTGGGCAGGTAGCGGAGCAAGGTGCCTTGGGATAGTGATGCATAAATGCTTTCAAACCTTAGCTGAAGAAGGACAAGAAAATTGGACCAAAAAAAGAATTAGCAGCTTAGAAACTAGTATGTCTGCAGCTTTAAAATCCCAAGGGTTACCTCCTGAAATGATCCCAGAAGAAATAAAAAAAGGGAGAACTATGCTCCGCAATATATTGGGCCACGATACAGGAAGATGGATTCTTGAGTCTCACAGAGATGCACGTTGTGAGTATTCATTGACTCAGATGAAAAATGACATCTACCGATCAAGAATTATTGACCGAACATTCATAGACGAAAATGACGTTCGATGGATTATAGATTATAAAACGGGAGGACACATGGGAACAAACCTAGAAACTTTTTTTAATAATGAAAGAGATCGCTATCACAACCAACTCAATCAATACGAAAATCTTTTTAAACAACTAGGAGAAACACGGCCCATTAAAAAAGCACTCTACTATCCGATGCACAAGGAATTTCTGGTTTTTTAGAAAGCAATCATTGTGTATTACAAAAATAAAAAAACGGGAGGGGATTAATCCCTTCCCGTTTCTTTGTAGGAGCGTATCCAAAGCCCGTTTTGAATATCGCCCGAAAAATCCATGTGGAAAAATTCTATTTTAAAAATGAACTTATATCTTCTTAACGGCAAAGGGTCAAAAAAATACAATTTGAAACTTAATTCTTTATTTATCAATAACTTACCATGATATCACCTTAAAAGCAACGCTTCAAGCTATCCTTTTAAATAAGACCACATTAAGACAATGTCAAGCTACCCAGAGGTAATGATTTAATATCCAGGGAAAATATTAGTGAGCGACGTAATCAAATGCGAGGACTTAGACCCATTCTATCAATCTAAGTTTAATTAAGGAGAGACAAATCAAACCAGCTCAAATTAGTAACAAACCCCATTCTCTT
>CAJWAC010000012.1 GCA_913020555.1 uncultured Polaribacter sp. | reverse complement strand
CCTGCTTGAGCTAAATTTAAGTTAAAATTATTTGTAGTTGTAATTCTTCTGTCATTAAAGGAAGCATCTCCGTAAGAAGCATTAATGTCAGTATTTTTTGAGTTTAAAGTACCTGTAAAGGTGCTGTAATTAAATACTGATAATCCAGCAGGATTTATATTTATTGCAGATATATCTCCACCTAATGCTCCAAAGGCACCACTCATTGCTGTAAAACGTGCAGTTCCATAATTATCATCTTGAGAAAATAAAACACCTAAATCTTGATATTTCATATTTTGAGAAAAGGATGTAAGAGTAACTGCGAATAAAATCGCTGATATATAAAATCGTTTCATGTTGTTTGAATTTTACTGTAAAGTATGCGGTTAATTTCTTTTTCTACTTCTTGATGAAGAACTTCGTGATCCAGAGCTTCGAGATGAATTACTCCTGCTTCTTGTAGAGGAAGATCTAGTACTTCTGCTTGAATTTGATCTAGCGCTTGATCTAGATGATGACCTGTTAGAAGGAGTATAACTTCTATTATTTCTAGAACTTGAAGATGACCGTCTTGCGTTAGAGCCATTATTTCTTGAACTTGAACTACTACTTCTTCTCGTAGAAGAGCTTCTTCTTGTTGGTGTAGAGTTTCTTTTAATATTTGTGCTACTTCTCCTATTAGTCGTTGTGTTTTTCGGTTTTCTATCTATTGAAGAGGTGCTTCTTCTATTTGTATTGGTAGATTTTCTTGTTATAGAGTTATTTCTTCTACTCGTATTTATACTTCTTCTATTATTAAAAGCTAAATTTCTGTCATATCCATTATATCTGTTATATCTATTATTTCTGTAATAAGGATTATAACCATAACCCCAATATTGATTGTTCCATCTATTTCCATAAAAACCACGATTCCAGCCCCAATTGTTATAATACGGTTGCCAAATAGGATTATAACCCCAATAACGATTTCTCCAATAAGGATTTCCCCAGTAATTCCAGCTATTATATCCCCATCCCCAATTATTAAAACCAACGCCCCAAAATGGATCGTTTATTAAGTTTATATTCACAACAACATCATTCTCTTCATAACCCCAAGGTTGGTTGGAATTGTAATTTAACTGTGTTTCAATAATTTCATCATCACCAAAGTTATCGTTATAATCGTCTACATCAGTAAAAATCTCATTATCTTCAATATTTTGTAAATTTTCTAAACTTTCAGTAAAATAGTTTTTTTCGTAATCTTTAAATTCTTGTTCATTTACGACAATTACTTTTTTATCTTCTTTTTTTAAAGGTAATTCATCACCATAAATGCCATCATTGTTATATACACTTTGGTAAGTTCCACAAGAAACTAAAAGCAAATTTGCCATAACAAATAAAATCATACTATTGATGTTCATGTTTTTATAATGTAGTTTCATAATAATATATTTTTGATGTTTCTAATAATTCTAAATTTTTGCGTGTAAAAGACTAAATTATAGTAGTTTTGCTTGAATTTTTATTAAAAAATTATTTTTACTAAAATTTACATTAAAGATAACAAAATTTGTGCCAAACTAAATTTTATGGGTAAACATTTAACGAAAAGAGACGACGATTATTCAAAATGGTATAATGAATTGGTGGTAAAAGCAGATTTAGCGGAAAATTCGGCAGTAAGAGGATGTATGGTTATTAAGCCTTACGGTTTTGCTATATGGGAAAAAATGCAAGCAGAGTTGGATAGAAAGTTCAAGGAAACTGGACATGAAAATGCTTATTTTCCATTATTTGTTCCAAAAAGTTTATTTGAAGCGGAAGAGAAAAATGCAGAGGGTTTTGCAAAAGAATGCGCGGTAGTAACACACTATCGTTTGCAAAACGACCCTGAAAATCAAGGAAAACTTAGAGTGGATCCGGAGGCTAAATTAGAAGAGGAGTTGGTGGTTAGGCCAACTTCAGAAGCTATTATTTGGAACACATATAAAGGGTGGATACAGTCTTACAGAGATTTACCTTTACTGATAAATCAATGGGCGAATGTTGTACGTTGGGAAATGCGTACACGTTTGTTTTTGAGAACAGCCGAATTTTTATGGCAGGAAGGCCATACTGCTCATGCAACAAAAAATGAAGCAATTACAGAAGCAAAACAAATGCAAGATGTTTATGCTGAGTTTGCTGAAAAATTTATGGCAATGCCAGTTATTAAAGGAGTAAAATCTGACAGTGAACGTTTTGCAGGGGCTGAAGAAACATACACTATAGAAGCTTTAATGCAAGATGGAAAGGCATTACAAGCTGGAACTAGCCACTTTTTAGGCCAAAATTTTGCAGAAGCTTTTGATGTAAAATATACCTCTAAAGAAGGCAAACAGGAATATGTTTGGGCAACTTCTTGGGGAGTTTCTACAAGGTTAATTGGTGGTTTAATAATGACGCACTCGGATGACAGTGGATTGGTTTTACCTCCAAAACTAGCTCCAATTCAGGTTGTTATAGTGCCAATTTATAAAAACGACGAACAATTGAATGCTATTTCAGAAAAAGTTAATGAGATTGTAAAAGATTTACGAAGAAAAGATGTTTCTGTCAAATTTGATAATAGAGATACTTTTAGACCAGGAGCAAAGTTTGCAGAGTATGAACTTAAAGGGGTTCCAATAAGAATAGCAATAGGAGCCAGAGATTTAGAAAATGGAACTTTGGAGATAGCGAGAAGAGATACTTTTGAAAAAAAATCAATAAATCAGAGCGATGCACTTTCTTACATAGAAAATTTGTTAAATGAAATTCAAGAAAATTTATATAATAAAGCTGTAAATTATAGAAAGGAAAATACAACTAAAGTTGATGATTTTAAAGAATTTAAAAAAGCAATAAAAAAAGGCGGCTTTGTTTCTGCCCATTGGGATGGAACGGAGGAAACTGAAGATAGAATTAAAGAATACACAAAAGCAACCATTAGGTGCATTCCTAACGATGCGATTGAAGAGGAAGGGATTTGTGTTTTAACTGGAAAACCATCATCAAAAAGAGTGCTTTTTGCTAAAGCATATTAATTTTTGAAAAAAAATAAAAAAATAATTGTAGGATTTTAAAAACGTTGTATATTTGCATCCGCAATTGAAGAGTATTTGATTGTTATGGTCCGTTCGTCTAGGGGTTAGGACGCCAGGTTTTCATCCTGGTAACACGGGTTCGATTCCCGTACGGACTACAAAGTTTTAAATAAAACAAAGAATTTAAGAAATTATGGCAAATCATAAGTCAGCATTAAAGAGAATTAGAAGTAACGAAACAAAAAGATTACGTAATAAATATCAGCACAAAACAACTAGAAATGCTGTTAGAGATTTACGTTCTATTGAAGATAAGACAGAGGCAGAAGGTAAATTAGGAAGTGTTATTTCTATGTTAGATAAACTAGCTAAAAATAATATTATTCACAAAAACAAAGCTGCTAATTTAAAGTCTAAATTAACAAAGCATATTGCTGCTATGTAAGATTTTAATTATTTATAAAATTGAAAGCTCTGAATTTTAATTCAGAGCTTTTTTTATGCCTAATGTTTTGTGATAGTATTTATTAAAAATCATAGTTTTTATGTGCATCAAGTTTTATAAAAATAAATAATAGAATTGTAAATCCCCAGAGTGATGAGCCTCCATAACTAAAAAAAGGTAATGGTATTCCTATTGTTGGTAACAAGCCTATTACCATACCTATATTAACAATCACATGAAAAAATAGAATAGAAGCCAAACTATAGCCATAAATTCTTCCAAATTTGTTAGTATGTGTTTCTGCTAAGTAGATAATTCTATAAAGAAGTAACATAAAAAGAATTACTACAAAGCTACTTCCTAAAAAGCCCCATTCTTCACCTACAGTGCTAAAAATATAATCTGTGTGTTGTTCAGGTACAAAATCTCCTTGAGTTAAATCGCCCTTTAAAAACCCTTTACCTTTTAACCCTCCAGAACTAATTGTAAGTTCAGATTGATAAGAATTGTAACCTATTCCTGTCTTATCAATTTTTTTTCCTAAAAGAATATCAAATCTATCTTTTTGGTGAGATGGCAAAACATTTTTATAGATATATCCTGTTCCGAAAATAAATATTCCTAAAATAGCATAAACAATAATAAGTTTAAACCAATTAAAACGTAAAAAACGTCTTCCTCCTTTATAAAATAAATAAGCAGCAAGAATTGTAATAAGTGAAATTGTGAATAAAAAAACCCATTTTGAACCAAAAAAGATGGTTAAAATGAAAAGGATGATAAATCCTGAACCTAATAGGATGTAATTTAAAGTTAGCCCCTCTCTGTTAAGAACGAAAAAGAATGCTAAATAAATGATGGCTGAACCAGCATCAGGCTGTAAGAAAATTAAAAAAGCTGGAAAAAACACGATAATAAACGCCTTAATCTGATTTTTAATCAATTTAAAATTATATTGTCTATCACTTAACAATTTTGCTACAGCTAAAGCCGTGCATGCTTTGACAAATTCTGAAGGTTGTAAACCTAAAACTCCAAAATTAAACCAAGATTTTGCTCCATTGATTTCTTTTCCAAAAGGGAATAGTAGTAATAAGCTGAAAATAGAAATAATATAAAAAATACTGGAGTATTTCTCATAAAATTTAGAGTTGAAAAAGAGGATTGTAATAATTAAAGGGATGGCACAACAAATAAATATCAGTTGTTTTCCATATTTCGTTGAAAAACTTAAAAGTTCAACCTCCTCTTCTGTTTTTGAAGCTGCATAAATATTCATCCATCCAAAGGCAACTAGAAGAAAGTAAAGGAGGATTAAGATCCAATCTATTCCTGCAAAAATATTATTTTGTTCCTGACGCAAGTTCTTGAGGTTTTGGATATTGGATATCGTAAATATCCTGCAAGCTTTTGTTGATCATATTTAGTTCTCGGTACTTATTTCTTTTTGAGATTTTACCATTAATATACTTTTCAATTAATAAACTTGTTATTGGAGCTGCGATTGTTGAACCATATCCACCATTTTCTACAAAAACAGCTAATGCTATTTTAGGATTGTCCTTTGGGGCAAAAGCAACTAAAATAGAATGATCATCTAATTGTTTCTTTTTACCTTCAATAATAATAAAATTCTCAGCTGTTCCAGTTTTACCACAAATTTCTATTCCTTTTACTTGACTGTATTTTCCAGTTCCTGTTCTAAAAACTTCATGCATTGCTTCTACAATAGGTGTAAAATGTTCTTTATTTATTGAAGTTCTCTTAAGTGTAGTGTATTTTGGATTATCTATAAAGGTTGAATCGATTTTTTTAACAATGTGAGGTGTATAAAAAAATCCTCTATTTGCTATTGCTGCTGTAAAATTGGCAAGTTGAATAGGTGTTGTTAAAACTTCTCCTTGACCTATAGCATTTGAAATTGTTGAAGAACCATTCCAGCGATAATTTAGCCTTTTATCATAATAAGTTCCATCAGGAATTAAGCCTTTTTGTCCTGCAGGTAGATCGTATCCTAAATAATTACCAAGACCAAAACTAGATATATGTTTATTCCAATTATTCAAGCCTTGAGACGGCATATTATCTTTTTCAACAATCAATTTGTAGGTATTTGAAAAATAACTGTTACAAGATCTAGCAATTGCTGTTTTCAATTTAATAGGACTTCCATAAATATCACAGTGACATTTCATGAATTCACTTTTCCTATTTCCATATCTGTAACCTCCATAGCACCTAAAAGAACTTTGTGGATTGATTACTTTTTCTTGTAAACCAATAAGTGCATTCATCATTTTAAAAGGAGATCCGGGTGGGTAAGCGGCCATTAAACCTCTGTCATAAGTGGGTTTATCTGGATTATTCTTATTCATTAAAATTTGTGAATTTTTAGATCGTTTTCTTCCTACTAACATATTTGGGTCATAAGAAGGGGCGGTTACAAGTGCTAAAATTTCTCCAGTAGAAGGTTCTAAAGCAACAATTCCGCCACGTTTACCATTCATTAGTTTCTGAGCATAAACTTGTAAATCTATATCCAATGTAAGTTCAAGGTCTTTTCCGTTTTTTGCTAGAGTATCTTTACTGCCTCCTTTAAAGGCTCCTGTAACTTTATTAAAACGATTTCTATGCAGATATTTTTTACCTTTTCTTCCTCTCAATACGTTTTCGTATTGTCTTTCTATACCATCTTTACCTTCTAACTCCCCTTGTTCGTAATAGTCATTTTTTCTTGCTTTCTCTTCATTTACCTCGCCAATATAACCTAAAACATTAGACGCGGCTTTAATTGGATAATCTCTAATGATTCTTTTTTGAATGAAAAAACCTGTGTATTTATGGAGTTTTTCTTGTAGAAATGCAAAATCTTCTTTAGCAAGTTGTTTTAGGAAAACCGAAGGTAAATATGAAGCATATTTTTCTGCTTTTTTAAATTTCTTTAAGAATTCCTTTTTATCAATTTTTAATAATCTACAAAATTCTAAAGTATCTAATGGTTTAACTTGATTCGGTTGAATCATTACATCATAAGAAACCTGGTTTGCTACCAATAACTTTCCATTTCTATCATATACATAACCACGTTCAGGATAATCATACATGATTTTTACAGCAGCATTATGAATCGGGTCATAACTTTCGTGCTTTATAATTTGCAATTGAAACAAACGTCCAATAAAAATTAATCCAACTAAACTGATTAAAAAATAAAGTAAAAAGCTTCTTTGCATTATTTGCTATTGGTAAAAATGTAAGTTCCTAAAAAATAAAGTAATAACGTAAAAATACTAGAATAAATTGTATTTAAAAATACATTAGAAATATTATTAAAACTAAAATTAGCTAAAGAGAAGTAAATTAGATGATGAATTAAAGTTAAAGTTACAACATAGTTAAAAGTTTTACCAAAAGACTCTGATTTTAACTTGAAAAAAGGGTAATCCGTTACTACTTTTCTAAAAAATAATCTAACAAAAAATAATCTTAAATAGGCAATACATAAAATTGAAAATGCATGAATACCTCCAGAATCAGAAAAAAAATCTATGATTAAACCTAATAAAAAAGCATAAAGAAGAAAAGGAATTCTATTTTCTTTTAAAGGATACAGAAATACAAAAATGATGTATATGTAGGGATTTATAAATCCTAAAAAAGAAATATTATTAAACACAAAAATCTGCAAGAATAGCAATGATAGAAATAGGAATAATATATTTAAGGGTTTATTCATTTGGATTTTCTAACAGCTTTATTTCGTCTTTATCTAAGTTTTTAACAACGTAAACATATCCTAGATTACTCATATCATTAAAAAGTTTTACATAAACCATGTTTTCTGCGGTGTTTCCTTTATTAATTTTGGATATGGTACCAATTAAAATTCCTTCCGGAAAAATGGTAGATTTCCCGCCAGTTTCTATGGTATCTCCAATTTTTAAGGGAGCTTGCCTTGGTATGTCTGAAAGTTGCACAGTATTATAATTTAAACCATCCCAACCCAATGTTCCAAAATAGTTGGTATTTCTTAAACGAGCATTTATTTTACTATTTCTATTTAGTATAGATTGTACTCTAGCATAACTTTCAGTCGTATTATCTGTAATACCAATAATACCCATGCTATTTACAACCGCCATTTCTCTTTCAATTCCTTGATTTTCGCCTTTGTTAATGGTTAAGAAATTAAATTTTTTTGCATAATTATTGTTTATAATTTTTGCAGCTGTAAAGGTATATTTTTGATGATATTTTATTGAATCAACAACTGTAGAATCAATAGTGTAAATAATACTTTTATTATTTTCTATGATATTTTTTAATCGGGTATTTTCTTCAGCTAAAAGTTTATTTTCAGACTTTAATCCCACATATTCAGAGATATTATTTGCCTTTAAATATAATCCGCCAGTAAAATAATTTGCTGAATTTACAAATTTGCTTTTATGAAACTCAAGATTATTAAATGTTAGTGCAAGTGATATAAATGCTAACAATAAAAAAAACAGAAAGTATTTAAACTTCTGAAAAAAGTAAATGAGTTGTTGCATTGTTAAAACTTAAAAAAAAGCTAGTTCATTAGAACATTCTTATATTTGTTAAGTTCTTTTAAAGCGATTCCAGTTCCACGAACAACAGCTCTCAAAGGGTCTTCAGTAACATAAACGGGTAAATCTGTTTTACGTGATAAACGTTTATCTAAACCTCTTAGCATAGAGCCTCCACCCGCTAAATAAATTCCTGTATTGTAAATATCTGCAGCTAATTCTGGAGGAGTTTTAGAAAGTGTTTCCATAACAGCGTCCTCTATTCTAAGAATAGATTTGTCTAAAGCTTTTGCAATTTCTCTAAAAGAGACCTGAACTTGTTTAGGTTTACCACTTAATAAATCTCTACCTTGAACTAACATTTCGTCAGGAGGCGTATCTAGGTCTTCAGTGGCAGCGCCAATTTGAATTTTAATTTTTTCAGCTGTTGATTCACCAACATGTAAGTTGTGTTGCGTGCGCATGTAATACATAATATCACTAGTAAATAAATCACCGGCCACTTTTACAGATTGGTCGCAAACAATTCCTCCTAACGCAATTACAGCAATTTCTGTTGTACCACCACCTATATCAATAATCATGTTGCCTTTAGGTTCCATGATATCTATACCCACACCAATTGCAGCAGCCATTGGTTCATAAATTAGATATATTTCTTTAGCATTCATGTGTTTTGCGGAATCTTTTACAGCACGTTTTTCAACTTCTGTAATTCCTGAAGGAATGCAAATAACCATTCTTAACGCTGGTGGAAATAATTTCTTTTTAATTGATGGAATCTTCTTAACAAATTCCTTAATCATCTCTTCTGAGGCTTGAAAATCTGCAATAACTCCGTCTTTTAAAGGGCGAATAGTTTTAATGTTTTCATGAGTTTTTCCTTGCATTAAGTTAGCCTCTTGACCAATCGCAATTATTTTGCCAGTAACTCTGTTCCTAGCAACAATTGATGGACTGTCAATAACAACTTTGCCGTTGTGGATTATTAACGTATTTGCGGTTCCTAAATCAATCGCAATATCTTCCGTCATAAAATCAAAAAAACCCATAAATAATTTTCTAGTTTTGAAGTGTGTATTCTTACAAATTTACTAAAATTAATTGGTAAAAATGTGAATTTTATTAATGTTTAAAATGTCTTGTTCCAGTCATTACCATAGAAATATTATTGGCGTTGCAATAGTCTATACTTAATTGATCTTTTATAGAGCCTCCAGGTTGTATAACACTTTTAATTCCTGCCTTATCAGCAATTTCAACACAATCTGGAAATGGGAAAAATGCATCACTTGCCATAACTGCTCCATTTAAATCAAAACCAAAACTGGTTGCTTTTTCAATAGCTTGTCTTAAAGCATCAACTCTACTTGTTTGTCCTGTTCCACTTGCTAACAGCTGGTTGTTTTTAGTGAAAACAATTGTATTTGATTTTGTGTGTTTACAAATTTTAGAAGCAAATAATAAATCACTTATTTCACTTTCTGATGGTTTTGAATCAGTAACATATTTTAAATCAGTAATTGTATCTGTTTTTGCATCTTTATCTTGCACTAACAAACCATTTAATGCTGTTCTTACATTTTGATTTGGTAACTGTGTAGTTTTCTGAATTAATAAAACTCTATTTTTCTTTCCTTTCAATATTGATAAAGCTTCAACAGTATAACTTGGGGCAATAACAACTTCACAAAATAATTTATGAATTTCTTCTGCAGTTGCTGCATCAATTTCTGTATTGGCTATTAAAACGCCGCCAAAAGCGGAAACAGGATCTCCTGCTAAAGCATCAATATAAGCTTGCTTTATTGTTGTTCTTTGTGCAAAACCACAAGCATTATTGTGTTTTAAAACAGCAAAAGTTGGAGCTTCGCCCATAAATTCATTCATTAAATTTACAGCAGCATCAACATCTAATAAATTATTGTAGCTCAACTCTTTACCGTGTAATTTATCAAACATCGCATCTAAATCACCAAAGAAATATCCTTTTTGGTGAGGGTTTTCGCCATAACGTAATACTTTAGAAGTTTGCTCACTTGCTTTGTAAACCGTTTCATCTTCATTAAAATAGTTAAAAATTGCAGTATCATAATGAGATGAAATATTGAAAGATTTTGCAGCAAATTTCTTTCTTTGTTCAATTGAAGTTTCTCCATTTTTTTCTGATAAAATTTCTAAAAATTCATCATACTGCTCCATAGAAGAAACGGTAAAAGTGTCCTTGAAATTTTTAGCAGAAGCTCTAATTAAAGAAATACCTCCAATGTCAATTTTCTCAACAATGTCTTGTTCTGGTGCACCAGAGGCAACTGTTTTTTCAAATGGATACAAATCAACAATTACTAAATCAATTTGTGGAATTTCATATTCCTGCATTTCTGCAATATCTCCTTCGTGATCTTGTCTATTTAAAATACCTCCAAAAACCTTTGGATGCAACGTTTTTACTCTTCCTCCTAAAATTGATGGATATGAAGTTACATCTTCAACAGGAACTACGTTTATTCCTAATTCTTTAATGAACTTTTCTGTTCCTCCTGTGGAATAAATAGTAACATCTAAATCATTTAATTTTTCAACTATTGGTGCTAATCCATCTTTATGAAATACAGAAATTAAAGCGGATTTAATTGTTTTTGAAGTGCTCATTTTTTGTTGTGTTGTTAAGTAGGCAAAACTACACAATCATTAAAGAAAAGACAATAAAAAGATAGTAACAAAAACAGTTAGTAATTAACAAAAAGGTTGTTTCTAAAAAATGGCCATATTTAGAACTTTTTTGTCTTTAAAAATTAAAGAATAGTAGTAATTTCTTTGCAAATATATTCTAATAAAATAGTGTCATTATTCGTAAATATGTTTGCTGTATGAGAATCTATATCAATTTGACCAATATTTTCTCCATCAACAAAAATTGGAATTACAATTTCAGATTTCACCTTCCAACCACAAGAAATATAATTGTCTTGTTCAGAAACATCTTGTACTACAAAGTTTTCATTGCTTACAGCTACTTGTCCACAAATACCTTTTCCAAAAGGTATGATGGTATGTTCTGTTTCTTCACCTGTATATTGTGCTAATTTAAGCTCATTTTTATCTCCATTTTTAAAATAGAACCCAACCCAATCGTAATAAGAAATTTGTTTTTCTAAATAATCACAAATACTTTGTAATGTTTCTTCTTTTGAAAAGTTCTTTTTGATAATCTTATCGATCTCTATTTTTAGAGCAGCTACATCCATAATTACTAAATCTATTTTTTTGTTAATTAATCGTTTTCAACCAAAAAACTAACAAAAAAAATTTAACACAAAGTTAAATTATCTTATTGTAAATTTGCAAGGAACAATGAAACAATTTTTAAATAAAATAACAGCTTCAGCCCTAGCACTTTTAGTGTTATTCTCTACATTGTCTTTTACTATTCAAAAGCATTACTGCGGAGATTTTTTAGTTGATATTTCATTTACAGGTGTTACTCACTGTTGTTCTATGAAAATGAATACCTCTAATAAAGTTGTAAAGAAAAATTGTTGCAAAGATGAAACCCATCAATTTGAAGGCCAAGATGAATTACAATTATCTTCGGGTGAAAATATTACGCTGAATAACCAGCAGTTTTTAATGGCTTTCTTATTTGCGTACAAAGAGTTATTTTTAGAAAGCTATCCTAAAAATGGTCTCCGTAAAGTTTTTCCGCCACCTGAAATTCGTCAGAATTACCAGATTATTTATCAGTCCTTTTTAATTTGATTTTTGAAGTTTAACAATGATTAATCTCCTTTGTAGGTGATTAGCTTCTAGTTTAAATTTAAAATCAATAATAAAATGAAAAAATATATTATAAATAGTTTATTGCTATTTATGCCAATCCTGATCTTTTCTCAAACTACTTTTAAAGGGATGATTATGGATAAAAATAATCCAAAAGATAATTTAGGTGTTGAGGGGGCAAGTGTGCATTGGCTAAATACAAGCGTGAGTGCAATAACCAACAAAAAAGGTTGGTTTACAATTGATTATAAATCAACTTATAAAAAGTTAATAGTAAATTATATTGGTTACAAGACTGATACGATTATTATTAATAATTTAGAGCCTCTACATCATTTTATAACACCAGAAAATAATTTAGAGGAAATTACAGTAAAAAGTAAACGTAAATCAATACAAAGGTCCTTTTTATCAACTGTGAATGCTTTCACTGTAAATCAAGAAGAGTTATTGAAGGCCGCTTGCTGTAATTTAGCTGAAAGTTTTGAAACAAACCCGTCTATAGATATTAGTTTTTCTGATGCTTTGACGGGCGCAAGACAGATTGAAATGTTGGGTTTGCAAAGTCCTTATTTATTAATTACACAAGAAAATATTCCTTCTGTAAGAGGAGCAAGCCAAGTTTTCGGAATGACATTTACTCCAGGAACGTGGGTAGAAAGTATTCAAATAAGTAAAGGTGCAGGCTCTGTGGTAAATGGATTTGAAAGTATTTCTGGTCAAATAAATGCTGAATTGGTAAAACCTTTTACAGATAATAAATTCTTTGTAAATGCTTATGGTTCTCAAATGGGTAGATTAGAGTTGAATACACATTTTAACCAACGAGTTTCTGATAAATGGCAAACCGGATTGTATATTCATGGGAATTACAGGGGGCAAAAGTTTGATAGAAATAATGATAATTTTTTAGATAATCCGTTAGCGAATCAAATTAATATTATGAACAGATGGCAATTTACAGATGCAGAAAAAGGCTGGGTAAGTTTTATAAATGTTCGTTTCATGAATGATGAAAAACAAACGGGAGAACTAGATTTTAATCCTGATATAGATAAAGGAACTACTAATAATTGGGGAAGTGAGATTGATACGAATCGTTTTGATATTTCTGGAAAATTAGGCTATGTTTTTCCAGAGATTCCTTACCAAAGTTTAGGATTTCAAATGGCTTATAGCAATCATCAACAAGATTCTTATTTTGGATTAAACTCTTATGATATTCAGCATCAAAGTTTGTATTCTAACTTCATTTTTAATTCGATAATTGGAGATACAAGAACCAAATTTAAAACAGGTTTATCTTTTACTTATGATAAATATGATGAATTAGCAATAGCAAGAAATTTCAATAGAAAATTTGATAGAAATGAGAATTCATTAGGTGCATTTTTTGAATATGCTTTTGATAATTTAGAAGATTTTAGTTTAACAGCCGGATTACGAATTGATACACACAATTTATTGGGTACTTTTATTACGCCACGTTTGCATTTGCGTTATGTTCCTTGGGAAAAAGGAGTTCTAAGAGCATCAGCAGGTAGAGGAAAACGAAGTGGTAATATTTTTGCAGAAAATCAACAATTATTTGCAAGCTCCAGACAAATTAATATTGATGATGTTGGTGGTAATATCTATGGATTGAATCCTGAAATTGCTTGGAATTACGGCGTTTCTTATTCGCAAAAGTTCAATTTATTTGAAAATAAAGGTGATGTTACTTTTGATTTTTATCAAACTAATTTCCAGAACCAAGTAATTGTAGATTGGGAAAATCCACAGGAAGTCTCTTTTTATAATTTAGACGGGAAAAGTATAGCAAATAGTTTTCAGGTTGAAGTAAATTATAACTTGGCAAAAAACTTTAACCTAAGAACAGCTTACAAGTATTTTGATATTACAGTAGATTACACAGAAGGAAATTTGCAAAAGCCAATTCAGCCAAAAGATAGATTTTTCGTAAATCTTTCTTACGAAACAGAAAAACAAGAAAATGATAGTCAATGGAGATTTGATATAACTTTTAATAATATTGGAAAACAACGTTTGCCAAATACGGGTTCAAATCCTATTGAATATCAATTACCTGAATATTCAAATCCTTTTCAATTATTAAATTCGCAAGTAACTAAAGTCTTTTCAGATAAGTTTGAAGTTTATTTTGGAGGAGAAAATTTAACCAATGTTCAGCAAAATAATCCTATATTAGGTAGTGATAATCCTTTTGGTTCAAATTTTGATACTACAATAGTATATGCACCTATTTTTGGACGTGCAATTTATACAGGATTACGATTTAAAATTAAGTAGAATAATAACAAACAATTTGTCACTTCCAGTGAATTTATAAGGAACGAATAAATTTGATTGAGAAGTTTAAAAAGTTCTCATTACATTTTCTTCTCTTTTTCAATTAAAGAAAAAACTTGAACTGATAGAAATAAAAACAATAAAAATGAAAAAAATAATATTTATATTAAGTATAATGTTGGTTGGATTTACAGCTCAATCTCAAAAAGTAGAACAGAATAAAAATGCAAAAGTTTCCTGCGAAGTAGACGGCGTTTGCGGAATGTGTAAAAAAAGAATTGAAACTGCAGCATTAAAAACGAAAGGTGTAAAATTTGCAGTTTGGAGCATAAAAACTCATAAGTTAAATCTTATCATTGATGAACGTAAGACTGATTTAGCTCAAGTGCAACAAAATATTTTAAAAGTTGGCCATGATATAATTCTTAATGAAGATAAAAAGTTAGAGGCAAAATTAGAAGCTTATAATTCTGTGGATCCATGCTGTAAATATAGGGATGATGAAATAGTTCTAGATCATAAAGGGGCTATGAAAAAACAGAAGAAAAATTAGGTTTTTATAAGTTAGTAAAACTAAAAAATCCGATAGAAATTTCTATCGGATTTTTTGGTTCTATGATTTCTCCATAAAGTTGAAGTTACAATCAATAAAGAGAAATGATCGTCTTTGACGATACGGTCATCTACATCATTCCTGGCATTCCACCACCCATTGGAGGCATTCCGCCACCTGCAGGTGCATCTTCTTTAATATCTACTAAAGCACATTCTGTAGTCAAAATCATACCAGCAACAGAAGCAGCGTTTTCTAAAGCTACTCTAGTTACTTTTTTAGGATCTATAATTCCAGCTTCCAGCATGTCCACGTAGTTATCGGTTTTAGCATCGTAACCAAAGTCTTTTTCACCTTCTAGAACTTTGTTAATTACTACAGAACCTTCACCACCAGCATTTTCAACTATAGTTCTTAATGGAGATTCAATTGCCTTATTAACAATTTGTACTCCTGTAGTTTCATCTAAATTCTCAGTAGCTAATTGCTCTAAAACTTTTTTAGCACGAACTAAAGCAACTCCACCACCTGCAACAATACCTTCTTCAACAGCAGCTCTTGTAGCATGTAAAGCGTCATCAACTCTATCTTTCTTTTCTTTCATTTCTACCTCAGAGGCAGCGCCAACATATAAAACTGCAACTCCGCCAGCTAATTTTGCCAAACGTTCTTGTAGTTTTTCTTTATCATAATCGGAAGTAGTTGTTTCTATCTGAGCTTTGATTTGACTAACTCTTGCTTTAATATTATCGGCATCACCTGAACCATTTACAATTGTTGTGTTGTCTTTATCAATGGTAATACTTTCTGCAGTACCTAATAAATCTAAAGTTGCATTTTCAAGTGAAAATCCTCTTTCTTCAGAAATTACAGTTCCTCCAGTTAAAATTGCGATATCTTCTAACATTGCTTTTCTTCTGTCTCCAAAACCTGGAGCTTTTACAGCAGCAATTTTTAAACCACCTCTTAATTTATTAACAACTAAAGTGGCTAATGCTTGTCCATCAACATCTTCAGCAATAATTAATAAAGGTCTTCCAGATTGAGAAACTGGTTCTAAAATTGGAAGAATTTCTTGTAAATTAGAAATCTTTTTGTCAAATAATAACACATAAGGATTTTCTAAATCTGCAATCATTTTATCTGCATCCGTCACAAAATATGGAGATAAGTATCCTCTATCAAACTGCATACCTTCAACAACATCTACATACGTATCCATTCCTTTAGCCTCTTCAACAGTTATTACACCTTCTTTACCAACTTTGCCAAAAGCCTGAGCTATTAAATCACCAATTGTATTGTCGTTGTTTGCTGATATTGCAGCAACTTGTTGAATTTTATCTGAAGAATTACCAACTTTTTGAGTTTGCTTTTCTAAGTCAGTAACAATAGCAGAAACAGCTTTATCAATTCCACGTTTTAAATCCATTGGATTTGCACCTGCAGCTACATTTTTTAATCCTTCTTTTACAATTGCTTGTGCTAAAACAGTTGCAGTTGTAGTTCCATCACCAGCTAAATCATTCGTTTTAGAAGCTACTTCTTTAACCATTTGAGCTCCCATATTTTCAAGCTCGTTTTCTAATTCTACTTCTTTTGCAACAGAAACACCATCTTTAGTTACAGTTGGTGCACCAAAAGATTTAGAAATAATTACATTTCTTCCTTTTGGTCCTAAAGTTACTTTTACAGCATTTGCTAATGCGTCTACTCCTCGTTTTAAGCCATCTCTAGCTTCTATATCAAATTTTATGTCTTTTGCCATTTTCTCTTAATTTTGTGTATTTATTATTATTTAAAGGTATGCTAGTTGTAAATATTTTATAATTACAAACTAAATATTTTAGATGATAGCCAAAATATCAGACTCACGCATCATTAAATAATCTTTACCTTCTAATTTTAAATCAGTTCCACCATACTTTCCGTACAATACGGTATCACCAACTTTTACAGTTAATGGCTCGTCCTTTTTTCCATTACCAGCTGCAACAACAGTTCCTTTTTGAGGTTTTTCTTTTGCGTTGTCTGGTATAATTAATCCAGATGCTGTTTTTGTTTCTGCAGGAGCAGGTTCTACAAGAACTCTATCTGCTAAAGGTTTAATGTTTAATCCCATTTTTATAAATTTTGATTAGTAAAATTATTATTTATACTTTAAAAAGTTCTCAGAAATTGTGCCATCCAAAGAAAACTGACAATTTTTCTTTCTTTGATTTTCTACTTCATTTTTAGATATAAAAAAATGCCAACGTGTCATTTTCGTTGGCATTTTTCTTGTTTTTTATTGTGTAATTTAGATACTATCTTTTGTAGTTGCAGGTGTCTCATTATCTGCAGGAATTGTAGTTTCAACTCCTTCTAATGTGTTGTCTAAATTCACATTGTTAGCTCCTTCTCTTGGAATTGCAAAATTAGCTAATAAGATTAAAGCGAACATTGCTATTGCCAATGTCCAAGTTGTTCTGTCTAAAAAATTATTCGTGTTTTGCACACCTCCTAAAGATGCTCCACCACCGCCACCAAATGAAGAAGATAGTCCTCCTCCCTTTGGGTTTTGTACCATTACTATTAATATTAAAGCTACTGCGACTATTAAAATTAAGATTAAAAATGCTGTATAACTCATTGCTTATTTTTTTGTAAAATTTGTACTCTTTTAATTTGGTCTGCAAAGAAACCACTTTTTTCTGGATATTTCAAACTTAAAATTCTGTAAGCTTGTATTGCATTTTCATACTTTTTTTGTTCCAGATAAACTTTTGCTAAAGTTTCCGTCATTAATGAATTGTCTTGTGTGTTTTTTGGTATAGGAACAGACAAGTCTTTTCCTTTTGGAAGTGGCTCTATTTTAGGATTGTTTTTAATAAAATTTTCAATAATTATTTCTTTTTTAGCAATTGGTTCTGGTGTTTTTATTACTCTAACAATAGGTTTTTTAGAGGCTAATTGCAGCCATTGATTAAAAGAGTAATTTTCTGAAGAAGTAAAAGCAATAGGCTTCCCAATTTCTAACTCGGTTTCAGTTTCATTTTGGTTTCCATCAAATTTTAAAATGGTTTTTTGGCTTATTTTTTTAGTTGATATTTCTTGTTCAATTTTATGAGAAATCTTCTCTTTAATTTGTTGATGAATATCTTCTTTATGAAAATTGAATTCTTTAGATGTTATATAATCAAATAGAAGGGTTCTGTCGGTGGTGTTGGCCGCAGTAATTTTTAATTCTTTATTGTATTTAAAACTATCTTGATTTTTTAAACCTTTTAAATAGAGGGCTCTTGCAGCTTGAAAATAAGGATGCTCATCAACAATTATTTTTAATTCTGCAGTTTCTAATTGCTGAATCTTATGTTGATTTTTTAATAATGCTATGAAACTTTCCTTTTTCAAATCAGACGAATTTACCATTTTGCCACAGATGCATTAAAAATATCTTGTGTAATTCTTTCTACAATTTCGTCTAAAGCACTATCTAAAATACCTCCTATTAATTGCGCGTTTGCTGCATAATCAGAATAAAAAGAAAAGGTTTTTTCAAAATCATCTTTTTCTTCTAATTTATTTGTGAAACGTACATTTACTGTAACTGTTAATCTGTTTTGTGCAGCAGTTTGCTCTGCAGTTCCACTCATTGGTGTTACTCTGTATCCTGTAATTTCTCCACTAAAATATAAATCTCCATTAGAATTGGTGAGCGTTAAGTTCGTTTGACGTGTAAATAAATCTTGTAAGTCATTTGTGAAACGTTGGGTTAAGGCAGGTTCTACCAAAGGTGCTTGATTTGGGAAAAAATCTATTTGAATAGTTTTTGCATCACCAGTATTACCTCCCGTAAATGAATATGCACCACACCCTATTAATGTTATAATTATGATTAATGATAAGATTATTTTTTTCATATTTTTAAAAGTTCTCGATATAATTTTTTCATTTTTCAAAAATCACTCGAACTGACATTATAATTTACAAATCATATTGTTTAATTTTCCTATACAGGGTTCTTTCAGAAATCCCTAGCTCTTTAGCAGCTAACTTACGTTTATTATTGTTTTTTTCTAAGGATTTTTTTATCATCTCGATTTCCTTGTCTTGTAAAGAGAGAGATTCATCTTCTTCAATGGTTTCAATAAAATCATAATCTTTTTCAGGTGAAACTTCTTGAGGTATGTTTAAGACTTCAATATTTGTATTCTGAGTTTCTTGATTTCTGTAGATTTTTTCTATCAATTTATGATGTTCTTCCTGAACTTCTTCTGCATTTCCATTTTTCATCAAATCTAATGTCAGTTTTTTCAAATCGTTGATATCATTACGCATGTCAAACAAAATTTTGTACATAATATCACGTTCTGTAGAAAAATCGTTTTCTTTTTTACCACCAATAACAGCAGGAAAATTACCGCTGTTGTTAGGTAAATATTGTTGCAGTTTTGATGCAGAAACAATTCTCTCTTCTTCAATTACAGAAATCTGTTCTGCTAAGTTTTTCAACTGACGTATGTTTCCTGGAAAACGATAATTTTGTAAAATATTTACTGCATTTTCATCTAACCTAATAGATGGCATTCTATATTTCTGAGCAAAATCTGACGCAAATTTTCTAAATAATAAATGAATATCGTCATTACGTTCTCTTAAAGCCGGTAAATTAATTTCAACAGTGCTTAGCCTGTAATATAAATCTTCTCTAAATTTTTCCTTTTCAATAGCAGATTGCATATGCACGTTAGTGGCAGCCACAATTCTAACATTGGTTTTTAATACTTTAGATGCTCCTACTTTTATAAATTCACCATTTTCTAAAACACGCAGCAAGCGCACTTGTGTAGTTAATGGTAATTCTCCAACTTCATCCAAAAAGATAGTTCCACCGTCAGCAACTTCAAAATATCCTTTTCTGTCTTGAGTTGCGCCTGTAAAGGCTCCTTTTTCGTGACCAAAAAGTTCACTATCAATCGTTCCTTCTGGAATTGCACCACAGTTTACAGCAATATATTTTGCGTGTTTTCTATGCGACAAAGAATGTATAATTTTTGGAATACTTTCTTTACCTACGCCACTTTCTCCAGTAACTAAAACAGAAATATCAGTAGGCGCAACTCGCACAGCTTTTTCTAAAGCCCTGTTTAGTTGAATATCGTTACCAATTATTCCAAAACGTTGTTTTAATGCTTGTAAGTTTTCCATTTTTTCTCTAGACAATTTGAAAAAGAATTGCGATAAGATGTTATTTGTTTACGATCTATCTATTCTATTTTCTGAATTTTAATTGTTATCAGAATACCCCACAGCTGTTCCAATTAAGGTTGCTGATGTACAATTCTCTACTTTTACGTTTACAAAATCACCTAATTTATAGTGTTCTTTAGGAAAAACAATTACAGTATTTTGTGTGTTTCTTCCTTTCCATTGATTTGCATCTTTCTTTGAAGTACCTTCAATTAAAACTTCTTCAGTCTTTCCTAAATGTTGTTGTGTTCTATATAATGCGTGCTTCTGTTGCAGATTGATAACTTCAGTTAAACGACGTTTTTTTATTTCGGCAGGCACATCATCATCCATTTTTTTACCTGCTAAAGTTCCAGGTCTTTCAGAATAAGCGAACATAAATCCGAAATCGTATTTCACATATTCCATCAACTCTAAAGTATCTTTATGATCTTGTTCTGTTTCTCCACAAAAACCAACAATCATATCTTGTGATAAAGACATTTCTGGAATAATTTTAAAAATATTATCTACTAATTCCATGTATTCTTCACGAGTATGTTGCCTGTTCATGGCTTTTAGCATTGCATTACTTCCGCTTTGCACTGGTAAATGAATGTATTTGCAAATGTTTTTATGTTTGGCCATTGCATGGATAACATCTAAACTCATATCTTGAGGATTAGAAGTCGAAAAACGAAAACGTGTTTTTGGGTATTGTGTGGCGCACATATCTAGTAGTTCAGAAAAATCAACAGCAGTAGCTTGTGCCATTTCAGAAGCTTTTTTAAAGTCTTTTTTTAAACCACCTCCATACCATAAAAAACTATCAACATTTTGTCCTAACAAAGTAATTTCTTTGTAGTTTTTATTGACCATTTCTCCAATTTCTTCCAAAATACTTTTTGGGTCACGACTTCTTTCACGTCCTCGAGTGAAAGGGACTACACAAAAAGTACACATGTTATCACAACCTCTTGTTATAGAAACAAAGGCTGATACTCCATTAGAATTTAAACGAACAGGAGAAATATCCCCGTAAGTTTCTTCTTTAGATAGTATTACATTAACTGCATCTCTACCTTCATTTACTTCTTCTAATAAATTTGGTAAGTCTTTATAAGCATCTGGGCCAACAACTAGATCAACAATTTTTTCTTCTTCTAAGAACTTTTCCTTTAAGCGTTCTGCCATACAGCCTAAAACACCAACTTTCATTTTTTTGTTAGATTGTTGCTTTACACGGTTGTATTTCTGTAATCTTTTTCTAACAGTGGTTTCAGCTTTTTCTCGAATAGAACAAGTATTTACCAATACCAAATCAGCTTCTTCTAAAACCTGAGTTGTATTGTAGCCTTGTTTATCTAAAATGGCAGCAACAATTTCACTATCATTCATATTCATTTGGCAGCCGTAGCTTTCTATGAATAATTTCTTAGAATTTTCTTCCTTATTTTCGGTTACAAGTGCTTTACCTTGAATTTTTTCGTCAATAATTTTCTCTACGTATTCCATCTCTCAATTTCTAATTTGAAGGTGAGCAAAGATACAACCAAATTTCATTTCTTATGACAGATTGGCAGAAAATATAATGTTGTAATTCTGTTAATTCTTTATTGAAAATTTAAGAAAAAATTTTTTTTAACAAAAAACTAACTACTTTTGTATTTCAGAATAGCGCGTTTTCAAGGCGTTTTACTTACAAAATAAGATAAATGGCAAAGAATTTAGTAATAGTTGAGTCACCTGCAAAAGCAAAAACCATCGAAAAGTTTCTTGGAAAAGATTTTCAAGTAGAATCAAGTTATGGTCATATTGCGGATCTGCCATCCAAAGAGTTGGGTATAAATGTTGAAGGCGATTTTAGTCCAAAATATATTATTTCTGATGACAAAAAGCCTGTTGTTAAAAAATTAAAATCCTTAGCTAAGAAGGCAGAAACAGTTTGGTTAGCAAGTGATGAGGATCGTGAAGGAGAAGCTATTGCATGGCACTTAAAAGAGCAATTAGAGCTAAATGAAGAAAATACCAAACGTATTGTTTTTCATGAAATTACTAAGAAGGCTATTTTGAAAGCTGTTGAAAATCCAAGAGATATTGATTACGATATGGTTAACGCTCAACAAGCAAGAAGAGTTTTAGATAGACTTGTAGGCTATGAGCTTTCTCCAGTTTTGTGGCGTAAAGTAAAAGGAGGTTTATCAGCGGGAAGAGTGCAATCTGTTGCTGTTCGTTTAATTGTTGAAAGAGAAAGAAGTATTCAAGAGTTTAAAGCGGAAACGCATTATAAGGTAGTTGCAGAGTTTTTAAATAATGAGGGAAAGAAATTTAAAGCAACTATTCCTAAAAATTTTGCATCTAAAAAAGCAGCAGAAGAGTTTTTAGATTCTTGTAAAAACGCTAATTTTTCTATTGCCGACTTAACTAAAAAACCGGCAAAAAAATCTCCAGCAGCACCATTTACAACATCAACTTTACAGCAAGAAGCATCTAGAAAATTGGGTTATCCTGTTGGTAAAACAATGCAAGTTGCACAACGTTTATATGAAGCAGGTTTAATAACTTATATGAGAACAGATAGTGTAAATTTATCTGTAGATGCAAGAGATGCAGCTGAAGAAGAAATCACCAATTATTATGGTGCAGAGTATAGCAAACAGCGCGTTTTTAAATCGAAAGCAAAAGGAGCTCAAGAGGCGCATGAAGCAATTCGTCCTACAAATATGAAGATGCATTCTATTGATAAAGAGTACGATCAAAATAGATTGTATGATTTGATTTGGAAAAGAACCTTAGCCTCACAAATGAGTGATGCACAATTGGAAAGAACTAATGTAAAGATTGAAAATTCTGAAAATGAAAAAATTTTTACGGCTAATGGAGAAATGATAAAATTTGAGGGTTTCTTAAAAGTTTATTTAGAGGGTAAAGATGACGATGATGAGGAGCAGGCAGGGATGTTACCAAATTTAAAAGTGAATGATAAGTTAGACTATGCTTTTATAAATGCAACACAAAGATTTACCAGTCCACCTTATCGTTTTACAGAAGCTTCTTTGGTAAAACAACTAGAAGAATTAGGTATTGGTAGGCCATCTACTTACGCACCAACAATTTCTACAGTCCAAAGAAGAGGTTACATAGAAAAAGGTCAAAATGAAGGAGAAGAAAGGAATTTTGAACAAATGATTTTAACTTCAGGAAGTGTTAAAAGTCAATTGTTAATGGAAAAAACAGGTTCTAATAAAAATAAGTTGGTACCCACTGATATTGGTAATATTGTAAATGATTTTCTTGTAGCAAATTTCTCGAATATTTTAGATTTTGGGTTTACAGCTAAAGTTGAAAATTCTTTTGATAATATTTCTGAAGGTGATGAGGATTGGATAGCAATGATTAAAGGATTCTATACAAAATTTCATGACAATGTAGAGGATGTAAAAGAAAATGCAGAAAGAGAAAGTGGAGAACGAATTTTAGGAAAGCATCCACAAAGTGGAAAGACGGTATTAGTGCGTTTGGGTAAATTTGGACCAATTGCACAAATTGGAGCTCCAGAAGATGAAGAAAAGCAATTTGCAAGCTTAAATAAAGATCAAAATTTAGGAACAATTAATATGGAGGAGGCTCTAGAGTTGTTCTTGTTGCCAAAAAATTTAGGAACTTATGAAGGTGAAGAAGTAATTGTTTCTAATGGACGTTTTGGTCCTTATATTAGATTTGGAAAGATGTTTGTTTCTTTGGATAAAGGAGAAAATCCAATGGAGGTTGATTTACCAAGAGCAGAGGAATTAATTGTTGCGAAACAAAAAGCTGATGCTCCAATTTATCATTACGAAGATTTGCCTGTGCAAAAAGGAGTAGGTCGTTTTGGCCCATTTATCAAATGGAATTCCATATTTATTAATGTAAATAAAAAATACGATTTTGATAATTTATCTGATGATGATATTATTGAATTAATTGAAATTAAAAAACAAAAAGAAATAGATAAGGTAATTCATAATTGGGAAGATGTTGGTATTCGTGTTGAAAAGGCAAGATGGGGTAGATTTAATGTTTTAAAAGGGAAAATTAAGATAGAATTGCCTAAAACTACCAAAATAGAAAAACTTTCTAAAGAAGAAGCTTTAAACATGATTGAGGCAAAAACTCCAAAGAAAAAGATTGCTAAGAAAAAAGTAACAAAAAGAAAAACTACCAAAAAGAAATAAAGATTTTTGGTATCTTGCTTCGCCAACTTAAAGATTGATGATTAAAGATTTTTTATGCCCAGTAAAAGAGATGGCGCTTGCGCATCTTGTACTTAATTCTCCTTACTGTTTAGGTAATAGAATTAGAATTCACACAGAACAACAGGGCTTTCCTGAGTTGGAGAATATCAAACTAGCTATTTTTGGTGTAGAGGAAGATAGAAACTCTGAAAACAATTTTGGTTGTGGAGATAATTTACATTTTATCCGTAGAAAAATTTATGAATTATTTCCAGGTAATTGGGAGTTTGAAATTGCGGATTTAGGAAACGTATTAAAGGGTAATACAGTTTCAGATACTTATTTTGCAGTCTCAGAAATTATTACTTCTCTTTTAAAGCAAGGTATCATTCCTATTATTTTAGGAGGGGGTCAGGATTTAACTTATGTAAATTATAGGGCTTATGATACTTTAGAACAAACGGTAAATATAACAGCTGTAGACAGTCGTTTTGATTTAGGTAATCTTGATGATGACTTAACATCACAATCTTATCTGAGTAAAATTATTATGCAAAAGCCAAATAATTTATTCAATTATAGTAATGTTGGCTATCAAACTTATTTTAATGCTCAAGACGAAATTAAACTATTTGATTCTCTTTTCTTTGACACTTGTAGGTTAGGAAAAGCAAAAGAATTAGAAAATATTGAACCAGCTTTTAGAAACGCGGATATTGTTTCTATAGATATTGGTGCAATCAGGCAAAGCGATGCTCCTGCTAATAATAATGTATCACCTAATGGTTTTTATGGTGACGAAATTTGTGCTATTTCAAGATATGCAGGAATTAGTGATAAAGTATCCTCATTTGGTATTTATGAGTATAATTCAAGACTAGATCAGAATCATCAAACTGCAGGTTTAATAGCTCAAATGACTTGGTATTTTATTGAAGGTTTTAATTATAGAGTAAAAGATTACCCTTTTTCAGGTAAAGAAAATTATCAAAAGTTTACTGTAATTATGGAAGATGATGATCCTTTGGTTTTTTACAAGAGTAATAAAACAGGAAGATGGTGGATGGAGATTAATATTTTATCAGATAATAAATACAAAAGGCATGCGTTAATACCATGTACGCTCAAAGATTATACAGATGCAACCAAGCAAATTATACCTGAAAGATGGTATAAAGCTATGCAGAAAATGTTGTGATTAATCAATATAATAAAAATGAATATGTTAAAATATAATTTCAACATTGTATCTTAGCAAAAAAAATAATAGGTTTACGAACTTTTAGTAAAGACAAATATAAAATATGAAGAAAGCAGGCATATTTGCACTTTTAATAGCCGTTTTTTACAGTTGTGGTTCTAATGATAGAGGAGAATTAGTAGGTATTAAAAACAAGAAGAAATGGTTTTCAGAAAAACCATACGGAATGTCTTTAATTCCAGGAGGTTCATTTACAATGGGTAAACAGGATCAAGACATTTTGGGTACATTAAATACCCCTACAAAAACAGTTACTGTTAGACCATATTATATGGATGAAACTGAAATTACAAATAAAGAATACAAGGAGTTTGTATTTTGGGTAAGAGACTCTATAGTTAGAACGAAATTAGCTTATCAAGCAGAATTTGCAAGCTTAGGAGAAGCAGATGCAACGGATAATAGACGTACTTCAGGTATTCAAAACTACGCGTTTAAAGATACAGTAGAAAATACAACCCCATATCAAAAGTATATGTATGAAAATTATCTAAGTTTTGATACAATTCAACCTTTAAATTGGGACGAGGACCTTGTTTGGGAAAGGGATGAATATCCAGATCTAGACTATGTAGAGGTTATGGATTCACTTTATATAAGCAGAGAGGAAGCTGTTGATGGAATTAGAACGTTTAACACAAAATTTTTAAACTACAAATACTCTTGGTTCGATAGAGACAACGCAGCTAGAAAAGGAGGGAATAGAAAAGATTTTATAAAGACAGAAGTTTTAAATATTTATCCAGACACCACTGTTTGGGTTAGAGATTTTAACTATTCTTACAATGACCCAATGCACCAAGATTATTTTTATCACCAATCTTATGGAGATTATCCTGTAGTTGGTGTAACTTGGGAACAAGCAAATGCTTTTTGTAACTGGAGGACAAAAAAGAAAAATGATTATTTAAGAGGTAAAAAAGGAACTAGTTCAGTACCAGACTTTAGGTTACCAACAGAAGCAGAGTGGGAATACGCAGCAAGAGGAGGTTTAGAATTTGCAACATATCCTTGGGGTACAGGAGGTACTACGAGTGATAGAGGGTGTTTCTTAGCGAACTTTAAACCAGTTAGAGGTAATTATGCTGTGGATGGTGCATTATATACAGTTGAGGCAAAATCCTTTAATGCAAATGATTATGGCTTGTATAACATGGCTGGTAATGTTTCTGAATGGACAAATACAGCTTACAATCTATCGTCTTATTACATGGCTTCTACAATGAATCCAAATGTAGAAGATAGAAAGAATAAAAGGAAAATAGTAAGAGGAGGTTCATGGAAAGATGTTGCCTATTATCTTGAAGTTGGTTCAAGAGATTACGAATATGCAGATACGGCAAGAAGTTATATAGGCTTTAGAACAGTTCAGAATTATATAGGTACAGGAAATAAATAAAACAAAAAAGAAATAAGAATTAAAAATATTAAAAATGGCACAATCTAAAACAAAAAAGAAATTATTTAATATTGCATATAATGTTGGAGCATCTATTGTTATCCTAGGGGCTTTATTTAAGCTAAATCACATCAGTTATGGCTGGTTTAATGGTGCAACTGTATTGGCAGTGGGTTTATTAGCAGAAGCAATTATTTTCTTTTTATCAGCTTTTGATACTCCAGAAGATGATTTAGATTGGAGTAAAGTATATCCAGAATTAGGAGAAGATGGTTTTATAGAAGAAAAAGAGGAAAAAGTTGATGCAGAAGGAATGTTGTCTCTAAAATTAGATACTCTTTTACAAGAAGCTAAAATCGATTCTGCATTAATGGATAGCTTAGGTAGTAGCATGAAAAATTTTCAAAGTGCTGCAGAAGGATTATCTGCTGCATCCGAGTCTGTGGCGTCTACAAATAGGTACAATGAACAAGTATCTTTAGCGGCTGCTCAAATGGAATCTTTAAATGGTTTATATAAAGCACAAGTAGAAAATAGTTCAAAGCAAGCAGAATTAAACTCTGAAGTTGCAGAAAACACAGAAAGATTAAAAGAACAAATGGATTCTTTGGCAAAGAATTTATCCTCTTTAAATGGAGTTTATGGAGGTATGCTTTCTGCAATGTCTAATAAATAATTAGTTCAAAATAAATGTTTAACAAAAAAACTAATTAAAATATGGCTGGAGGAAAATTGTCTGCTAGGCAGAAAATGATAAACTTAATGTATTTAGTTTTCATTGCGATGTTAGCAATGCAGATGGACAAAGAAGTATTGTCTGCTTTCGGATTCATGAATGAGAAACTAAGTGAAAACAATGTTTCTACAATAGAAAAAAACAATGAGGCGTATACAAATCTTGAAACAAAGGCTGCAGAGCAGGCTGCTAAATTTGGGAAGCTAAATGAGCAAGCTAAAAAAATTAAGGCTTATTCAGATAATTTTTATTCTTATTTAGGTGATTTGAAGACTAAAATTACTTCAGATTTAGAAGATAAGACAGATTATGAAACAATGGATAAAACAGAAGCTCTAGATCTTTATTTCTTTAAAGGAGATAAATATACCGATAGCGGTCAGGAGTTTTTGGATAATATTAATACGTATAGAACTAATGTTATTAATGTTTTAGGTGAAGATAGTAAGTTTACATCTGTTTTAAAATCTAGATTTACTACGGAACCAGTTGTAAATAGCAAAACAGGAGGCAAAGTAAAATGGCTGAAAGCAAGGTTTGAAGGATTTCCATTAGTAGCTTCTTTAACAGCTTTTACACAAATGCAAGCGGATGTTAGAAATACAGAAGCAGATATTGTAACCTCTTTATTAGGAGGGAAGTTAGAGGAGTCTTTATCATTAAATAATTACACGGGTATAGTTCGTTTAAATAAAACTGCTTATTTTGCTGGTGAACGTGTTACAGGAGAAGTAGTTTTAGGAAGATACGATGCATCATTAGTGCCAGATAAAGTTATTCTTAACGAAAAGGATGCAACTGACGCTGTAAAGAATGGTCAAGTTATTATAGATATGCCTGCTGGGAATGTTGGAGAAAAAAATATAAAAGGAACTATCTTTTTTACGGAAAATGGAGAAGAAGTGCCGGTTGAATTTGAAAGTAAATATTCAGTTATTGCAGAGCCTAGTTCAGCAGTTGTTTCGGCAGATAAAATGAATGTTGTTTATAGAGGATTAAATAATCCTATTTCAATTTCATTGCCAGGTGTTGGGGATAATAATATAAAGGCTAGTGCAGTTGGAGGTATTTTAAGTAAAAATGGTAAAGGATGGAACTTAAAACCTGGATCTGGAAGTACAGTTACAATAAATGTAAAAGCTACTTTAAGCAGTGGTAAGAATATTAATTCACCAGCTACGTTTAGAATTAAAGACATACCAGCAGCTGTAGGGCTTGTTCGTAATCAATCGGGTACAGTAAGAATGCCTAAGTCAGGCTTAGCAAATTCTCCAATAACAGCAGGGTATGAAGATTTTGAATTTGATTTAAAAGTAAATGTCACAGGTTTTAAAATTAAAATACCTGGACAGTTAACCATTATTGTGAATGGAAATAGATTAACTGCTGCTGCAAAAAAGAAGTTAAATAGAGCTAAAAGAGGAGATCAAATTAATATCTATGATATTAAGGCTACTGCTAATGGAGTGCCGATTAAAAAGGTATTTCCTGTTAATATAGAGCTAACTAATTAGGATAAAAGATTAAATTATGTATAAGAATTGTTTAATATTATTTCTCACCCTTCTAACCTCAGGTTTAGTAACTGCGCAAGCAAATATACTAAATGCAAAAACAGCTGAGGATATAGGTAAGAAAAACGAGCAACAACTTTTAGCAGACAATGATGGACCAATTCCATATGGATATGTAGATGACAGGGATGTAATGTGGTCTAAGGTAGTTTGGGAGTTTGTAGATTTAAATCAAAAGATAAATTTACCTTACTATTTTCCAATAGATACTACCAATATTTCTCCAGACAGAAGATCTTTGTTTGATACACTTGTGAAAGGAATTAGACAAGGTAAAATAGAAGATGCCTATTCAGATTCCTTTTTTACCTCTAAAATAACACAAGACGAAATAGAGTCTCGTTTAGTTAATATTCGTGAGGAAAATGGTTTCACAGATACATACAATTTACAGGCAGAAGATATTGGCGGTTATATGCTAAAAGGAATGTGGTATTTTGACAAGCGTCAGGGAGAAATGAAGTACAGACTATTAGCAATAGCTCCAATGGGAAAAGATGTGCAATCTATAGGTGTTGAAGGTGTAGAAGACGAAAGTTTATACGAGCTATTTTGGGTGTTCTTTCCATCTGTTAGAGAAGTATTACACGATTCAAAAGTGTTTAATCCAATGAATGCGTCCCATCCGATTTCTTATGATCATTTGTTAAATGCAAGGAGGTTTAGTTCTGTAATTGTTAGAGAAGAAAATATTTATGGAAATAGATCTATTTCTGATTACGTTAGGGGAAATTCTTTATTTCAATTATTAGAGGCGGACAAAATTAAAGAAGATATTAGAAACAGAGAAATTGATATGTGGAATTACTAACATCAATTTTTCAAAAAATATAAAGACGTTCCAATATTTTGGAACGTTTTTTTATGGAATAATATTCATGAAATAGAAGTATTTTTACAAAGTGAAATTAGATTATATTATTGTTGGTTTGGGGTTAGCAGGTTTAGCTTTTGTTGAAGAGCTAGTTGCTGCTGATAAAACTTTTGTTGTTTTTGAAGATGACTCGCAAACATCGTCTTTAGTTGCTGGAGGAGTTTATAATCCTGTTATTTTAAAAAGATATACTCCAGTTTGGAACGCAAAAGAACAGCTTGAAGTCGCAATGCCTTTTTACTACAGATTATCACATAAATTCAACATTCAGTTTGATCAAAAATTTTTGATTAAAAAGGTTTTTAAATCTATTGAAGATCAGAATAATTGGTTTTCTGCTATAGATAATCCAAAGCTGGAAAACTTTTTAGATGAAAATTTGGATTCTGAGAGTTATCATGGGATTATATCAGATTTTAGTCTTGGTAATGTAAAAGACGCAGGTAGAGTAGATACTAAAAAATTGGTTGAAACTTATAGAGGTTATTTGAGAGAAAATGATAATATCCAATTTGAAAAATTCGATCATCAAAAAATAAAGTTTAAAAATGATGTTTTGGAATATAAAGGCATCATTGCAAATAGAATTGTTTTTTGCGAGGGTTTTGGCATGAAACAAAACTTATTTTTTAATTATTTACCTTTAAATGAAGTAAAAGGTGAATTAATTACAATTCATGCGCCAGGGTTAAATATAGATTTTTTAGTAAAATCTACACTTTTTGTGCTTCCTTTAGGAAATAACAATTATAAAATTGGTGCTACTTTTAATTGGAAAGACAAAACTTCAAATATATCTGAAGAAGGTAAAGACGAGTTAGTTGAAAAACTTAAGAAAGTTATCAATGTGCCTTATAAAATTATAGAGCAAACAGCGGGAGTAAGACCAACAGTGAGAGATAGAAGACCTTTAATAGGTAAACATCCCGCATATCCAAATCTAGCTATTTTAAACGGTTTGGGTACAAGAGGTGTTATGATTGCTCCAATAATGGCCAAGCAATTATTCAATCACCTAGAAAATGGAGCAGTATTAAATACGGAATCAGATATTAAAAGATTTGAGTAAATTTAATAGTTTACTTCTGTTTTTTATCACTATTGGCGTTTTCATAATTCACAAACATATTTATCCAAAGGATTCTAGATAATCTTAAATTTAATGGAGCTAAAACAAAAAGAGCAACTACTACAGCTATAAAAGATTGTAACAAGTCAAAATCTAAAGCTAATTTGGTAATTACAAAAACGGCAATAGAGAGTGCTACTGTAATGCCATAATTTACATACATAGCTCCATAAAAGAATGAGGGCTCTAACATATATTTTAAATTACATTTGGAGCAATTTTCATGTAATTTGGTGACTTTTGATGGGTTAAAAGTAAAGGTATATTTAAAAAAGTCTCCCTCTTGACACCTGGGGCATTTGCCTTTAAAAATACTATAAAATTTGGTTCCTTTTTTAAACATGCTCAATATATAATTTGCATACTTTTGCAAAGTTAATTTTTTTTATATTTTAAATCGATAACAAATAGTACATTCTATGTTAAACATACATAACTTATCAGTTTCTTTTATGGGAACTGATCTATTTTCAGGCATCACTTTTAAACTAAATAAAGGAGATAGAATTGGATTGATAGGGAAAAATGGAGCAGGAAAATCTACTTTACTCAAAGTACTTTCTAAAGATATTGAGAGTAGTGGGGGTACAATGGCTTTTGATAAAGATGTACAAATCGGTTTTTTACGTCAAGATATTGATTTTGTAGAAGGTAGAACTATTTTAGAAGAGGCATATCAAGCTTTTGAAGAAATAAAGGAGATTGAAGTTAAGTTAGAACATATAAATAATCAATTAACTACAAGAACTGATTATGAAAGTGATTCGTATACGCAATTGATACAAGATTTAACTGATTTTCAAGAACGCTATGAACTTTTAGGAGGTTATAATTACCAAGGAGATACAGAGAAGATTTTACAAGGACTAGGTTTTCAAAGAGAAGATTTTGACAAGTTAACTGATACTTTTTCTGGAGGATGGAGAATGCGTATAGAATTGGCAAAATTATTACTACAAAATAATGATATTTTATTGTTAGATGAGCCAACAAACCATTTAGATATAGAATCAATTATTTGGTTAGAGAACTTTTTAAAAGCATACTCTGGTGCAATTGTATTAGTTTCTCACGATAAAATGTTTTTAGATAATGTAACAAATAGAACTATTGAAATTTCTTTAGGTCAGATTTATGATTATAAAAAACCATACTCTCAATTTTTAGTATTAAGAGGAGAAATCAAAGAAAAGCAATTACAGGCCCAAAAAAATCAAGAGAAAGAAATAAAGCAAAAACAACATTTAATTAATAAGTTTAAGGCAAAAGCAAGTAAGGCCTCTATGGCGCAGTCTTTAATGAAACAACTAGACAAAGTTGAGTTGATTGAAGTAGATCAAGATGACAATCAGGCTATGAACGTGCGTTTTGCAATTTCTAAAGAGCCAGGAAAAATTATTGTTGAAGCAGAAAACTTAAGCAAAAGTTATGGTGATAAACACGTTTTAGAAAATGTAGATTTATTGATTGAAAGAAATAGTAAAATTGCATTTGTTGGACAAAATGGACAAGGGAAATCGACTTTGGCTAAAATGATGGTCGGAGAAATTCCTTTTGGAGGACATTTAAAATTGGGTCATAATGTAGAGGTAGGTTATTTTGCTCAAAATCAATCTGAACATTTACCACCAGAAAAAACAGTTTTAGAAATAATGGAAGATGCTGCATCTGATGGAAACAGGATGCGCGTTAGAGATATGTTAGGATCTTTCTTATTTGGTGGAGATGCAGTAGATAAAAAAGCGAAAGTACTTTCTGGAGGAGAAAGAAATAGATTAGCATTGTGTAAATTGTTGTTAAGTCCGTTTAACGTATTAATAATGGATGAGCCAACAAACCATTTAGATATAGCATCAAAAACTGTTTTAAAAGAAGCTCTAAATAATTTTAATGGAACTTTAATCGTAGTTTCTCATGATAGAGATTTTTTACAAGGTTTAACAACAACTGTATATGGTTTTAAAGACAAGGTAATTAAAGAATATTTAGGAGATATAGATTACTTTTTAGAACAACATAAAATAGAAAATCTTCGAGAAGCAGAAAAAAGAACCGTTGTAAAAGTTGATAAATCTTCTGTAAAAAAAGAAACACATCAGCTTTCTAGAGAGCAAGAAAAACAACTTAAAAAATTAAAAAATAAACTTTCTAATATAGAAACAGAAATATCAGATTTAGAAACAGAAATAGCTAAATTAGATATGGATTTAGCTCAGAATTATGATGAAGTTTCTTCTAGACCAAATTTCTTTGAAAAATACAAAGCAAAAAAATCAAAAGTAGAATCTTTAATGGAGCAATGGGAAGTTATTGAACAAGAAGTAGCAAGCTTCGAATAAGATTTCTTTTTGTCATGTCAAATCGATTTTATTTCTTAAATACACACCCAAAACATCAAGTATTTCCATACATGTTTGAAGCAAATTAGTATTCTTTCTTATATTTTATTTTTTCCCAAATAGTAATGTTTAAGATAGGATTTAAACATAGATGTTTTTCATCAGAGTTTTAATCACTGATATTATAATTAATAGGGTAATTCTTTTTCTTAATACAGCTAGGTATTTCTGCTAAGTTACTTCTTTCATCCTTTTTTAAATCGTCAATAGTTTGTTTTACTTGGTTTTATGCTGCTAAGGTATTATTTAAGTTAAGATCTATTTTTTTTATAACTTTTTATATCACGAGCAATAAATCTCCTTAAATTTTTAGGTGAACTATATACTTCAATTAGATTCCCTACTAATTGATATTTTATTCTTGCTAAACTTCTGGTATTTGTTACTCTATCAGAAGTATTAATTTTGGTTTTAAGAACTGACTTTTTTTTATTTTGCCTATAAATATTTTATTTGACAAGTACAATTTGAGTGAATTTCATCTATTTGCTCATATTATAAAGAGCTTTCATGCGTTATCAAATTATTATCTGTTATTTTTGCAGGTATAAAATACCAATATTGAATAGCTCAAGTAACTCTTTTTTCGACAGTACTTTTATTACCAAAAATCAACAAGTTTATCTTCCAATTTTAGAAGAAAAAAAGGTTGAACTTTTTATAAAAAGGGAAGATTTAATTCATCCTTTTGTTTCTGGGAATAAATTCAGGAAGTTAAAATACAACTTGCTAGAAGCAAAGAAGTTAAAGAAGAAAGCGATACTTACTTTTGGAGGTGCATATTCTAATCATGTAGTTGCTACTGCAGTTGCAGGTAAAATAGCAGGTTTTAAAACTTTTGGGGTTATTAGAGGAGATGAATTGGGTAAAAACCTTAAAGAAACAATAAAAGAAAATGCCACATTAAGAGAAGCACAGAATCATGGAATGAAGTTCCACTTTGTTTCTAGAGAGCTGTACCGCCAAAAAACTTCATTTGGTTTTATTGAAAAAATGAAAAATAAGTGGGGTGATTTTTATTTAATTCCTGAAGGTGGAACCAACTCTTTAGCTATTACTGGTTGTAAAGAAATTTTAACGAATGAGGATAGTGAATTCGATTATATTTGTTCTTCTGTAGGAACTGGTGGTACAATTTCTGGATTGATAAACTCAGTAAAGAAACATCAAAAAACTATTGGGTTTAACGCTTTAAAAGGAAATTTTTTAAAAGATGAAATCAACCAATTTGTAAAAAGAAATAAGAACTGGAGTCTTCAAAAAGAATATCATTTTGGGGGGTATGCAAAATATAATGAAGAGTTAATACGTTTCATAAACAAATTTAAAAAAGAAACATCTATCCAATTAGATCCAATTTATACTGGAAAAATGATGTTTGGTATTTTTGATTTACTCGAAAAAAATAATTTTTTAGAAGGAACTAAAATTTTAGCAATTCATACAGGAGGAATTCAAGGGATTGAAGGTTTTAATCAAAAATTAACAAGTAAAAATGAACTTATAATAGAGCTTTAATGAAGTTAAAGGTACTTGTAATTTGCGTTATTACACTTTTTTTATCTAGCTGTGGCTCTAGTAAAAAAACAATAAAAATAAAAAAAAATTCGGGTGTTGTACTTTTAGAACAGCCTCCGCAAAAATTACCATCTGTAAAACAGCTTCAGCATGTTGAAAAGCTAGAAAGAAAGGGCCGTAAATTAAATAAACATACCTTAAATTACATTAAAAAGTATGCTCCAATTGCTGTAAGTGAAATGTATTTGTCTAAAATCCCTGCAAGTATAACTTTAGCACAAGGGATTTTGGAATCTGCCAGCGGAAGAAGTCACTTAGCGTCTAAATCCAATAATCATTTCGGAATTAAGTGTCATAAAAAATGGAAAGGACAGCGTGTGTATCATGATGACGATGAACGTGGAGAGTGCTTTAGGAAATATACATATATAGAAACTTCTTTTAAAGATCATTCAGCATTTTTAACCAAAAGGAAACGATACGCATTTCTATTCAGCTATAACAAAAAGGATTACAAAAAGTGGGCAAAAGGTTTGAAAAAAGCTGGTTATGCTACTGATAAGGATTACCCTAAAAAATTGATTAAAATTATTGAGAGATATAAATTATATGAATTTGATAAGGTAAAAAAGAAAGATTTTAAAGTATATAAAAAACAGCTTAATAGTTTGAAATCAAAAAATGCAATTGCTACTTATTATGAAGTGAAAAAAGGAGATACCTTATACTCTTTGGCTATAAAATTTCAGACATCAGTTTCTAAACTTAAAGAATTAAACGGCTTAAAAAGTAATCGATTAAGTCTGGGCCAGCAATTACTTATAAAGTAAAAAAAATTTAAAACTATTATTTTTAATCTTACTATGAAGATTTTTATTTTCTTAAACTGATTTTATTTTTTCTAACTTAGAGTAATTCGATTTTTTATCTTTAGCAAAAAATATATGATTTAGTTTTTAAAATAAACGAAACGTATGTATTTAATAAATTAGAACTTTTATAAATGCCAATAATTAAAACTATAAACGGAAAACAACCACAAATACCAGAGGATTGCTATATAGCAGAAAACGCTACTATTGTAGGCGAAGTTTCACTGGGTAAAGAATGTTCAGTCTGGTTTAATACAGTAATTCGTGGAGATGTGCATTATATAAAAATTGGCGATAAAGTTAATATACAAGATGGTGCAGTAATTCATGCAACATATCAAAAATCGCCGACATCAATTGGTCATAATGTGTCTATTGGTCATAATGCCATTGTACACGGTTGCACAATTCACAACAATGTGTTGATTGGTATGGGAAGTATTATTATGGATGACTGTATTATAGAATCAAATTCAATTATTGCAGCGGGTGCAGTTGTGACTAAAAATACTAGAGTAGAAAGTGGAAGTATTTATGCAGGTGTTCCTGCCAAGAAAGTAAAAGATATTTCGAAAGAACTAATATCTGGTGAAATCAACAGAATAGCGAATAATTATGTAGAATATTCAAGTTGGTTTAAAAAATAAGAAATCTCCATACGGTTGTATATGGAGATTTAATATATGGTGATATTTTAGCCTGTTTTTAAGACCAATTAGCTCCTGTCAGTTGTTTTTCTCTTCATCATCATTCTCTTCTTCCTCATCATTTTTTTTCCTTTCTTTTTTCTGTTTTTATTTGTTTTTTCAAATTTCTCAAACTGCTCTTTATTTAAGATTTTTTTCATTTTACGTTTCATCGCAATTTGGTTGTCTAAACGCTCGTTGACTTTAGCAAAACGTTCATCAGCAGATAATTTTTTTCTTTCTTTTTGAGTAGCTTTCATTTTTTTATAATGCGCTTTTCTGTTAGAAATTTTTTTTGCGACTAAAGGTTTTAGTTCATTTTGCTGAGAAGCTGTTAAATCTAAAGATAGCGTCATTTTTTTAACTGCTAATATTGTTTGTTGCTCTGTAGAAAGTTTTTCAGCTCTCATTTTCCTTTTTCCTTTTTGAGCTTGAGCTGTTAAAGTAAAAGCGAATACTAAAAGGATGATGGTTATTATTTTTTTCATTTTTAAATTGTTTTATGTTTTTATTTATACTTCTTTGACACCATAAAATCGAAAAGGTTTAAATTTGTGACCACAATTAACATTGGTTTAACAATTTAAAGCACATGAAAAATTTTCTTTGGTTCGTATTTTTTATTCCATTTTTTGCAAATGCTCAACAGAATGTAGAGGTAGATTTAATGAATCCGCATTCAACTATTTACACACATTTATATTTTCTCCAGGAAGATTCTTATCAGCCTAAAAAAGCTGCTGCAACCATACTAAATTTAGAGGAAGCTATAGCAATAGATAAAGCCATAAAAATAAAAAAAGTTCTAGATGGTAAAGGCTTATTTGTAGATATAAGTAAAATCCCTAAAGATCCTAATCATAAAGACTCAATAGGGTATTCATCATATTCTAGATACACTTTATTTCCTCAAAGAATGCCTCAAATTTATGTAGAAAAAATAAAAGGTAAGTGGTATTATTCGTCAGAAACTATAGCTAAAATAGAGGGTCTATACAAAGAAGTTTTTCCTTGGTATGTTCACAGCCTTCAAAAAATAATACCCGTTTCTGGTCATACCAAAATAGTAAACATAGAGCTTTGGCAATTTATTGCATTATTTTTAATGGTATTACTGGGTTTTATTATTTTTTTAGTGACTAAAAAGGTTTCTTTTTTTGTGTTACAAAAGATACAGCTCCAAATTACTCATAATAAAAATTTAGAATTTAATAAAGTATTAAAAAAACTAGCACATCCTATAAGTTTGTTAGTATCTGTTGCTTTTATTGATACTATTTTCCCTTCATTACAATTTGGCTTAATCACGAATACTTGGGTGTTCTTAACACTTAATATAGCTAAAACTGTTTTCTGGATTTACGTTTTCTTTAAACTTGTTCAAGTTGTAATGAGAATTTATTCAGAATTTACAGAAAGAACTCACAGCAGGTTAGATGATCAATTAGTACCCATTCTGTATAATTTTTTAAATGGTGTGGTTATTATTGGTGGTGCTTTTAGATTGCTAACGTTATTTGGTATAGATACAACAACGCTTATTGCTGGAGCAACAATAGGAGGTTTAGCATTTGCATTGGCATCTCAAGACACCGTAAAAAACTTGATAGGCACCATAATGATTTTTATAGATAAACCTTTTCATATAGATGATTGGATCGAAGCAGGTGAGGTTGTGGGAACTGTAGAACAAGTTGGTTTTAGATCTACAAGAGTTCGAGCTGCAGATACCTCTATATATCAAATACCAAATAGTAAATTGGCAGAAATTGTTATTAATAACAAAGGGTTACGTTTATACAGAAGGTACAATACAAAATTAGGCTTACGCTATGATACGCCACCTGAATTAATTGAAGCTTTTGTAAAGGGAGTTCGTAAAATTATTATAGCACATCCAGAAACTAGGTCTGAATCTTATAATGTAGAATTTACTGGTTTTGGAGATTCCGCCCTTTTAATTATGGTTAATGTCTATTTTAAATCTCTAGAGTGGGGAACAGAGCAATCTTCAAAACATCGTTTTCATATTGCTATTTTAAAATTAGCAAAAGAATTGGGTGTAGATTTTGCTTTCCCGTCAACTACAGTAACCATTGAGCAATTTCCAGAAAAAAAAGCACTAAATTTAAAGTATGACATTAATCAAGAAAAAACAGCCGCTACCATAGAGAAAGTAGTGTCTGAATTTTCAAAAGAAAATCCATAAGAACAGCATGAAACGATTTTTAAAGTATTTTTCAGGTATTTTTTTATTGTTGATAATCGCCTTTACAGTTTTCTTTTTTTGGGCATCATTACCAAACTTGCATGAAAAAGAGTATGATAAGTTAATGGTCACTCCCTATGAAAGCACTACTGACATAGATTCCATTTTTAGCATTGTAACCTATAATATTGGGTATTTAAGTGGAATGACCAATAACCTTGCTATTGCAAAACCAAAGGAATTATTTGATGAGAATTTGCAAAAAGTTTTACATAATACCAAAGCTTTAAACCCAGATATTATTGCCTTTCAAGAAATAGACTATAAAGCGTCGCGCAGTTACAATGTGAATCAACAAAACGAAATTGCAAAATTAGGGTACAATTTTGTTGCAAAAGCTGTGAATTGGGATGAAACCTATGTTCCTTTTCCTTATTGGCCACCAACAATGCATTTTGGAAAGGTAATTTCTGGGCAATCTATTCTTAGTAAATACCCCTTATCAGCTCATCAAAGAATTGTTTTAGAACGTGTTCCAGAGGCTCCTTTCTATAGAGATGCATTGTATTTAGAAAGATTGGCACAAGTTGTAAAAGTAGACTTAAATGGTAAAGAAGTGGTGCTTATAAATGTACATTTAGAAGCCTTTGATAAACAAACTAGAGGTAGGCAATTTGAAGAAGTTTTAGAGATTTTTAATCGGTACAAAGAACAATATCCAACAATTTTATTGGGCGATTTTAATTCTAGAGCAAGAGATGAAGAAGCGATTATTCAAAAATTATTTGCAATGAATGATGTTGGAAGTGCAGCATTTAATTCAGTAGATCCATCAAACACGTTTAATTCTAAAGATCCTTTCGAACGAATTGATTATATTTTTTACACTAAAAATTCAATAGCATATATAGACGGAAAAGTATGTATTGAATTTGGGCAAGCTTCCGATCATTTACCCCTTGAAATGCGTTTTAGATTGCAATAATTTAGCGTTCTTCTTTTGAAGTTTTTAAAGGAGAGTTCATCCAATAGTTATTCTCTAGTTCTAAAGGGGTTATTTTAGATTTATGAAGCGGTAAGCTTTTATTTATAAATGTTTTTTGAACTGGAAGTTTTTTGTTCTCGAAAACTTCTTGTACAAAGAACTCTCGATATTGATTCATTTTAATACTGGGTCTTTTATCAATTTTAAATCCATTTAAGTCTTTAATATTGGTGATGTCGAATCTAAAATAAGCACCATAATTGGGGTTCTCTTTTCCTTTTCCAAAATGTATTTTAGCAATCGATTTTTTGTCAATAGATACCGTTACGCTTCTTTTGTCTGTTTCTGAAGGGATAACACCAATGATTCTTAGTTTTTCACCTTTATAATATATTTTAAAATTTCTACGAATAGGGTTTAAGCTACTTACGTCTATGGTTTTACTAAAATAAATTTTGAAAATATTTCGTTTGGAGTTAAATATTGTTTTATCAATTTTAAAATAATTGCCATTGGTCGCTTCAAAAAAATTATTAAATGTAATGTAGTTTAAATACATTTTATCGTTCTGGGGTTTGTATTCTATAGTTACAGAGTATTGAGGATTTGTATCCCTTATATAATAAAGGTTGTAATTCAATTTATGAATAGCAAAGTCTTTTTTAGATATGAAAATACTGCCATCTGCTGAATAGTCATAGCTGGTTTGATCTTTTATGGAAAAAAATGAAATTTCATATAATGGGATATCGTCCGTAAAAACAACCTTTTTTACTTTAAAGCGATGGTTTTTTAAAAAGTCTTTTTCCAATACATTCACATAGGAAAAAGACATTTTAGCATGATTTCTAATGGGATTTGTAAGATTTAGGATATTTAATTCGTTTCCTCCCAAAGGAGTTATATAGATACTTTCAGAATATTTTTTACTTGAATTGTCGTATGGAATTGTGAGTGTAGTGTCTTGAATAAATTTTTTATTGGCTTTATATTTATATAAGAGTGTTTGATTTTTTTTACTCGTTAGTTTGTTGCTATCGAAGCCAGCATCGAACGACTCAATAATTGCTTCATGAACATTAATATATTGAATGGGTTCTTTAGCGTTTGTGTTTTTTTGATAGCTATTGTCTGCTGGTTGTTGATAATCTCTGTAATAGCCAATATACGCATGTGGTTCTGTGGCATAATTCTCTAGAATATTATCAATAGCTCTTTTTACAATTTGCTTGGCTAAAAGCCTTCTTTTTTTCTTTTTTGAAGTTTTTACAATAACTTCATCCAAAACGTTATTCGATTTGGATAAGTAGATTATATGAACGCTATTTTTTGTCAGCTTAGATAATTTTACCTCTTTGGTTGTATAGCCAATAGAGGATATTCGTATCATTCCTTTTTGTTGATATTTGATAGGGATTTCAAAATTTCCATTATGGTCTGCATGCGTACCTCTATTAATTTTTTTTAACATTACTGTTGCATACACAATGGGTTGTTTTGTTTTAAGATCTAGTACTTTACAAGATATTTTTGTAGCACTTGCTTGAGAATATAAAAAATTTGAAACAAAACAAAAGAGTAAAAAATAGCAATAGGATTTTTTCAACACATAATATTTTAATCAATTATTTCAATCAAAAATCACGCCAATTAGGTTTGTTTTCAATTGGTTTTAGGGGTTAGAATCAACTATTTTTTGCCTCCTTAAAAATTTCGCGAACAGCAAGCGCATACACTTTTGCATTTTGCGCTTTTTTAATTTTTTTATATGTTTTCTGTGGGTTTGAAAAGCTTTGAGAGAAATATTCCCAGAAGCCAAGCATTTTCATCTTAATAGGGGTTGGTCCAGAAAGAGCTGCGTCATATTCTTGATAAATACGATCGTGAAATTCATGAAATATTTCAAATCTATTTCTTGGATATTCAGTTGTATCATTCTTAATCATGTTCGGCAAAA
>CAJWAC010000011.1 GCA_913020555.1 uncultured Polaribacter sp. | reverse complement strand
CTTCAAATAAAATTATTATAAAGTAAAATTGTGTTTTCTTACATAAATTAAGAGAGAGGGCTTTTTAGTTCTCTCTTTTAATTTATTGATTCCAATAGTGTGGTCAAACTTTTAGTATCTATGCCAGATATCCTGTGTAATTCGTTAATGGATCCGTGTTCAATAAATTGATCAGTAATACCTTTAACGATTATATCGCTTTTGTAATTAAATCTTGAAGCAAACTCTGAAATAGTACTACCAAATCCACCGTGAATTGTGCCATCCTCAATAGTAATAATTATTTTGTATTTGTTGAAAATTTGATGTAGTAATTTTTTATCCAGTGGTTTTATAAAACGCATATCATAAATTGAAATTTCATCTTTATTTTTAGAATTATTTGTAGCTTCTTTTGCATTATTGTGAATAGTGCCTATTGTTAAAATCGCAATAGATTTCGCTATTTTTGTACATTCCCCTTTTCCTATTTCAATCTTTTTAAAAGTTTTATTCCAGTTTAAAAGTTTTCCATAGCCTCTAGGATAACGAATAGCAATAGGGTTTTTTAAGCCTAATTGTGCAGTGTATAAAATATTGCGTAATTCTATTTCATTTCTAGGAGCAAAAATAATTAGATTTGGTATGCATCTTAAATAAGCAATGTCAAAAACCCCATGATGTGTAGCACCATCTTCACCTACTAATCCAGCTCTATCTATACAGAAAATTACAGGTAGATTTTGTAATGCAACATCATGAATTACTTGATCGTAAGCACGTTGTAAAAAAGTAGAATAAATATTACAAAAAGGAATTAAACCTTCAGTAGCCATTCCTGCAGCTAAAGTAACTGCATGTTGCTCTGCAATACCTACATCAAAAGTTCTTTTTGGAAATTTTTCCATCATTAATTTTAATGAACTTCCTGTTAACATAGCAGGAGTAATAGCAACAATTTTATCATTTTTTGCAGCTAATTCCACTATAGTTTTTCCAAAAACATCTTGATATTTTGTAAATGGATTTTCTGTATTTTTCTTTCTTTCTCCAGAAATTTTATCAAACTTTCCAGGTGCATGATAGGTTACCTGATCTTCCTCTGCTTTTTGTAAACCTTTACCTTTTGTGGTAACTAAGTGTAAAAATTTTGGACCTTTTATTTTTTTTAAACGTTCTAATTCAGATAAAATTTTAGGTAAATTGTGGCCGTCAATTGGTCCTGAATAATCAAAGTTTAAAGCTTTTATAATATTGTTTTGAGCAGCAAGTCTTTTGTTATTTTTAACTTTAGTTAAATATTCTTTTAAAGCACCAACGGAAGGATCAATTCCAATAGCATTGTCATTTAATATGATGAGTAAGTTTGCTTTAGAAACTCCTGCATGGTTTAGAGCTTCAAAAGCCATTCCACTTGCAATAGAGGCATCACCAATAACAGCAATATGGTGTTTTTTATAATGACCTTTCAGGTTAGATGCAATTGCCATTCCTAAAGCTGCAGAAATTGATGTTGAAGAATGACCAACTCCAAAAGCGTCATAAATACTCTCTTTTCTTGATGGGAAACCAGAAATTCCTCCAAATTGTCTATTGGTGTGGAAAATATCTTTTCTACCCGTTAAAATTTTATGACCATAAGCTTGATGACCAACATCCCAGACCAATAAATCATTTGGAGTATCAAAAGCATAATGTAGAGCAATAGTTAACTCTACAACGCCTAAACTAGCTCCAAGATGACCTTCTTTTGTGGAAACAATATCAATTATAAACTCACGTAATTCTTTTGCAAGCAAAGGCAGTTGATCTAGATTTAATTGCCTTAAATCTGTTGGATTTGATATGCTATTTAACAAATTTTCCATGTTATCACAAAAATACAATTTAACTTTTTGTAATATTGATTTTATATTTTTAAAAATGATACAAATATTTAACGATACATATTTTATGAAAAGAGCTTTGCAAGAAGCTGAAACTGCTTTTGATAAAGGTGAGGTTCCGGTTGGAGCAATAATCGTTTTAAAGGATAAGATAATTGCAAGAGCTCATAATTTAACAGAAACGCTAAATGATGTAACTGCACATGCAGAAATGCAAGCATTTACAGCTGCTTCAGATTTTTTAGGAGGAAAGTATCTTAGGGGTTGTACAATGTATGTTACCTTAGAGCCTTGCCAAATGTGTGCAGGTGCTAGCTATTGGACACAAATTGATAAAATTGTCTACGGTGCATCAGATCCAGATAGAGGTTTTGTTAGTTTAAATACCACTTTGCATCCGAAAACAAAAGTTGTTTCTGGAATTTTAGAAAATAAATGTGCGCAATTGTTAAAACGTTTCTTTATAGAAAAGCGTAATTTGAATTAATCATTTGTTAAACTAACGCCCAAATTTTGTTATGTAATTTCATTTAAATTATTTTAGAGGATTATTTAAAAACACACGATGAAAAAAACTTTACTCACCTTACTTTTATTATTCATTTTTTTAGCAATAAAAGCTCAAGAAATTCCAAAACCAAATTACAGGCAAGCATCAAGATTTTCTCCAACCAAAATGGCAAAAATGGTGCACTCTACTTCAGTTAGACCAAATTGGTTACAAAAAGGAAATAGATTTTGGTATCAATACAAAACATCTCAAGATGGCTCTAAATATTACATTGTAGATGCTGATAATAAGACTCGAAATTTATTGTTCGATAATATTAAAATGGCAAAATGGTTGTCTGAAATTACAAAAGACCCATATGAAGCAAAACATTTACCTAGATTCAGTTTTACATTTACTAAAGACGAAAAAGCCATACGTTTTTATGTGACTTCAAATGAAGAAGTACCTGCAAAGGAGGAAGAAAAAGATAAAAAAGAAAAGAAAGAAATAGAAAAAAATAATAAAGTTCCGAAAATGGAGAAGAAAGTCTATCATTTCGAATATAGATTGGGTGGAACAGGATTAACTATTTTAGATACAGAAAAGAAGAAAAAAGAGCCTTGGAAAAAATGGGCAAATATAGCACCTGATAGTTCAATCGTTTTGTATTCTAAGCATTACAATTTGTATTGGATGGATAAAGCAAATTTCTTAAAGGCTGTAAAGGACGAAAAAGATTCCACTATTGTAGAAAATCAGTGGACCAAAGATGGTGCAAGAAATTTTAGTTTTGGAGGAAACACTTATGGCAAAACAGATAAAGAGAAGAAGAAGCAAGAAAAAGAAAAACAAAGTATTTATGGTAATTGGTCTCACGATTCTAAAAAGTTTATATATACAAGATCAGATGCAAGGCATTTGCAAGATTTATGGGTAATTCACGCCACAAAAAAAGGAAGGCCTGAATTGGAAACATACAAATATCATATGGCAGGTGAGCAAGATTTTTATACTTCTGAAATGTTGGTTTTTGATATTCCATCAAAATCTCACAAAGAAATAGTTTTAGACTCTACAATACAGCAATCTTTAAGTATTTATAGTTATCCAAGAAAAAAGTCAGACAGGAGTGATGAGCATAACCCTACAAAGTTGTTATCAAAAAAAGGAAAAATTTATTTTAATACAGTTAGCAGAGATCGCAAAAGATTAGATATTCATGTTGCAGATATTGCTTCTGGAGAAGTAAAGACTTTAATTAAAGAGCATTCTAATGTTTACATTGAAAATAGAGGCAAAACTTTAAACTTGTTTAATAACGAGCAAGAAATTTTATTTTGGTCTGAAAGAGATGGTTGGGGGCATTATTATTTATACGATACGGATGGTAATTTGAAAAGACAAGTTACTAATGGTCCTTTTCATATAGATGTTTTTCAGGGAATTAATGAGAAGAAACGAGAAGTCTATTTTACAGCAAATGGAATTGATAAAAATCAAGATCCATATTACACACATTTGTATAAAATTAATTTAAACGGAACAGCTTTAAAATCTTTAAATCCTGGAGATTACAATACAAATATTAATTTATCAGATTCTAATCAATATTTTGTAAGTAACTACTCACGTGTAAATACAATACCAAAGTCAGAATTGAGAGATACCAGTGGGAAGTTAGTAATGGAATTAGAAGAGGCAGATTTATCACAATTATTTGCTGCAGGATATAAATTTCCAGAACCTTTTAAAGCTAAGGCAGCAGACGGAATTACAGATATTTACGGAGTAATTTACAAACCGTATGATTTTGATTCTATCAAAAAATATCCGTTAATTGAATATGTATATCCTGGGCCACAAACCGAGGCTGTAAATAAGTCTTTCTCGCAAAGAATGGACAGAACAGATCGTTTAGCACAAGTTGGTTTTGTGGTCATTACATTAGGAAACAGAGGAGGACATCCTGCCCGTTCTAAATGGTACCATACTTATGGGTATGGAAATTTACGTGATTATGGTTTGGCAGATAAAAAATATGTGGCAGAACAATTAGCAGACAGACACGATTATATCGATATTGATAAGGTTGGCATTTTTGGGCACTCTGGAGGCGGTTTTATGTCTACAGCTGCCATGTTGGTATATCCAGATTTCTTTAAAGTTGCAGTTTCATCAGCAGGAAATCATGATAATACCGTTTATAATTCTTGGTGGAGTGAAACACATCACGGAATTAAAGAAGAAATTGATGCTAAAGGAAAAATCAAGTATAAATATATGATTGATAAAAATCAATCTTTGGCAAAGAATTTAAAAGGAAAATTAATGTTAGCAACTGGAGATGTAGATAATAATGTGCATCCTTCAGGAACCATAAGAATGGTAAATGCGTTAGTAAATGCCAATAAAAGATTTGATTTTATGTTGTTTCCAGGAAGTAGACATGGTTTTAAAAATCGCGAATATTGGTTTTGGAGGAAAGCCGATTATTTTAGCAAGCATTTATTAGGTGTAGAAACTAATTACGCAGATATTGTTGAAATGAATAGAGATATGCCTTTAAAAAAGTAAAAAGTAAATGAAATTAAAAAACTCTGAATGATCATTCAGAGTTTTTTAATTTTTACAAAGAGTTTAAATATCGATAAACTTCATCTTTTTCATAGCGTTTTGCATAATCTGCTGCAGACCGTCCTTTATAATTTTTGGTAATGTCAGCCTTATTTTTGATTAGTAATTTCGCCATTTCTAAACGACCATATTTTGCAGTATAATGCAATGGTGTTTTTCCTGTGCAAGCTTTATTAATATCAACATTCTTGGATAGTAGTTTTTTAAAACAAGAAATAGCATTTAATTTAATGGTTAAATTTAATAAGGTGTAATTTGAGTTTCCAATCTCAAAGCAAGTATTTTTAGTTGTTGATGAAATTAGTGTTTCTAGTGTTTTTGCATCATCATTTTTTAGAGCATATTTTATTTCAGAAGAAATTTCTTGAGATGAAACAGCAATAGTGAATACAAGTAAAAAGGTTGATAAAATGGTTTTCATAAGAATTATTTAAGTTATTAATTTTCGTTTTTATATTCTAAAATATCGGCTGGTTGGCAGTCTAAAGCTATACAGATTGCTTCTAATGTAGAAAAACGTACTGCTTTTGCTTTACCAGATTTTAAGATGGATAAATTTGCAGTAGTAATACCTATTATTTCTGACAACTCTTTGCTCCTCATTTTGCGTTTGGCAAGCATTACATCAAGATTTACAATGATTGCCATTTTATATAGTTAAGTCGTTTTCTTGCTGAATATTATTTCCCTTTCTAATTAAATCTAAATAGAAGTATAAGAAGAAGGCTACTATTAAATGTATTATTACGAAAAAGTGTGGTTCATCAAACTCAAATTTATTGATTGAAGCAAATTGAATTATTATTCCGATAAAACCAATAAATACTGGGACAAAATTTAGTTTATAAAATTTGATAAATTGTTTTAATGATTCTTCTTCAAATGTTCTTGCCGATATAAAAACTCCAAAGAAATTTTTTAGTGTGTAAAAATAAATGCTATAAAAAATTAGAGTTGCCCACATTGACACAACCGTATATTTTAGCCAAAACTCTATACCAATATTGTTTATTTTAGCGAAGTCTAGTGTATCTCTTTTTACAATTTCAATAAAAGGAAAATCCCAATTAAAATAATATTCTAAGAAAGCCAATAGAGAAAGTGGTATTGCAATTATCGAAAATAGTGTGAATCCCCAAAAAGTATATTTAGAAAGTAAGAGAGCAATTTTTTTCATAATTAAATAGTTAAATCGTTTTCTTTTTTTATCTCCTTGGATTTCTCTAGAACCATGCTAAAAATATAGAAGAAAAAACCAATGATTAAAGAAAAGTAAAGTGTAAATAAAAAATCAAGATTTCCTTTTAAACTTGCAAATTTCCCATCAAAGATTTCAATAATAATAACCAAACCACCTAAACTAGCAGATTTAAGAAAATATTGCCCTGTTTTTTTAAAAAGATTTATTTTTTTTGATGAAAATACTTCTTTAATATCGTCAAAATTCAAAGTTTTCACCAAATAGTATACTCCAATAAAAAATATAATATTTGAGATGTATTTAACAAGAAAAGTAAGCCAAATAAAAAGAGGAAGTGAATTATCAGTAATTAAACCTAAATATGCTAAATCATTTTCCATGTAAGCAAATAGTGCTTTAATTGGGTAAATAAAAGCAATGAAAGTGAAGAAAAATGAAAATGTTTTTATACTTTTTTTGAATATTTCTAAATCTTTCATAACTTATATTGTTAAATCGTTTTCTTTTTTCAGCTTATTCCCTTCTTTAAATATCTCTGCCATTATAAACGCAAACAACATAAAAAGTAATGGTGTAAAACTAAATTGAATTTGGCTTTTCCCGCCATTTTCAAATTGTATAGAAGTATAGCTAGTTAGCAGAAAAATTATAAAAATATATTTTCCTATTTTTCTAAAAGAAATAACATTATTTGTTTGAAATGTTTTTAAACTTTTAACAGATTCCATTATTTTTTGGAATTCTTTTGTACATAAAAAGATGAGGACCAATATTGCAGAAAACTGGAGATATATAATATATGTGGATACTGTAGATATTTTATCTAAAATAAATACATCTTTATCTTCAAGTTTATCTCCGTTTACGTTATTAACTTTCCAGCTATCATCTATTTTAAAACTATAAGTTGTAAAATCAAAATTTGCGCCCTTGTAAGAATTTGGAGAAATTTGAAAATGTATAAATAATGCTGTGAATAGTACAAACATAAAAATATAGAATGCACATATAAATTTGCAAATAAGTATAGCAGTGTTTAAAAGCTTATTTCTAGTCATAGTTTTATTTAATAATTCCAATAATAATGGTGAAAATATAAATTAATTATTGATAAACAACAATAAATTATTAAAAAATAACAATAATTTAATTTTACAACAAAAAAAATCAGAAGCCACAAACTTCTGATTTTTTAAAATAAGATTATAATTTATATTCTAATCTCTAGACATAAATATTTGTAAAATATACCAAAATAATAACATTAAAGAAGCGAATAAACCTAAAGATGCAGGTATATAATCATCAGTTCCGTATTTATTAATCAAGTTAGAAGTTTGATAAAGGATAGAGCCTCCAGCCAATAAACACATGGCTACAGAAAACCATAAGCCTAAATTAAAACCGAATAAAGCGCCAGCAATAATTAAACCAATTGCTATAAAAAAGCCAATAGTTAAACCTGCTTTTAAGAAAGAAAAATCTTTTTTAGTGATAAATACTACAGCAGTAATTCCTGAAAATAGAGCCAATGTTACCAAGGCTGCTTGTTGCACTAAATCTGCACTTTCAGTGTAATAAATAGCAATTGCTAAAAGTGGAACAAAAATAATAGCCTGTGCAAAAACATATAACGAATAGGCCATATACTGCATATTTTTATCAGCAGTTTTTAAAATTGTGCTTTCGGCATAATTAGTTACAAACATAAAGCCACCTAGCATAATCAACCATCTCCAGCCTTGAGTCATAGACATCATAAATTCAACAATAGCATCACTTTGTAATAAAAAATATTCAAAAAGAATAAATAGTAAAACACCACCAGCAACATGTGTGTAGGTTTTTTTATAAAATTCTACTCGTACTTCGTTAGAGGCCTCAATTAGTAATGTTTTGTTTTCAAATGTGTTTTCCATAGTTTTTAATTTTTCTACTGAATTTACTATCAGCTTTTTTTAATGCAATTTTTGAATTAATAATATTATACTTTTTTAATAACATTGGTTACAATTCCCCAAATTATAAAGTTGTTATCTTCGGTAATATTTATAATTGGGTAGTCAGGGTTTTCTGGTTGTAGCCAAACTTCATTTTTTTCTACACGTAAACGTTTTACTGTAAACTCTCCGTCTAAGAAACAAACTGCAATTTTATTATTTTTTGGCTCTAAACTTCTATCTATTACTAATAAATCGCTATCATCTAAACCAGCATTAATCATGGATTGACCTTTAACTTTAGCAAAGAAAGTTGAGTCCTTATTCTGAATTAATTCATCATCTAAAGAGATTCTATTTTCATTAAAATCATTTGCTGGTTCTGGGAATCCAGCAGAAATGCCTGTGTCTACGAAAATTGCTCCGTTTCCTGACGGTGCTTCAGGTGTAAAAAAAGTAAGCGTTTGAGAAGTCCTCATATGCTGCAAATTACAAATTTTCTCTAAATTTTTCAGCATATTCTGCAATCACATTTTCATCAAAATAAGGTTCTTCATCAATTCTTCCAATAACAGGAATATTAGTCATTTTTTGAATGATGTTTTCTGTAGTTTTATGCTCGTTTCCAGAAAAAATTAGACTAACATCAAATCCTTTTTCTTGTAATAATTTTACGGTTAATAAAGTATGATTAATGCTTCCTAAATAATGACGAGATACAACAATAACTTTGTAGTTAGGTTGTATCAAATCTAAAATGGTATCATTATCATTTAAAGGAACCAATAAACCTCCCGCACCTTCTATAACTAAATTATTTTCTGTTTTTGGCGCAATAATATCTTTTAGATTTATAGTAATTCCATCAATTTCCGCTGCTGCATGAGGACTCATAGGAGTGTTTAATGCAAATGCGTTTTCGTGAAAAACGGATTTCTTATTAGAGATAAATTGTTTTATTTTATGCGTATCAGAATGCTCTAAATCTCCAGCTTGAATTGGTTTCCAATAATCTGCTTCTAAAGCTTCAGTAACAATTGCAGCTGCTATAGTTTTACCAACTTCTGTTGAAATTCCTGTGATAAAGTATTTTTTCATTTAAAAAGTGTCTTACAATTATTACAAATTAATTTTCTTCCTTCAAAAAAAGGGAATAACATGTATATTATATTTTTTCGATGCAAAGGAGCCACTAAAATTCTGTTTGATTTGCATTTTGGGCAGAAAATGTCTTTACCATCTTCATCTTTTTGATACGTTCTTATGTCATTATAGATTTCAGAAGCTTTTTGTAAATTATCATTATGAACCAATAATTTTACACCACCAATTGCTCCACTAATTAACGGGTCAGAATCAATAGTGGTTTCGTCCATAAGCATTGTTTTTACTCCTTCTGAATCTAATTTTGATTTTGTAACATAAGCCTCAGTAGAATATTCAAAAACTGTAAGTATGGTATAATTATTATTCATAAAAAATTAAGATTGCTTTACAAAAATACTTAACAAATGCAACACCTCACTAATTTGTTTTGAAGAATTATAGCTATGCAAGCAAAAGCGCAAACGTTCTTTATTTTCAGGCACGGTTGGAGATAAAATGGCTTTTACCTCAAACCCTTTTTGATGTAACTTTTCTGATATCAATTTTACATTTTTATTGCCAGAAATTACACAACAATGAATTGCGGAATAACTTGAGATAAAATCTAAATCTAATTTTTTTATTTCTTTTCTAAAGTGATAAATATTATCAGTAAGCTTTGCAATTTGATTTAAATCTGAAGATTCTCTTAACTCATTATAAGCCATTTGAACCGTAGCTAAAGAATGATGAGGAAGCCCTGTTGTGTAAATAAAACTTCTTGCAAAATTTACCAAATAGGTTTGTAAAGTTGTACTGCCTAAAATTGCTGCTCCATGGCAACCTAGCGCTTTTCCAAACGTAATAATTCTTGCAAAAACAGCATTTTGTAAATTTAATTTTTGAACCAAACCTTCTTTAAAAACTCCCACAGCATGGGCTTCGTCAACAATTAAAAAAGCATTATATTTTTTACAAATTTCAGAAATTAAAGTTAAATCAGGAGTATCTCCATCCATAGAAAAAACAGATTCAGTAATCACATAAATACTTACATTAATGTTCTTAGAACGTTGTATAATCTCTTCTAAATGAAATAAATCATTATGTTTAAATTTAAAAGATTTTGCATTACTCAATTGAATTCCGTCACGAATTGAAGCATGAATAAATTCATCATATAAAATGATATCTCCACGTTGTGGGATGCAAGAGAACAAACCAATATTTGCATCATAGCCAGAGTTAAAAATAGTGGCTGATTCACTTTGATGAAATTCACTTAAAAATGATTCAACTTGGCTATATAAAAGATGATTACCAGACAATAGTCTGCTGCCAGTTGCACCATTCTGTTTCATGCCTTTATTAACTAAAAATTGATGAGTGTTATCAAAAATTGCATTAGATTTAGCAAAACCTAAATAATCATTTGAAGAAAAATCTACCAGTTTAGAGGATGTTTTTAAAGAACGTAAGGAATTATTTTCATTTCGTTCTTTAAGTTTATTTTCTAGTTTTTTAGGAAAGTTCATTACTACAAAAATAGACATTTTTATATACCTTTACTTTTCATTTAAATGAAAGTAAAAAGTTTCAATAAATATAGAAATGACATTACAAGAAAGAGATAAAAAACATCTTTGGCACCCTTTAAAACAGCATCAAACACATCCAGAAAGTTTGGCAATTGTAAAAGCAAAAGGTTGTTTGTTAACAGATGAAAATAACAACGAATATATAGATGCCATTTCTTCGTGGTACACGTGTATGTTTGGGCATTGTAATGAATTTATTACAAATCGAGTTTATGAACAAATGCAAACATTAGATCAAATAATGTTTAGCGATTTTACCCATAAACCAGCTGTAGAATTGTCTGAAAATTTGATTAAAATTCTACCTGAAAATCAAAATAGAATTTTCTTTAACGATAATGGTTCTACAGCGGTAGAGGCTGGTATTAAAATGGCATTGCAATATTATTTTAATTTGGATGAAAAGCGCAGCACATTTATTGCTTTTGAAGATGGTTTTCATGGAGATACGTTTGGGGCCATGTCAGTCTCGGGATTATCGGTTTACAACGGTCCTTTTGAAGATTTTTTAATGGAAGTGAAAAGAATATCAGTTCCGAATGGTGAAAATCATCAAAAGATTTTAATAGAATTAGAAAAGATTATTTCAGAAAATAAAGTGGCTGGTTTTATTTATGAACCTCTGGTGCAAGGAGCAGCAGGAATGAAAATCCATAATTCAGAAGGATTAAACGAAATTTTAAAATTTTTAAAAATTAAAAATATTCTAACAATTGCAGATGAAGTAATGACTGGTTTTGGAAAGACAGGACGCAATTTTGCATCCGATTTTATCGATACAAAACCAGATATTATTTGTTTAAGTAAGGCTCTAACAGCAGGTTTAGTTCCCATGGCAATTACGTCTTGTACAGAAAAAATTTATGAAGCTTTTTTGAGTAATGAAATGGCAAAAGGCTTTTTTCATTGTCATACGTATAGCGCAAATCCCATAGCATGTGCAGCTGCAAATGCTGCAATAGCATTGTTGCAAACTGATGAAATTCAGGATAATATTAAAAATATTTCGGCTTCACACAAAGAGTTTCAAAAACGAATTAGTAAGCATTCAAAAGTAAAAACAGCCCGTTTTCAAGGTATTATTTTTGCTTTAGATTTAGATACCAAAATGTCTCGTTATGGAAGTTTACGAGACAAACTGCTTAAATTCTTTATGGACAGAGGTGTTTTTTTACGTCCGTTAGGAAATACCATTTATATTCAACCACCTTATGTAATATCAGAAAAACAATTGCAAAAAGTATATAAAACTATTGAGGAATCTTTGGAGATAGTCTAAATTTGCAGTAAAATATTTTTTTGAATAATCCTATATCAATAACGGCATTATCCTCTATTTCAGCTCTTGGTAATACACAGGAGGAAATCTGGCAAAACTATTTATCAGATCAACATTTTTTATGCCAAAAAGAGGTATGTGGTAAGTTTGTTTTTGTCGGGGAATTATCACAAAAAAGTCAAGATATAATTAAAGAATTAAAAAGATCAGATACAAAATATAGAAATCTAGATGATTCTGTTTTATTGGCAATTTATGTTTCTAGAGAAGTTGTAAAGAAAGCAAATTGGAATTCTGATAATAACTTTGGAGTTAATTTTGGTTCTTCAAGAGGAGCAACAGCCTTATTCGAAAAATATTATAAAGAGTTTTTAGAAACTAAAAAATCATCTACTTTAAGTTCACCCACAACAACATTAGGAAATATTTCTTCTTGGGTTGCTCACGATTTACAAACCACAGGTCCAGAAATATCGCATTCTATAACATGTTCAACAGCTTTACATTCTTTGTTAAATGGAGTAGCTTGGATTAATTCTGCCATGTCAGATAAATTCTTAGTTGGTGGAAGTGAAGCGGCTTTAACAGATTTTACAATCGCGCAAATGCAGGCTTTAAAAGTTTATGCAAAAAATAAAGATGAATATCCTTGTAAATCCTTCAATTTAAAAAAGAAACAAAATACAATGATTTTGGGTGAAGGTGCAGCAGCAATTTGTTTAGAAAAAGGAAGTGTAAATAATGCCTTAGCCAAAATTTCAGGAATAGGATTTGCAACTGAAGTTTTAATGCATAATACTTCTATTTCTGCGGATGCGAAATGTTTTCAGAAGTCTATGAAAATGGCTTTGGGAGAATTTTCACCAAACGAAGTGGATACAATTGTAATGCACGCTCCAGGAACAATTAAAGGAGATCAATCTGAGGTAAATGCAATTTCTAAAGTATTTGACAATAAAATTCCTTTTTTGACCACTAATAAATGGAAATTGGGGCATACTTTTGGGGCGTCTGGAATGTTGAGTTTGGAATTAGCAGTTTTAATGCTGCAACATCAAAAGGTAATTAATGTTCCTTTTTCTGAAAAACAGATTTATCCTAAGTCAATTAAAAAAGTACTCATAAATGCTGTTGGTTTTGGTGGAAATGCAGTTTCTATATTGTTGAGTAAATAATCAATCTAATTTCGCTTTCATTCTTAATATCTCTTGTTCCATTGTGATAAGTTTATCCTCAAAAGAAGTTGAAAATTCGGGAATTCTTTTGCAAAAAACATAATTTACTTTCCACAATTCTTTTACTGCAGCAATTTTAAAAATAGCATCTTCTATATTTTTATGATCTGCTCTAAATATTACATTTTTCTGTGTGATATATAACCTTCTAAAAATAATAGCATCATTAATTATTGCAAAGACTAAAGTTCCATTGGTGAGTTTTGGAATTGCATTTATTGCAATGTGTTCTCCAATCACAATATCTTTAGGATAAAAACCTTTATCTTGAGTGGTCATTTCTAAATTAGAAACTGTAAATGCCCTCAATTTTTTAGCAGAATTAATAGGAATTTGAAGATTAGGCAATTCATCAATAAAAATATCATTTTTAAAATGATGGACGTAGTCTGAGCTATTGTTTTCGGTAATACAAGGTATTTTTACAAATTGCTTTTTTTGCATATCTTCAGAAAGCGTAGTTAAACTTTCTTTAAATTGTAGCAACTCATTAACAGTAATGTCGTTTGTTAGTAAATTATCAATCTTTATGCTAAAATAATTAGCAATTTTTATAATTGTTTCAATTTTTGGTTCGCTTCTATGTTCTTCGTAAGCCCCTAAAGTAGCTCTTTTTAAGCCAAAAATATCAGCAAAAGCAGACTGACTCATACCTTTTACTGTTCTAATTTTTTTAATGTTTTTACCGAAAAAAGACATATTTTGCTAATTTTATTTGCAATATTGAATTTTATTTGTATATTTACGCTAACAATATTAGCCAATAGTTTTCAATTATGCTAATTTATTTAGTTTTTATTTGATTTTAGTTCATGGTTCAAAGAAAAACTAATATAGTTAGCAATTTATCAACTTACTTAAATCCAAAAATATGATTTTATTAATATCTAGTGCCGTCATTTTTACATTAAAACTTGTAGCAATTCTCTGTAACTTTTTGTAATATTGAATGTTTGTGTTTTTAAATTAAATACTAAAAAAGACAATCAATTCAACTATGAAAAATCACAATGTAAGAATCAAAAATTACCTAATGCAGCTTGATTTTAATATCGTTTACGAAAGTGTAAAAGACGGTATCTTAATGATTAGCAAAGAAAGTGAAGGAATCAAAAATTTAATTTTAGGAATTGCACCACCAATTTTAATAATGGAGCAACATATTTTTAATATTAAAAATAGAAATCAAGAAGTCTTTAAAAAATTACTTCAAAAAAATAGAGACATTATTCACGGAGCTTTTGTGTTAGACGAAACTGGTCAAAAAGTAATTTTTAGAGATACTTTACAAATTGAGAATTTAGATTTAAATGAGTTAGAGGCTTCTTTAAATTCGTTAAGCTTATTGTTGAGCGAATTTTCAGAGCAGATTATAAACTTTTCAAAATATTAGTAGTATGAATTTTTTTAAACGATTATTTAAAATGGGTCAGGCTGAAGCAAATTCAGTTTTAGACAGTATGGAAGACCCAATAACAATTACAGAACAAGGAATTAGAGATTTAAAAAATGAGCTCGAAGAAAGTATAGAATCTTTAGCTCAGGTAAAAGCGTTGGCAATTCGTTCTAAAAATGAACATGAAGAGTTTTTGTCAAGTATAGAAAATTATCAAGAAAAAGCAATCTTGTTATTAAACAAAGCAAAAAATGGTAGTTTAGAAATTGCGGAAGCAGAGCGTTTGGCAAAAGCAGCTTTATTAAAAAAAGAGGAAAATAGTAAAGCGGCTAACAATGCTAAAGATGAAGTGGTTAAGCTTGAGAGTACAGTTTTAGAAATGGAAGCAAACGTAGCAGAAATTAAGAAAAGCATAAGCAAATGGGAAAATGAACTAAAAACCCTTAAAGCCCGTATTAAAGTTTCGAATGCGACTCAGAAAATGAATAAACAGATGGCTGATGTAGATGCTTCTAGTACAGTAGATATGTTAGAGCGAATGAAACACAAAGTTAGTCAAGAAGAAGCTTTGGCAGAAGCTTATGGAAACATTGCTCAAAATAAAACAAATGTTGATTTTGAAATTGATAAAGCTATCGATTTTACAAAAGATACAGCAGAAAACGAATTATTAAAACTAAAACAACAGTTAGGGTTGCCTAACAATATAAAATCATAATATTGAGCAATTTAATAGATATATTATTCTCTCCAGTAAACATCACATTAACCGTTTTAATGTTGATTCTTATATTATATTGGTTAATCACAATGTTTTCTGGGTTTGATTTTGACGTTGACGTTGACGTTGACGTTGATATTGATGTTGATGTCGATTTTGACACAGATTTTGAAACAGCCTTAGAAAGTGGTAATCTTGATTTTGAAGACGTTTCTAATTTACAAATAGAAAAAGAGCATATTGTCAAAGAGAAAAGAAAGCCTTTAAAATGGTGGCAAGTTGTTTTAGTGTATTTCAACTTTGTTGGTTTGCCTTTTATGTTTACACTAACTTGCTGGGTTTTTATCTGGTGGATGATTACTGTTTTGACTACAACAATTACAAATACTTTAAATAACTCTATTGGTGTTTCAATAATGTTACTGGCAATAATTCCATCTTTATTTGTAAATAAAATATTTACAATTCCTTTTAAAATATTTTTTAAAAATTTCAGTAAAGATGGAGATGCTCCAATAGAAATTGTTGGAAGAAGAGGTATTTGTTTATCAAAAATTAAAGAAGATAAAATGGGGTCTGCAGAAGTAGTTGTAAACAATACACCACTGGCTATTTATGTAAAATCTATAAATGGTAATTTAATTGAATTTAAAGAGCCAATTCTTATTATTAAACAAAGTAAAGACAAGAATTATTATTACGCACAATCATATAAAACTAATTAAAAAAAACAAAAATTAAACTATGTTAGAAAATTTATCACCACTATTATGGACTTTTATTGGAGTAGGAGTATTTCTCCTAATATCCCTGGTTGCTATTGTTGCATTATTTTACAAGAAAATACCTCAAGGTCAGGCTTTGGTAAAAACAGGAATGGGAGGTACAAAAGTGGCTACAGACAAGGGGATGTATATTGTTCCTATTTTTCACAAAGTAGAAATTATGGATATTTCTGTGAAAAAAATCCAAATTGAAAGACTCGGTAATGAAGGATTGATTTGTAAAGACAATATGCGTGCAGACATTAAAGTTGCCTTTTTTGTCCGTGTAAATAATGAAATAGAATACATTAAAAAAGTAGCGCAAACTATCGGTTGTGCAAGAGCGTCAGATAAAAAAACATTAGAAGATTTATTTGAGGCAAAATTCTCTGAAGCTTTAAAAACAGTTGGTAAAAAGTTTGAATTTACAGAGTTGTATGAGGCTAGAAGAGAATTTAGAGATGAAATTGTAGATATTATTGGTACAGATTTAAATGGTTATACTTTAGAGGATTGCGCTATTGATTATTTAGAACAAACTCCAGTTTCATTCTTAAAACCAGATAATATCCTAGATTCTGAGGGAATAAAGAAAATTACGGAATTAACTGCGGCTCAAAATGTAAAGTCGAATTTAATTATGCGTGATGAAGAAAAAACAATTAGAAAGCAAGATGTTGAAGCGCGTGAGGCTATTTTAGAGTTAGATAAGCAATTGGCTGAAAAAGAAGAGCAACAGAAAAGAGAGGTAGCCAACATAAAATCTAGAGAAGAAGCAACTATTCTAAAGGTATCTGAAGAGGAACGATTAAAATCCGAATCGGCAAGAATATCTACAGAAGAAAAATTACAAGTAGCTGAAGAAAATATGCAACGTCAGGTAATTGTAGCTGCTAAAAATAAGCAAAGAACAGACGCAGTAGAAACGGAAAGAGTGGAGAAAGATAGAATGTTAGAAGCTACTGAAAGAGAGCGAATTGTAACATTGGCACAAATTGAAAAAGAGAAAGTTGTTGAGGTTGAAAAGAAAAATATTCAAGACGTAATTCGTGATCGTGTTGTTTTAGAAAAAGGAGTAGTGCAAGAGCAAGAAAACATGAAAGATATTGAAGCTTTTAAAACTGCAGATAGAGAAAAACAAGTAAAAATAACAATTGCAGAAGCAAATGCAGAGGAAGCATTAATTAGAACAACGAAGGCGGCAGAGGCACAAAAGCAAGCTGCAATTCAACAAGCAGAGGAAATTAATATTGAAGCATTAGCAAAAAAGCAAGCGAGTGAAAAAGAAGCTGAAGCAAGGAAAATTTTAGCTGAAGCAACAGCCAAAGAAGAGGCAACTATTGGTATGTCTGAAGCACAAGTGATGCATGCAAAGGCAGATGCGCACGAACGTGAAGGTTTAGTTGAAGCTTTAATTATTGAGAAAAAAGCAAAAGCAGAGGCTTTAGGCATTGAAGCAAAAGCGACAGCAATTGAAAAAGAAGGAATGGCAGAAGCAGCAGTAATCAAAGAAAAAGCAATGGCTGATGCTGCAGGAATTGAAGAGAAAGCAAATGCAATGAAGAAATTAGATGGTGTAGGTAAAGAACATGAAGAATTCAAGTTGCGTTTAGATAAAGAATTAAAAGTTGATTTGGCAGAAATTAATATTCAGAAAGAAATTGCAGACGCACAAGCAAGTGTAATTGCAGAGGCTTTAAAAGCAGCGAATATTGATATTGTTGGTGGAGAAACAATGTTCTTTGATCAAATTGTAGGACAAATTACAAAAGCTAAAGGATTCGATAGATTAGTAAACCATTCAGATAACATTCAAGAAGTAAAAGACGCCATTTTAGGAAGTAATGATGTAAAAGGCAATTTACTTGAAAAAGTAAAAGATTTTGCTGATAAATACAATGTGTCTTCAGAAGATTTAAAAAACCTTTCAGTTGCAAGTATTTTAATGGATTTAAAATCAAAAACGGTTAATAAAGAGGAAGGAAACCTATTTTCTAACTTATTAAACTTGGCAAAAGGTTTAGGTTTAGAACATAAAAAACTAGGTTAAGTTTCATAATATTTGTCATTTCGACCTTGTGGAGAAATCTTAAAACGAATTAGTTTTAATTAGAGTTTAGATAAATGGAAGTAAATAGAAAAAGGCTGATTAGAGTAAACAAAAATTATAGATTTCTCAACAGCACTGCGTTGTGTTCGAAATGACATGATCTTTGTCATTTCGACCTTGTGGAGAAATCTTAAAACAAATTTTACAATTGAATGAGTGAAAAAAACAATTGGAACACATAATTATTATGTTTATTTAATAACGAATAAGCTGAAAACTGTGCTTTATATTGGTGTCACTAATAATTTAGAAGAAAGATTATATTATCATTCTAATCCAGAAGCAAATTCAAAACATTTTTCACATAAATCTAATTGCAAATATTTAATTTACTTTGAGCATTATAAAAATATTGATATAGCAATCAAAAGAGAAAAACAGTTGAAGAAATGTAGTAGGAAAAAGAAGGAAGATTTAATAAATTCAAAAAATTCAAATTGGATTTTTTTAAATGATAAGATATAGTGATTTTAGATATTTCGCCTTCACTATTTTTCGCTCAATATGACAAATCGCTGTCATTTCGACTTTGTGGAGAAATTTCAAAAGAAGAATAATTAAATGCAAAAAGAAGAAAAAAATCAAAATAAAATTCTCGAAGAAGGTACATACGAAATTATTCAAGGTCGTCTTCAAAAGCAAAAAGAAGCGCTTCAAAATCGGCTTAGTAAGCTAAATAAAGAACGCGCAAAAGTTTTTGGGAGCATAGAAACAAAACTAATTGCAAACAACAGAATTAATACAGCAAATAACTGTATTGCAAGAGATATTATTACCATTGGAGATTTAAGTATTTTTGGTTATAATGTGCATTTTGGATTAAGAACTGAAGTTAAATTAGATGATGTTTTTAGTGTTTATTCTTATGATGGCAGTCAGTTTGTTAGTAAAAACTTAAACTCTTTACTAGACGAAACTTTCATTACAGACTTTACAAATCTCTATAAATATTACAGAAATACCATTTTTAGTAAGTTCGCCATTGTTGGTAATTATTTACATATGGTTTTTCAACTGAGCGAAAGTGTTAGTGATATCAAAACCTTTAAATGGCTGATTAGTGATGGCAGTTTAACTTACGTAAATAATAGAAGTGAACACGAATATATTTTTCCAAATCAGCACGAATTTCAATGGCAAGAAGTCTCAAGAGAGATGCATTTTTATGGTAAACATCCTCACATTGGTATTTTAGATAAGGTTTTTGTAGAAACTGTTGGGGGTGATTTAACCATCAAAATTGAAAACAATACAGAAGACGGAAAAGGAATTTTTGATGAACCCGTTGAGCATCCCGATCAAACTTTAGATGACGGGCAATATAGGTTTGCAGATTTAGGAAATTTGATTGTTTTAGAAATTAAACCTTTTCAAGAAAGTACACGTTATTTTGTGTACAATCATAAAATTCAGGAAGTTAAAAAGATTAATGCTGTAAAGGATGCAGCAGTTTTATTACCAAATGACCAAGGAATCATTTTTTCTAATGGCTATTATTTACAATCAGGTGCTTTTAAAATCTTTGATAATCAGCTATCAGATTTAAAATTTCAAGATAAAATCGTCTCTCAAAATGGCGAAGATTTCTTCTATGTTTTTTATCAAGAAAAAACTGGATTATATGTGTTGATGTCTTATAACGTAATTGAACAAGAGGTAAAAACTCCAATTATTTGTAACGGATTTACCTTCTTAAAAAATGGCGAACTTTGTTATTTTAAAGACGGAGAAGATCAAACCAGACATCACGTTATTCAGATTTGGCAAACACCATTTATTCAAGGTGCAGAAATTCCATCAGAATACAAAGATTCCTTCTTATATAAAGTTGGAAATAAAGATATTGTAAAAGCGATGGCGGAATGTCAAGTATTAATTACACTTTTAAATAAAGAAGACAATTACGATGGTTTATATGAAGATATTGCTAAAACTTCTTTAGATGTTATTGATAGTTATTATTGGATAAAAGAACCAAATACCTACGAATTATCAATTCCTTTAGCAGCCATAAATACAGCTGCAAATGCGGCCATTGATGAATTTGATAAAGTAGTTGAATTACGTAAAAATGCAACAAAAATTACTGAAGAAATTTCTGGGAAAATCAATCGTTTTTTTAGTAAAATAAAAAGTGCCTCGTTTAAAACTATTGATGATTTTGTGCAAGCTTTATCAAAATTAAGAACTTTAAGGGGAGAAATCATCGGTTTTAAAGAAGTCCGCTATGTAGATGTTTCTTATTTAGAAAAACTAGAGAAAGAGTTAGCTCAGCAAACAGATACAATTTCACAAAGATGTGTTACTTTTTTGTTAGATGAAAAAGCCCTTTTACCTTATCATAATAGAGTAGCAGAAAAAGAAGTTGAATTAGAAAATATTCAAAAAGTTATTGCAGGTAGAGGTTTAGAGGATGAAGTAAATCAAATTGTGACTGATTTGGAATTACTAATAGATGTTGTTTCTAATTTAGAGATTGAAGATACTTCACATTCTACAAAAATTATTGATGCGATATCGTTAATTTTTTCAACGATAAATCAGTTAAAAGCGGGGATTAAAAATAAAATAAAATCTTTAAGTACTGAAGAAGCAAATGCAGATTTTGCCTCAAAAATAAAGTTGATAGATCAAAGTATTGTCAACTACTTAGATATTGCAAATACTCCAGAAAAAACAGACGAATTGCTTAATAAAGTAGCAATTCAATTGGAAGATTTAGAGGGTAGATTTGCAGATTATGATACTTTTATATCAGATATTCTTGAAAAAAGAGAAGAAGTCTATAATGCTTTTCAGGCAAGAAAAAGTAGCATTATTGAGGCAAGAAATAAAAAAGCGATTGCTTTAGAAACAGCAGCCAAAAGAATTTTAAATGGAATTGTTAAAAAGGCGGAAAGTTTTAAGCTTCAAAATGAAATTAATGGTTATTTCGCATCAGATTTAATGATTAATAAGCTGCGAGATATTATTGCCAAATTGTATGATTTAGATGATGGTGGAAAGGCAGAAATGATTGAAACCGGTTTAAAAACCGCCAAGGAAGATGCCACAAGAAAGTTAAAAGATAAGCAAGATTTATACGAAGATGGCGAGAATGTAATTAAACTTGGTAAGCATAAATTTGGGGTAAATAAGCAAGTATTAGATTTAACGATTGTTTATAAAGATCAATCATTGTACTATCATTTATCAGGAACAGATTTTTACCAAGAAATCGAAAATGAAATCCTACTGAAATCAGAAAAATATTGGAATCAGTCTTTTGTTTCTGAGAATGAAAATGTATATAGAGCCTCCTATTTAGCTTACAGATTAACGCAAGAAAATAATATTAAAACTCTGTACGATTCTACTGATGAGGAATTGCTAAAATTAGTAAAAGACGTAGCTTCTAAAAGTTATACAGAGGGGTATACAAAAGGAGTACATGATAATGATGCTTTTAAAATTTTAAAAACATTTATTGTTAAAGAAAACGCTTTAGGATTATTGAAATTCTCACCAAAAATTAGGGCATTTGCACAGTTATTCTGGCACTGTTTAGCTGAGGAAAAAAGAGTGTTTTATGGCGATAAGATAAAGGCATCAGCAGCCGTTTTAAGTGTGTTTCCAAAAAGTAAGAGTCATTTTCAATTACTCACAGATTTAGGGAAATCCATACATCAAATTTTTACTGATGAGTTGTTTAATATTAAAGAATATCAAGAAATAAATCAAATAGAAATTGCAACGTATTTATTCCAAGAATTAAGTATTGAATCCTCTTTTTCAGTAAGTCAAAAAGCAATTACACTCTTTGAAGAATTTATTAAAGTAATCAATATTAAAAAGAATGTTCAGAATTTAAGAACGGAAATTCAGTTAATTAAAAATGAGTCTTATAAAATTGATTTAGCTATAGAATGGATTTCATCATTTGTAAAATCTTCATATCAAGAATATGTTCATTATTTATATGAGGTCGTTTGCTTATTTCTGTATGAAGATAAATCAGCAATAAATATCGTAAATGTAGAAGCTTCAGAAATTATTAAGAATTTATCAGGAAGTCATGCAGCCATCAAAAATCAAGAGTTTTTGTTTGACTATCATCAATTTGTAGCAAATTTAGCACATTTTACTACAGTTGAAATAGTAGAATTCAATCAATATAAAAAAGAAAAACATCAGGTAACAGAAGATCTTAAAGAGCGTTTGAAACTTGAAGAATTTGCACCAAGAGTCTTAACGTCTTTTGTAAGAAACCAATTAATAGATCAAGTATATTTGCCTTTATTTGGAGATAATTTATCCAAACAATTAGGAAGCGTAGGCAGCAATAAACGTACAGACAGAATGGGAATGTTGTTGCTAATTTCACCTCCAGGTTACGGTAAAACTACCTTAATGGAATATTTAGCAAACAGACTTGGTTTTGTTTTTATGAAGATTAATGGCCCGGCAATTGGTCACGATGTTACTTCTGTAGATCCAATGTCAGCAAATAACATTGCAGCACGTGAAGAGTTGAAGAAACTAAATTTAGCTTTTGAAATGGGTAATAATGTGATGTTGTATTTGGATGATATTCAGCACTGTAATCCTGAATTTTTACAAAAATTTATTTCTTTAGCAGACGGAACTCGTAAAATTGAAGGAGTGTACAAAGGGCAACCTAAAACTTATGATTTTAGAGATAAAAAATTCTGTGTAATTATGGCTGGAAACCCATATACAGAAAGTGGAGATAAGTTTCAAATACCTGATATGTTGGCTAATAGGGCCGATATTTATAATTTAGGGGATATTATTGGAGATACAGAATCGTTATTTAAAATGAGCTTAATAGAAAACTCATTGACATCAAACCCTATTTTAAGTCAGATTGCAAATTCTAATTTTGATGATATTTATAATTTGATAAAAATTGTAGAAACTGGAGACAGAGAAGGGGCTGAGCTTAAAGGAAATTACACAAAACAAGAGTTGAATGATTATTTATCCGTTTTAGAAAAGGTAATTATCGTAAGAGATCGGGTTATGGAAGTAAATGCGTCTTATATCAAATCAGCGGCAATGGATGAGCAAAACAGGTTAGAACCAGCGTTTAAATTGCAGGGTTCTTATAGAGATATGAATAAATTGGTGGCTAAAATTGTTCCAATTATGAATAATAAAGAACTTGAAGTATTGTTATTGTCTCATTATGAAAACGAATCACAAACGTTAACAAGTGCTGCGGAGTCTAATTTACTAAAGTACAAAGAGTTAGCTGATTTGTTAACTTCGGATGAAAAACAACGTTGGAAAAATATTAAAGCTACATTTGTTAAAAATAACAAATTAAAAGGCCTTGGAGGCACTAGTGAAATAGCACAAGTTTTGGAACAGATGATGCAATTCAGTGAAAATTTAGAGGGAATTCAAGAAGTTTTAAGAAAAGGATTAGAGAAATAAACGAAATAATGTATTTTTGATATACTATTCAAACACTATTTATGAGCGAAGTAAGACATAATTGGACGAAAGAAGAAATATTAGAAATTTATAATAAACCACTAATGGAGTTGTTGTACGATGCAGCAACTATTCATCGAAAACAACACGATCCAAATGTTGTACAAGTATCTACCTTATTATCTATAAAAACTGGAGGTTGTTCGGAAGATTGTGGTTATTGCCCTCAAGCAGCAAGATATCATACTAATGTTGAAGGCAATGATTTAATGTCTGTAAATCAAGTTAAAGCTCAGGCTTTAAGAGCAAAAGCATCTGGGAGTTCTCGTGTTTGTATGGGAGCTGCTTGGAGAAATGTAAAAGATGGTCCAGAATTTGACCAAGTATTAGAGATGGTTAGAGGTATCAACAAGTTGGATATGGAAGTATGCTGTACTTTGGGTATGGTTACTGAAAATCAAGCTCAACGTTTAGCAGAAGCTGGTTTATATGCGTACAATCATAATTTAGATTCGTCAGAAGAATATTATAAAGAAGTTATTTCAACAAGAGGTTATCAAGATAGATTAGATACTATAGATAATGTGCGTAAAACAAACGTGACTGTTTGTTCAGGCGGAATTATAGGAATGGGAGAATCTGCAGAAGATAGAGCAGGAATGTTGGTAGCTTTATCCACATTAAATCCACAGCCAGAGTCTACGCCAATTAATGCTTTGGTTGCTGTTGAAGGAACTCCTTTAGAAAGTGAAAAACCAGTTGAAATTTGGGACATGATAAGAATGGTTGCAACTACTAGAATTGTATTGCCAGAAACACAGGTGCGTTTATCAGCAGGAAGAACCCAAATGAGTAGAGAAGGACAGGCAATGTGTTTCTTTGCAGGAGCAAACTCAATTTTTGCTGGAGATAAATTATTGACAACTCCAAACCCTGATGTAAATGAGGATATGAAAATGTTTAAGTTGTTAGGGTTAAATCCACAAAAACCTTTTACTAAAAAAGTACAACCTCAAACTATAGAGGCAAAAGATTCTCAATTTGAAAGTTTGGGAGAAAAACCAAGATGGACAAGACCTGGGCACAAAATTGAAAGAAATGAGGTTGCCAAGCAAAAAGGGAAAGTAGTTAAAGTCTAGTTTTACTAAATTATACCAATTAAAACCATCTTCTATTTTATAGAAGATGGTTTTCTTTTTGGAAATATGTAAATTCAATTAAAATGCATTACGTGTAAATTTTCATATTGAAAAATAGAAACAAAAAAAATTAATGGAATAAAAAAAATAATATAGCATTATTAAGAAATCTTTAATAATTAGAATGGGTTGGTTTTGGTGTCTAATTTTATATAAATTAGTAAAAAAATTAATTATGAAGTCTTGTCCCAGATGTAAATCTGATTCCAGAACTAGGATTAAAAGAAAAACTATTGTAAAAATGATACCTGGAACACGAAGTTATATTTGTGATAAATGTAACACAAGTTATACTTGGTTTTCCTTTTTGAATTTTTCTTTAAAGATCTAAATAGAAAACCTCTAAATTTTGATACTTTTTTGGTAAGTTTAGTTAATAATTGATAATTTAAAGCAGTTCAATGAATTTTTTATTATGTAAGCTTCTTTGAGAAAGATACAATACGGCCCTTGAAATTTCTGGAATTCAATTGATAACTAGAATCTTTATATTTTGTATTCCAATCAATTATTAACGGTTAAACCACCTTGTAATCAGCAAAGTAATTTTAGGTAAAGATTAGAGATTATTATATTATCTTGCCCAATATTAAGATAAATCTATTTATGAAAGCTTGCCCCAAATGTAAATCAACATCAAGACATAAAATGAAGAAGTTCGGAATAACTCGGTTGTTTCCTCAAATATATTCCTATGCCTGTGACCAATGTAATTACAGATACATTTTTGTAAGTTTTTTAAATCGTTCTTTTTAAGATTTTAGTTTACTTAAACAATCTAAAAATATCATTTCCATTTGCAAAAAGTAATAAAGCTAAAAGTAACACGAAGCCGATAACTTGCGCATATTCTAAAAATTTATCTCCAGGTTTTTTACCTGTTATCATTTCCCAAAGTGTAAAAACTACGTGGCCACCATCTAAAGCTGGTATAGGTAATAAGTTCATAAAACCTAACATAATAGATAAGAATGCTGTAATAGTCCAAAAAGACTCTGCACTCCACTCATCAGGGAAAATACTACCAATAGAAATAAAACCTCCTAAACCTTTGTAAGCGCCCGTACTTGGATTAAAAATTTTCTTTAATTGTTTAACATAATCTGTTAAAGTTTTCCAGGATTTATTCCATCCAGCCGGTATTGCCTCAACAAAAGAATATTCAATGTTTTCTAAATCGTAAAAACCTAATTTTGCAATTTCAGTAGTTTTTAGATTTGTAGGATTAACTTCTAGTTTACCTTTATCAGAAATAGAAACTGGTATGTCAAAGTTTTGGTTATTTCTTTTTACGGTTAATGTAATTTCTTGACCTTTATTTTTTAAGAATTCAGCTTCAATTTCATCGTAATATTTTTTTTCTTGTCCATTAACTTTTACTATTAAATCTTTTACTTGAATTCCTGAGTTTTTATTTCTTGAGCTATCAGGAATTTTACCGATCATAAAAGGAAGTCTAATAGAAACCATAGGACCGGCTTCTTTACCTCGATCCATCAATTGTGAGATAAAATCGGTTGGAATTTCTTTATCAATAACTTTCCCGTCTCTTTCAATCTGAAAGTTATTTCCGTTAATGAATTCTAGCGTAAGACCACTAAATTTTTTCACTTTTTCACCATCAACAGTTAAAATTTTATCACCAGTTTGCAAACCAACTTTCATTGCTAATGAATCCTGCACCCAAATACCATCTTTGGCATTCACACTTTGATTAGGTAAATAATTTTCTCCATAAGCCCACATTAGCATTATGTAAATAAATATACCTAATACAAAATTCACAAAAACACCACCCAACATTATAATTAAACGCTGCCATGCTGGCTTAGAGCGAAATTCCCACGGCTGTGCAGGTTGTTTCATTTGCTCTGTATCCATACTTTCGTCAATCATTCCAGAGATTTTCACATAACCTCCTAAGGGAATCCATCCAATACCATAAACAGTTTCACCAACTTTTTTCTTTAAGATAGAGAACTTATAATCAAAGAATAAGTAAAACTTTTCTACTCTAGTTTTAAATAGTTTTGCAGGGATAAAATGCCCCAACTCGTGCAAAACAATTAATAGAGATAAACTTAAAATAAATTGAGATGCTTTTATTAATATTTCCATTCAGCGTAAAATCAAATTTTTAAAACGCACAAATGTACGTTTTTATAGAGAGTTTAAAAAGAACTATTGAAACATGATTTTTATTTTAACAAACATTTTTGATCGTTTTTATTTCATGCTGCTTTTCTAAGATTTTTTTAAGATGTAAATTTGCCAAAACAGCCCTTATTATGGATTTAAAGTTTTTTAAAAAAAGTAAAGCAACAATATTATTTTTAGTGATTTTCTCTGCAGTTGCTGTACCTGTTTTTTATCAACTTTTAAAAGTTGATAAAAAATTAAAAGTCTATAACCCTGCAGATGTAAACCCGAATTTGGTGCATCAATCTATAAAACATGTTACCAAAGATCATAAAATAGCCGATTTTGAATTGAAAAACCAAAATGGAGAAATTATCACCAATAAAGACTATAAGGATAAAATTTATATTGCAGATTTCTTTTTTACACGGTGCACAAACATTTGCATTGCTATGGCTTATAATATGAGTGAATTGCAAGAATTTTATAAAAATGATGATGACATAAAGTTTTTATCTCATTCTGTTACCCCTGCTATCGATAGCGTTTCTGTATTGAAAGAGTATGCCATTAATAAAGGAGTTATAGATGGTAAATGGAATGTAACTACCGGGTCGAAAACACATATTTATGATTTAGCGAGAAAAAGTTATATGGCTGTAATAGAAGAAGGAGATGGAGGAGAAAATGATTTTATACATACAGAACAATTTATTTTGATAGACAAAGAAAGACGTATTAGGGGCTTTTATGATGGAACTAATAAAGAGGATATGGAAAAGCTTAAAAAAGATGTTGTTTTGTTAAAGGAAGAATATACTAGAGAATAGATTTTTCAGTAAATAACATAAATGAATTTCCTCAAATTATGCTTTTTTTAAATTTTAAGAAATAAAATCTTTTTTAGAACAAACCATAAAAATTCTTTGAATATGGAAATTTTAAAAGTATAACTAATAAAAGAAATGAGCGAAATATTTTATTTTCAATATTAGGATGCAATAAAAAATGTTTAAGGAAAGGTATTAGGAAACTCTTTTAGAGAGTCGTATTTTTGAGTTTCATTAATGTAGTTAGATAGTTAAACATAAACTTATTGAAAAAGTTGTCGGGTTTAGAACCCTAATTTTTGCTTTTATCGAGGCTTAAAGAGAATTAAAACCATTAGTAGTAAAAACATTTTAAAACGTAAACTATGAATAAATTTCTAATAATTTCACTTTTCTCATGCTTAATAAGTTGTGGTATTCCTAAAGGTGAGCACGACAAACTTAAAAGTGAATTTGAAAAAGTTACACAAGAATTAAATGAATGTTCAAATGCATCTTCTAATCACGATGGACATCATGATAATCATTCTATGAAAGCACTTTCAGTTGAAAAACGAATTGCTTTTATGTCTGGACATGTAGAGGCTGGTTTAGCGCTTTATCGCGCAGGAAAGCCAGAACAAGCAGCAAGACACTTGTTACATCCTGTATCTGAGACACATCAGGCAGAACGCGCTGGTATTGATGCACTTGGATTTAAACCAGAAGTATTTAGAGCAGTCTCAAAAGCTTTAGATGAAGGAAGACCTGCAGATGAAATAGAACCAATGCTTAAAAAAGCTGAAGAAAATATTCTTTTGCTCCAAAAAAATTCTGGTGGAGATACAAATGAAATTATTAAATTTTTAATGGAGAAGGTTGTTGAAGAATACGACGAAGGAGTAAATGATGGAAAGATAGTTGAGGCTGGAGAATACCAAGATGCATTTGGTTTTTCTGTTGTAACTCTAAAAATGGCGAAAAGAATTGAAAACAATCATTCTAAACAACTTGTTGAAGAAGCTATAAAGCTTGTTAAAATGTGGCCAGAGATTGGGCCTCTTGCTGATTCTAAACCTTTGCCATTAGATGATATATCCAAACAAACTCAGAATATTATTAAAAACTTAACAGAACATTAATATTTTTGGCTGTGAGGTTTTTTTACTTTTGATGAAAATAAATCAATTTTAATTTTATGAAGAAAGCTATTTTAGCTATTGCAATTTTTACAATTGCTTTGGTATCATCATCAGAAACGAGTGCGCAAGAATTTAAAGGTTTAGATAAAAGTCCTATGGATGCTGCATCTTACCCAGCAAATTGGAGGAATGCAGACAAACTTGTGAAAATAATTTACAGCAGACCACAATTAAAAGGTAGAAGTTTAGATAAATTGGCACCAAAAGATAAAGTTTGGAGAACAGGAGCTAACGAAGCAGCTGAGATTACATTTTACAAAGAGGTAACCTTTGGGGGTAAAAAAGTAAGCGCAGGAACCTACTCTTTATTTTCGATTCCAACAGATGAAGATTGGACAATTATTTTAAGCAATCAAAAGAATATTTGGGGTTCTTATTTTTATGACAAATCAGAAGACGTGGTAAGAGTTTCAGGTAAAGTTTCTAAATTGCAAGAGTCTATTGAAGAGTTTTCAATTATTTTTGAAGGTGAAAAAAGCGAAGCTACAATGTATATGGCTTGGGATAAAACATTAATTTCTTTACCTGTAAAGGGATAGGAAATAATTTATAATAAAATAAAAACCTCAAAAGTATAATTGCTTTTGAGGTTTTTTTATCTTCTGTCGATAAAATATTAAGACTGATTTTGTTGCCATTTCCAAGCAGATTCTAAAGCTTCGTCTAGGTTTTTTTCAGTTTTCCATTTTAATTCTGTGTTTGCAATTGTAGTATCTGCATAAGCAGCGGTAATGTCACCTTCTCGTCTTCCAACAATTTTATAATTTAATTTTACACCATTTACTTTCTCAAAAGTATTGATAACTTCTAAAACAGAAGTTCCTGTTCCTGTACCAACATTAAAATATTCAAATGCTTTATTATTACTCTTGTTGATAAGTCTTTTTAAAGCGGCAATATGAGCTTTTGCCAAATCAACAACATGTATATAGTCACGAACGGCAGTGCCGTCTGAAGTAGGATAATCATCACCAAAAACAGATAGTTCTTTACGAATTCCGGCAGCAGTTTGTGTTACAAAAGGAATTAAATTAGCAGGAACTCCTAAAGGTAATTCACCAATTTTTACAGATGAATGAGCGCCTATAGGATTAAAATAACGTAATGCAATTGTATTGATATTATGAGCAGTGCTGGCATCCCTTATGATTTCTTCACCAATTTGTTTTGTATTTCCATAAACAGATTCTGCAGTTTTTACAGGTGCGTTTTCTGTAATTGGTAATTCATCAGCTTGGCCGTAAACAGTGCACGAAGAAGAGAAAATAAAGTTATCTAAATTACGATCTCTCATTTCTTGCAATAAATATACAAGACTTCCCAGATTATTTTCATAATAATCTAAAGGTTTACTCATACTTTCTCCTACCGCTTTAAAAGCTGCAAAATGTATAATTCCATCAATTTTATTATGATCAAAAAAGGTTTTTACATCATTTTTAACTCGTAAATCTATTTGATGAAAATCTGGCTTTGTACCTGTAATTTCTGTAATACTATTCAAAACAGAAAGTGTTGTATTAGATAAATCGTCAATAATTACCACTTCAAAACCTTCATTTTGCAGTTCTACCACTGTATGAGATCCTATAAAACCAAGACCTCCTGTTACTAAAATTCTTTTCATTAAAAATTGTTTGGGGTTATTTATTTAAAAATTCTAAAACAGATTGTGTTATAAAATTTAATTGTTCATTATCTAGTTCTGTCTGCATTGGCAGTGAAACTACACATTCACATAATTTTTCTGTGACAGGAAAATCTCCTTCTTTATAACGAGGATCTGTGTATGCTTCTTGTAAATGTAATGGAATTGGATAATATATCATTGCTGGAACTCCTTTGTTTGACAAAAATTCACGCATTTCATCTCTATTTACATTTTTAAGTTGTAATGTATATTGATGAAAAACATGATTTGAAAAAGCAACCCTTTTTGGAATTTTTAAGCTTGGATGATTTTTAAAAGCATTGTCATAGAATGAAGCAGCATTGTTTCTAGCCTCAGAATAAGCATCTAAATGACGAAGTTTAATTCTTAAAATAGCTGCTTGTACTGAGTCTAAACGCGAATTTACACCAACTCTGTCATGAATATATTGTTTAGATTGACCGTGATTTGCAGTTTGTCTTAGTTTTTTAGCTAATTCATCATCATTAGTAAAAATTGCACCACCATCTCCATAGCATCCTAAATTTTTAGAAGGGAAGAATGACGTGCAACCAATAGTTCCAATAGTTCCTACTTTTTTTGTAGTACCATCTTTAAAAGTATAATCACAACCAATAGCTTGTGCAGTATCTTCGATTACATATAAATTGTGTTTTTTTGAAACCTCTAAAATAGCCTCCATATTTGATGCTTGCCCAAATAAGTGAACAGGAACAATAGCTTTTGTTTTTGGAGTAATTGCTCTTTCAATAGCTTCTACATCAATATCAAAAGTATCGTTATAAACGTCTACTAAAACTGGTTTTAAATTTAATAAAGCAATAACTTCTGCTGTAGCCACATATGTGAAATTTGATGTTATAACTTCATCACCAGGTTGCAAATCTAAAGCCATCATTGCTATTTGCAAAGCGTCTGTTCCGTTTGCGCAAGGTATTACATGTTTTACATCTAAATAATTTTCAAGTTCTTTTTGAAATCCTTTTACTTCTGGGCCATTTATATATTGGGTAGAACGTATAACATTTAAAACAGCCGTATCTATTTCTTCTTGTATTTTATTGTATTGACTTTTTAAGTCAACCATCTGAATGTCTTTCATGAGCGAAAATATTTGAGCATCAAAAATACAACATAAATCCATTATCTTTGGGTTCTTCAAATATTTTCAAATGAAATTTCTTAAAAAAGGATTAAAAATTATTGTTTTCTTATTGATACTATTGTTAATAGGATATTTCACTTATTCAAAATACAATTCACCAACCTATTCTGGAGAGTTTGATGTAAAAAATCTGTCAGAAAAAGTAACCGTTTATTTTGATGATAATGGAGTACCTCATATTAATGCTCAAAATCAAAACGACGCCTATATAGCTTTGGGATATTTGCATGCGCAAGATAGATTATGGCAAATGGAATTGATTCGAAGAATAGCTCCTGGAAGATTGTCTGAAATTTTTGGAAAAGATTTGTTAGAAACAGATGTGTTTTTTGCTGGTTTAGGTATTGAAGATGCTGCTGAAAAAACAATAAGGAGTATCGATAAAAATTCTGAATTTTACAAGCTTACACAAGCCTATTTAGATGGCGTAAATCAATATATTGAAGAAGGAAAAACTCCTTTAGAATTTTCTTTAGTAGGCATAGAAAAAGAAAAATTTACCCTAAAAGATCTTTATAATGTTTTTGGTTACATGTCTTTTAGTTTTGCGGTTGCTCATAAAACAGATCCTTTATTAACTGAAATTAAAGAGAAGTTAGGAACATCGTATGTAAACGAATTATTAGGTAGTTTTTCTGAAAACTTAACCATTAATAAGATGGATAGTATTTCAAAAATTAATGCAAATTTTTCTAAAAGTGTAAGTTCAATTATGGATAATATGCCTGTTTCTCCTTTAATTGGAAGCAATTCTTGGGTAATTGGCGCAGATAAAACTAAAAATGGTAAAGTTATTTTTGCAAATGATCCTCATATTGGTTTTTCTCAACCTTCAGTTTGGTATCAAAGTCATATAAACACACCAGATTTTGAGATGTATGGTTTCAATATTGCGCTAATGCCTTTCCCTTTACTAGGTCACAATAAAAGATATGCTTATGGCTTAACAATGTTAGCAAATGACGATTTAAACTTTTATATAGAACAAAATAATCCAAACAATCCTAATGAGTATAAAACTCCAAATGGATTTGAAAAATATGAAATACGAACAAAAACAATCAAAATTAAAGGAGAAAGAGATACTACTTTTCAGGTAAAAGTAAGTAAGCACGGTCCTATAATGAATGGTTTGATTACGCACTTAAAAGATGAAAGACCTATTGCAATGCATTGGTTATACACACAATTAGAAAATGAAATGTTAGAAGTTTCTTACGGGATATCACATTCAAAATCTATAACAGATTTTAAGCAAAGTGTTTCTCGAATTCATGCTCCGGGCTTAAATGTAATGTATGGTGATGCTCAAGATAATATTGCTTGGTTTGCCTCTGCAAAATTATATCAATTAAGAGATAGTTTGTCTTCTAAAACATATTTAGATGGTGCTTCTGGTAAAGATGAAATAATAGAGATTTTAGATTTTGCTGAAAATCCAAAATCTATAAATCCAAAATGGAATTATGTATATTCTGCGAACCATCAGCCAGATTCTGTTAGAGGTAAATTGTATCCTGGTTATTATCAACCAGAAAATAGATCTAAAAGAATAGTGAATTTAATTAAAGATAAAAATGATTTCACCAAACAAGATGTGGCTGAAATGTTGTATGATGTTACATCGTCTGCAGATCATATTATAGCTAGAGATTTATTGCAATCTGTTGATAAAAATGATTTGAGTCCGTCAGAAAAACAGGCTTATGAAATTTTACAGAATTGGAAAGGTGCATATTTAAAATCATCACTTGCACCAACGATTTACAATCGATTTTTATTCGAGTTTTTGCAAAACACCTATAAAGATGAATTAGGAGAAGCTTTTGATTTATTTATCAATTCACAATTACAGGACCAAGTTTTAAGAACACAAATTGATAGAAAAAAATCAGTTTGGTGGGATGATATTTCTACGGAAAATATTGTGGAAACAAAAGCTGAAATCGTTTTAAAGTCTTATAAAAATTCGATTGCTTTTTTACAAAATCAATTAGGAGCAAATGTAGAAAGTTGGACTTGGAATCGAGTAATTTCTGTAGAATATGAGCATGCCATTGGAAAAGCTGGTGGCTTATTACGTGATTTTTTTAATATAGGACCTTTTGAAACAATTGGAGGAAATGAAGTGATAAATAACCAAATATTTAAACTAAATAGTACTGGAATTTATAAAGTTACTGCAGGGCCTTCTACAAGAAGAGTAATTGATTTTTCTGATGTTGAAAATGGGTTGTCCATATTACCTACAGGTCAATCTGGTAATGTATTTAGTGATTATTACAAAGATCAAACTCAAAAATATATTAATGGAGAATTTATTAAGATGCAATTGAATGCATCAGAAATTGAGAAGGCTGAAAATATTTTGATCTTAAATCCTAAGAATTGATTTACAAACAAGACAATTTTTAAAAATAACAGATTTAAATCAGTATTTTTTTCAAGTATTTTTCGATTTGTAAAGTATTACATTTGCTGCAATATCAATCAATAAAAAAATGAGTTTACAACAAGATTTAGAGAATAGAAGTGATAAGAAATGTGAATTATGTTTGTCAAATTCAGAGTTATCCGTTTATGAAGTAAAACCTAAATTAATTGGTGGAGGTGGAGTAGATGGTAGTTTATTGGCTTGTAAAACTTGTATAACTCAGATTGAAAATGCAGTTACCACAGACCCAAATCATTGGCGATGTTTAAATGATGCGATGTGGAGTGAACATAGACCGGTAAAGGTTTTGGCTTGGAGAATGTTATCTCGATTAAGAAAAGAAGGTTGGCCTCAAGATTTATTAGATATGATGTATTTAGAGGACGAAGAGTTGCGTTTTGCTAAAGAATCTGGAGATCATTTAGATGAAAGTGAAAAAATAATTCATAGAGACGCAAATGGAACTATTTTACAGTCTGGAGATTCAGTTGTTTTAATAAAAGATTTAAAAGTAAAAGGTTCTAGTATGGTTGCTAAACAAGGCACAGCAGTTCGTAGAATTTCTTTAGATCACGAAAATGCCAAATATATTGAAGGTAAAGTTGGCCCAACTCAAATTGTAATTATTACAGATTATGTAAAGAAAATGGCTGAAAAAGATTAATTAGAAAATCGCTTCTTTATATTCCCAAAATTTTATGAGAAACAAAACGGCGTACACTGTTGAAATTGAAAATTTAATGGTAGCTGAGGCTAGAAATCCTAGAAAAGCACCAAATGAAGCTTTGATAGCTCTGTTTGTATCATTTCTATCATAGTACAATTCTCCTACCAATGCTCCAAAGAAAGCTCCAATTAAAATACCAAATGGAATTGGAGAAATTAAGCCAATTATTAAACCTATTGTAGTGCCGTAAACACCATATTTACTTCCACCAAAACGTTTGGTGCCAATAGCCGGAATTATATAATCTAGAATCCAAATTATAATAGAAATTGCCAAAGTAATGCCTAAAAAGGTCCAGTTCATAGGAATTGCTTTTGTGTAATGCAGTAATAATAAGCCAAACCAACCTGTAATTGGTCCAGGTAAAATTGGTAAAAAAGACCCCACAATTCCTAGTAAAGTTAAAAGGAAACCAAGAATAAGTAAAAAGATATCCATAAGATTATTTATCTATTTGACGAGATGAATTGTATTTTGTTACATATTTATAACTAAAAAATTAGTTTAAACTAATTTTTTAGTTATATTTGTATCGTTAAACTAAACATTTAGTTATATATGAGCAAACAATTAACAAAGGCAGAAGAACAGATCATGCAAGTTTTATGGAATTTACAAGAAGCTTCAGTAAAAGAAGTTATTGAAAAATTACCAGAGCCAAAACCAGCATACAATACAGTGTCTACAATTATAAGAATTTTGGAAACAAAAGATTTTGTTGGGCATAAGCCAGAAGGTAGAGGGTATAATTATTATCCATTAATTGATAGAGAAAGTTATAGCAACCAAAGTTTACATAAGTTAATGAATGGTTATTTTAATGGATCGTTTAAAAGTATGGTTTCCTTTTTTGTAAAAGAAAATAAAATGGATATTACAGAATTGGAATCTATTTTAAAAGACATTAATAAAAAGAAATAATTATGGTAAATTATATACTCCAAGTCATATTGTACCAAGTGTTATTCTTGGCCGTTTATGACTTCTTTTTAAGTAAAGAAACCTTTTTCACCAAAAACAGATGGTATTTGTTAGGTACTCCAATTTTATCATTTATTATTCCGTTGATAAAAATACCTACTTTTCAAAAATCAGTCTCCCAAGATTTTATTGTTCAGCTACCAGAGATTTTTTTATCACCAGAAAAAGTGATTACAGCTACTTTAAAAACGCAGGATTTAGCAATTTCTGTAAATTATATTCAGATTTTATTTTGCGTTGGTGTGGTTGTGTGCTCTATATTATTTTTAGTAAAGTTGATGAAGATTGTGAATTTAATTCGCAGTAACGAGATGGTTAAAGAATCAAAATTTAAATTGATATTATTGCCAAAACAGAGCAAAGCATTTTCATTTTTTAATTACATTTTTTTAGGAAAAGAAATTAAAGCAAACCAAAAAGAAAAAGTAATTCAACACGAATTGGTGCATGCAAAACAAAAACATTCTTTTGATTTACTGTTTTTTGAGTTTCTAAAAATTGCAATGTGGTTTAACCCAATGATTTATTTTTATCAAAAGAGAATCACTTTAATACATGAATATATTTCAGATGCAGTTGTTGCAGCGTCAGAAACCAAAGAGGGTTATATCAATAATTTACTATCTAACTTTTTTCAGGTTGAAAACATCGCATTTATCAATCAATTTTATAAAAAAACTTTAATTAAAAAAAGAATTACTATGATTACAAAAAAGCAATCCCAAAAAATGAATCAATTAAAATATTTAGTAATGATTCCATTATTAGTAAGTATGTTATTTTATAGTGCCTGTTCAGAGAATTCCTCAAGTGAATTGGCTACAAATAAAAAAGAATTAAGTACTTTTTATAGTCAAATTGGTAATGATACTAAATTGGAAAAATCAAAAGGAACTAAAGAAACCTATTTAGATTTTTATATGGGTACAAAAATGCCAAAATGGAAAGAAATTACTTATAATGATTTAACAAATGAAGAAAAAAATGAATTTGATAATAAACTAAAAGAGACCAATAAAATTACTTCGGAATACAAAGATAATTTCGAACCAAAATTATTTAAAGGTGAAAATGGTAGAAATATCATTGGAATTATTATAAATTTTGACAAATTAAAAAAGGAAGTAGAAACAGAAGAAATTTCATTTAGAACTATAGATAAATCTCCTGTTTTTCCGGGTTGTGAAGAAGGAGATAAAAAATGTTTTTCATTAATGGTTCAAAAACATTTTGTAAAGAATTTTAATATGGAACTGGTAAATACTTTAGGTTTAAAAACTGGTAAAAAAAGAATATTTATCGCTTTTAAAATAGATAAAAACGGAGATATCATTGATGTAAAAGCAAGGGCTCCTCATAAGCAGATTAAGGAAGAAGTTTTATCAGTAATGCAAACATTACCTAAAATGATTCCTGGAGAACATAAAGGTGAATTGGTTACTGTAAATTACTCAATACCATTAAGCATTAATGTAGAATAAAAAGAACCTATGAAAAAGATAATTTTGTTCCTGTGTATTGGTGCAGTTCTAAAAGTTGAAGCTCAGACTTCAACTTTTGCTTTATCAGACAGTTTGTTTGCAATTGGCAGATATAAAATGGCGTTATTAACTTTAGATAAAATGGAAGCCTCATTTTTATCAAACGTTAAAAAAGCTAACATTTATGAAGCTATAGATAATTTTAAAAAAGCAAGCGAATATTATGAACTGGCGTTAACATTTAAAGAAAATTATAGCACAAAATTAAAGTTGGCTAAGAATTATCGTTCTCTAAAACAATCTAAAAAAGCCATTGTAATTTACGAGGAAATTTTAGAAAAAGATTCTTTAAACTTGGTGTTAAAATATAAATTAGGGAAGTTATACATCACTAATAAGAAACCTGAAAAGGCAATTACTTGCTTTAAATATTTGATAGAAAATGACAAAACCAATGCCAATTATTCCTACTATTTAGCCTTGTCTTATGCTTTAAATGGCAAAAGAGATCCAATGATTAATAGTTTGTTAGATACGTATAAAAAGGATTCTTTGGATTTAAAGGCGATTGCAAGGTTGGCTAATAGTTTTAATAAGTTAAAAGATGTAGATTCTACGCAGTTATTTACAGGTAAAGGTTTGGCTATCAATAAAAACCATATTGAATTGAATAAGTTGAAAGTGAATCAACTTTATAAGGATAAAAACTATAAGGAAGCAATTCCTCTTTTACTAAATTTAGATACCATTGATAGAAAAGATACTTATAGTACATCTATGTTAGGGAGAATGTATTTTAAATTGGACAGTTTAGATAAAGCTAAAAAATACTTCAATAAACTCTATGCAATGGATAGAGAAAATTTTAAAGCGAAAACCTTTTTGGGGCACATTGCAATGATTGAAGAAGATTATACAACTGCTACTTTTAATTATATGATGGCAACTTACATAGGAAAAGAAAAGCGAGATGAAGAATATTTTGGATTAGGAAATGTATTTTTGAAAAAATCACAACCAAAACAAGCGCTTAGTGCTTACGAAGAAGCTTTTAAAGAAAATAGAAGAAATTATAAGGTATTGTACCAATGGGCAAAATTATCAGATGATTATTATAAAGATAAAAAAATAGCATACAAACTCTATATAAAATATATAGAGACTTTTTACGAGAAAGATTTGGTAATTGATGCTTTTGTAAAAAGAAGGATAAAAGATATTAAAAAAGAGTACTTTATAAAAGGTGAGACTTTAAAATAGGATTCAGTAAAATTTAGTAAATTCACGCATTGATTAGAAACTAATTTATGCGTTTAACTCCTTTTTTGTTATTGTTGATTTTTATCACTTCGTGCGATAAACTTTCATTCACTAAAAAAGAGGATTTAGAGACTATTGATACTCTTGTTAATTTTACGTCTGTAGATACTTCACCATCATTCAAAGTATGTGATTCTATTTTTGATAAGGCGTTAAAGTCAGATTGTTTTCGCAAAACGATACATCAAAAAATAGGAGGTGAGCTGTTAAAACATCAATTTAACATAAAAGATGCTATCAATGAAACTGTTTATGTAGATTTGATTATTGATGCCACAGGTAAGATTATTTTAGATTCAATTCAATCTTCAGAAAATATAAAAAAGCAATTGCCTAAATTAGATAGTTTAATTGCTCTTTCTATTATGGATTTACCAATAATTTTTCCTGCTATAAAAAAAAGATACAAGGTGTCTACAAAATACCAATTGCCTATTAGAATATTTTTAAAAGATTAATTTAACATTCCCCAAAGTTTGTCTTTCAATTCTTGTAAACCAATTTGAGCCACAGAAGAAATAAATAAAGCCTCAACACCCTTTGGCAATTCGGCTTTAATTTCTGTTTTCAGCTCATCATCTAACATATCTGTTTTAGAAATTGCTAATAACCTATCTTTATCTAATAACTCAGGATTGTGTTTCTTGAGTTCGTTTAATAATATTTCGTACTCTTTATTGATGTCATCAGAATCTGCAGGAATCAAAAATAATAAGGCAGAGTTACGTTCTATATGTCTTAAAAAACGATGTCCTAAACCTTTTCCTTCAGCTGCTCCTTCTATAATTCCTGGAATGTCTGCCATCACAAAAGTTTGATGATTTCTATGTTCTACAATTCCTAAATTTGGTTTTAAGGTAGTAAATGCATAATCTGCAATTTTTGGTTTTGCAGCAGTAATTACGGATAAAAGTGTAGATTTTCCAGCATTTGGAAAACCTACTAAACCAACATCGGCTAAAAGTTTCAATTCAATTCTAAACCAACCATCTAAGCCATCCATTCCTGGTTGTGCATATCTAGGAGTTTGATTTGTAGATGATTTAAAATTCCAGTTTCCAAGGCCACCTTTTCCACCTGGCAAAAGAATTACTTCTTTTTGATTTTCAGTAATTTCATACAAAATTTCATCAGTATCTGCATCTCTTATAATTGTACCTAATGGTACATCAATATAAATATCTTCTCCATCTGCACCAGAACTTCTACTTTTGCTTCCTGCACCACCACCTTCTGCTCTAAAATGACGTTTAAACTTTAGGTGAAATAACGTCCACATATTTTTATCACCACGTAAAATGATGTGTCCTCCACGTCCGCCATCGCCACCATCAGGGCCACCTTTAGTAATGTACTTTTCTCTATGTAAATGCGCAGAACCTTGCCCACCTTTTCCAGAAGAAGCAAATATTTTTATGTAGTCAACGAAATTTCCTTCAGTCATTTTTTCTGTTTGTGTGTTTATTTATGTAAAAGTTTACAAGTATTTGAGCTAATAAACAAATACATAGTTAAACTAGTTATAGCTTATCAAATACTTCTGAAATTCTTTTAGTAATATCTTCTATAGAACCCACTCCGTTAATGCCATAATATTTATCTTGACTTTCAAAATATTCTTTTAAAATCGCTGTTTTTGTATTGTATTCATTAAAACGATTTCTAATTTTAGTTTCGTCAGTATCATCGGTTCTTCCGCTTGTTTTGCCTCTTTCTAATAAACGAGTTACCAAAGTGTTTTCAGGAACTTCTAAGGCAACCATTGCATTAATTTGCTCACCTTTATCTGCCAAGAAAGCATCTAGAGCTTCTGCTTGAGATTCTGTTCTTGGAAAACCATCAAAAATAAAACCATTAGCATCTGCATTTTTCTCTACTTCAGCTTTTAGCATATTTATAGTTACCTTATCAGGTACTAAATCGCCTTCATCCATATATTTTTTGGCTAATAAACCGAGCTCTGTTTCATTTTTGATATTGAAACGAAACACATCGCCTGTAGAAATATGTACTAAATTATACATATCCTTTAAAAATTCTGCTTGTGTTCCTTTTCCCGCTCCTGGAGGGCCAAATAATACGATATTTTTCATTTTAGGTTGTTGTGTTAGTTGGTATATTTCTGGATAATTTCTGCCTAAACCATCATAGTCTAAACCATATCCAACAATAAATTTATCTTCTATACTATGGCCAATATAATCTATTGGTAATTCTTTTTTAAATACATCTGGCTTAAAAAATAAAGTAGCCACTTTTAACTGCTTTACATTTTTATATTTAAAAATATTATAAATTTCTTGGAGTGTGGCACCTGTATCAATAATATCTTCTAAGATAATCACAGTTCTGCCAGTTAAATCTTCATTAATACCTACTAGATTTTTTATTTTTTCAGAAGAAGAAGTTCCTTCATATGAAGCTAGTTTTACAAAAGAAATTTCACAATTTCCTTTATAAGCTCTTATAAAATCTGCAGCAAATAAAAAACATCCATTTAAAATTCCTACAAAAATTGGTACTTCATCTTTAGGTAAATCAGCTTTTACTTGTTTTGCTAAATGATTAACAATTATATCAAGTTTAGCCTTATTGATATAAGGCTTAAAGTATAAATCATGTAGTTTTATAATGTTCATTTATAGTTTTGTTTTCAAATTATAAATAATGATATTAATTTTGTACTCTCAATTAGAGAGTGCAAATATAATGGTCTAAAAGATAAATACCTACAAGGTTTTTGAATCCTTAAAGGAATACATCATTTTAACAAAAAAACCGTTTTGATTTTATTCTCAAAACGGTTTTAAAATTTGAATATGCTAAAGCAAGTTTAGCTTAACATTATTTATTTTCGTCTTCTTTTTTTGTAGTATCAAACATAATTGGAGTTGCTACAAATAAAGAGGAATACGTACCTACTGCAACACCAACAATTAAAGCAAACATAAATCCTTTAATGGAGTCTCCACCAAAAATGAAAATAATAATCATTACTAATAAAGTAGTAAATGATGTATTGATGGTTCTTCCTAAAGTAGAACTTAATGCTTTATCTACTACTTCACTGTATTTTGATTTGGTATTAACGCCTGCAAATTCTCTAATTCTATCAAAAATAACCACGGTATCATTCAAAGAGTAACCGACAACCGTAAGTAAGGCGGCTATAAATGATTGCCCTATTTCCATATCAAATGGCATAAAACTATATGTAATAGAGAATACACCTAATACAATTAATACATCGTGGAAAACCGCTACTACGGCACCTATAGAATATGATACTTTTCTAAAACGCAATAAGATGTATAAGAAAACTACCAATAAAGAGCCAAATACGGCATATAAAGCTGATGTTTTAATATCATCTGCAATTGTTGGCTCTACCTTAATTGAACTCATAACTCCTGCTCCTTGTTTTTCAAAACCAGGCTTAAAGTTTTCATAAGTTGTATCACCTAAATAAGATTTTAATCCAGTATATAAAGTACTTTGAACTTCTTCATCAACTTCTACACCTTCCTCTTCAATTTTATAAACAGTTGTAATTTTAAGCTGGTTTGATTCACCATAAGTTTTTACTTCTGGAGCAGTACCAAAGACATCTTTTAAATTTCCTGCAACTTCTGTTGCATTCATATCTTGATCAAAACGAACAACATAAGAACGCCCTCCTTTAAAGTCTACACCTTGCTTTAAACCTATTGAGAAAATAGACACAATACCAGCAATTATAATTGCTCCCGAAATTACGTAAGCAATTTTACGTTTCTTTAAGAATTCTACGTTGATATTTTGGAACCATCCTTTAGAAATTGATGTATTGAAAGTTAAGTTTGCACCTTTGTTTACAGCACCATCAATTAAAATACGAGTAATAAATACGGCTGTGAATAATGATGTTAGAATACCAATCATTAATGTTAATGCAAAACCTTTAATTGGTCCTGTGCCAAACACATATAAAATGATACCTGTTAAGAAAGTGGTGATATTTGCATCTATAATTGCAGATAATGCACCTTTAAAACTAAATCCTTCTTCAACAGATTGTTTTAAACCTTTCTTTTTAAATAAACCTTCTTTGATTCTTTCAAAGATAATTACGTTAGCATCTACAGACATACCAATTGTTAAGATGATACCTGCAATACCTGGTAAAGTTAGTACAGCGCCAAACGAGGCTAAAATTCCGAAGATGAATAAAATGTTTACTACTAAAGCAATATCTGCATACAAACCAGCTTTACCATAATATAAAATCATCCATAACAAAACTAAAATAATTGCCAAACCAAATGAGATAAACGAAGCATCAATAGCTTCTTGTCCTAAAGATGGCCCAACAATTTGTGCTTGAATCATTCTTGCAGCAGCTGGTAATTTACCCGCTTTTAATACAGTTGCAATATCTTCTGCTTCTGCTACAGTCATACTTCCTCCAGAAATAGAAGTTCTTCCTCCAGTAATCGCTTGGTTTACAGATGGAGCGGTGTATACATAGTCGTCTAGAACTACTGCTACAAAACTACCCACATTATCAGCAGTCATTTTTGCCCATTGTTTAGTACCAGAACTATTCATTGTCATACTAACCTCTGGCTTATTCAATTGGTCAAATACTTGTGAAGCATCTAAGATTACATCGCCTTCAATATTTGCTTTACCTGTTCTACTTCCTTTAATTGCATATAAACCAATTTCTTGATCTGAATCATCATCATTAGCACCTGTTTTATCAAATGGCTTGTAGTCCCAAAGAAATTTTGCGTATTTTATTTCAGATGATAGTAATGCTTTTACTTCTTTTTTTGCTAATAATTCGTTCACCATTGCTGTATCAGATACTTTAGCAGACGCCACTAAAGAGCTCAACTGTTGTTGACTTTGCGCAATATTCGGTCGCACATAGGTAAATAAATTTTTCTGAACTTTGGTAGAATCTACTTCTTCACCAAGTAAATCGTCAATATCATCTTTTTTAGTAGTATCTTTTTCTTGCTCTAAAACAGAATCATCTTTTAATAATTCAGCAACTTTTGCGTTTGCAGCAAAGAAGAAATTTTGTACTTCTGCATTTGAGTGCACTTCCCAAAATTGTAATTCAGCTTTACTGGTAATTAATTTTGAAACACGATCAATATCTTTTGCTCCTGGCAATTCAATTTGAATTCTACCTGAATTTCCAATTCTTTGAATTTTTGGAGAGGATACTCCAAACTTGTCAATTCTACTTCTTAATACTTCTAATGTAGTTATAATAGAACTGTTAATTTCTTCTTGTAAAGTTACTTTTACAGTAGCATTTTCTTCATCAAAAGATATTTTTTCACTTAATGCTTTTGTTCCAAAAATAGAAGGATTACTTAATTTTGTATCTCCTGCTACCTTTTCAAATTCTTCAAAAAATAAGTCTAAGTAATTCTCGTTACTCTCTCTTAATTTAATATCTGCAGCTTCTAAGGCTGTGTTAAAAGCTTCATTCTTAGAATCGTTAGCCAAACTTTTTAAAACTTCTTTTACAGATACTTGTAAAATAGCATTAATACCACCTCTTAAATCTAGACCAAGATTCATTTCTTTGTCTTTTACATCATTATAAGTGTATTCTGCAACGCCCAATTCAATAACGTTTTTATTAGCAACACTATCTAGATATTTTCTTTCAAAACTAGCTTTTTCTCTAGCTGAGTTGTTTTCTGTAGCTCTATTGTTGGAATATGCTACGGCATCATCCTCAACCTTATTTGCTAAGAATGTGAATGATAATTGGTATAAACTGACCAATCCAAAAAGGATTGCGAACAATTTGATAAGTCCTTTGTTTTGCATTTTATTATTTATTTTTGTTCAAATTTTTAAAACGAGCAAATATATATTATCTCGTAAAATTTGACATCGATTTTAAAGTATTGTTTTGTATAAGTTTGATAATCAAAAAAAT
>CAJWAC010000010.1 GCA_913020555.1 uncultured Polaribacter sp. | reverse complement strand
ACCAAAACCACGTTTTTCCATTTCGTAAATGGATAATTTCAACGCTTTTTTATATTTTAACCCTGATAAAAAATCTGAATTCGCAATTACAGTGCCTTCTTTATCTGCATGGGCAGACTCAGAAATATCTACATTTTCAAAAATATTAGGAATTGGAATATTAAAATGTTTTGCAAAATCATAATCTCTTTGATCTCCGCAAGGAACAGCCATTACGGCTCCTGTACCATATGAAGCTAAAACATAATCTCCAATCCAAATTTGAACTTTTTCTCCCGAAAAAGGATGAATTGCATAAGCCCCTGTAAAAGCACCAGAAATAGTTTTTACATCTGCCATTCTATCACGCTCAGAACGTTTTGCCGTAATTTTTATATAAGCCTCAACCTCTGCTTTTTGAGCTTCAGTTGTAATTTTAGACACTAACTCGTGTTCTGGAGCCAATGTCATAAAACTAACTCCATAAATAGTATCTGGTCTTGTTGTAAATACATCAATTTTATATTGATTATTTTCTTTTACAACTTTTTTATCAATAGATTTTTTTGCAATTACTTTAGGAAACTGAATTGCTAAGTTGATTTCAGAAATGACTTTATCTACATTTTCAAGTACTTCTTTATTTGTAAAATGAATTACATTAAAACCTTCTTTATTAAAATATGTTATTCTGTCTTCTTCATCTTCTTTGCCAGAAAACTCAACAATCAAATTTTTAGAAACACTAACATAATCAACCAAAAATGAACCAACCGTATATTTTTTTCTAAATTTAGATGCTCCTTTTTTCTTTTTTAATTCATTCCAAAGCGTTACCTCAGCTTTAGATAAATTCTGACGAAGTTCTTTTAAAGTTTCTAATTCTTTATAAGACAACTTTACTTCTGATGCTTGTTTATGAGAATCTCCTTCCACTTTAAAAGTAACCATTGCTCCTTGCGATCGTCCAATCCAATTGGTTTGAGAATCTTTTAATGGCTGAGGCCAATCTATAGTTTCTAAACCATCTAACAAACGTTGTGCATAGGCAGAAATTCGCATAGACCATTGTGTCATTTTTTTTCGAACAACTGCATGACCTCCTCTTTCTGAAACTCCGTTTACAATTTCATCATTTGCCAAAACTGTCCCTAAAGCAGGACACCAATTTACTTCTGTATCAGACAAAAAAGTAAGTCTGTATTGCAATAAAATCTCTTCTTGCTCTTTTCTAGTAAATATTTTCCATTCATCAGCAGAAAACGATTTGATTTCTTCATCACAAACTGCATTGACAGATTTATTTCCTTCTATTTTAAATATTTTTTCTAAACTAGAAATTTCCTCTGCTTTATCTGAATCTTTATTGTACCAAGAATTGAATAGTTGAATAAAAATCCATTGTGTCCATTTGTAATATTCGGGACTAGATGTTCTCACTTCTCTGCTCCAATCAAAAGAAAAACCTATTTGATCTAATTGTCTTCTATAAGTTTTTATATTGTCTTCTGTTGTTTTTGCAGGATGTTGACCAGTCTGAATAGCATATTGCTCTGCTGGTAAACCAAAAGAATCATAACCCTGAGGATGCATTACATTAAAACCCTTGTGACGTTTATAACGTGAGTAAATGTCTGATGCAATATATCCTAAAGGATGCCCAACATGCAAACCTGCTCCTGACGGATATGGAAACATATCTAAAACATAATATTTAGGCCTATCTGAAGTGTTAGAAACTTTAAAAGTTTGGTTATTAGCCCAAAAATTTTGCCATTTCTTTTCAATTTCTTGGTGATTGTATTGCATCATCTTTCAATTTAATGGGTGCAAATTTACGTTTATTCTTTGTAAGCAAAAAGTAGATTTCTCTTATAATTAAAAGCGACTTTCAAATAGTCTTGAAAGCCGCTTTTTAAATTTTATTTTAAAACAATTCTAAAATTAGAACCTCTTTAATAAAGTGTGATGTTGAATTCTCCGTCTTTATAAAAAGACACAGTAACCTTTAGATTTAAAGTTTTAATATTATAAACTTGCTCCACTAGCAGCAACAGATCTATCAATTTTACGCATTAAACCCTGTAAAACTTTACCTGGACCAACTTCTATAAATTCAGTTCCTCCGTCAGCAATCATTGCTTGAATACATTGTGTCCATTTTACTGGAGCAGTTAATTGAGCTATTAAGTTTTCTTTAATTTCATCTGGATTCGTCACTGCTTTTGCAACAACATTTTGATAAATTGCGCAAGTTGGCTCACTAAATTGAGTACCCTCTATTGCCGCTGCTAATTCCTCTCTTGCTGGTTCCATCATTGGTGAATGAAACGCACCTCCAACTGGCAACAACAAAGCTCTTCTTGCTCCTTTTTCAGTTAAAACTTCACATGCTTTTTCTACAGCTTCAATTTCTCCGGAAATCACTAGTTGACCGGGACAATTGTAATTTGCAGCTACAACCACTCCATCAATTTCTGCACAAGTTTCTTCAACAATATTATCATCTAAACCTAAAACGGCAGCCATTGTAGATGGCGCAATTTCGCAAGCTTTTTGCATTGCCAAAGCACGCTTAGAAACCAACCTTAAACCGTCTTCAAAAGATAAAACTCCGTTTGCCACTAATGCTGAAAATTCACCTAATGAATGCCCCGCAACCATTTCTGGTTGAAAATCATCACCCAAAACTTTAGCTAAAATTACAGAATGTATAAAAATTGCTGGCTGTGTCACCTTAGTTTCTTTTAACTGATCAGCAGTTCCTTCAAACATAATATCTGTGATTGAAAAGCCTAAAATATTATTTGCTTTTTCAAAATATTCTTGTGCTAATGGAGATTTTTCGTATAAATCTAAACCCATACCAGTAAATTGTGCTCCCTGACCTGGAAAAATATATGCTTTCATTTGTTGCTTTTTAAGTACTATTTTTGTTTAATTGGATGCGAAAATAATAAATTTAAAATGACTAACTCAAAGAAATACTACCTTTTGAATCTAATTGAATAGCTTGAGTTAAGGCATCTAAATGTGGCTTTCTAACTCTTAATTTAGTTGCTGCATGTGCAGTTTTATTCAATTTTGAAAACATCCCTGCAACTTTAATTGCAGTAGGCAAAAGTAAATCTTCAGGAACTGCAGTATCTAAAAAACCAGCAGTTATAGCATCTTTAACACTATATATTTCTGCATTATTTACACTTCTTGCCAAATAAGATTCTGATAAACGAGATTTTGCAATTGCAATGCCTGCATGATGCATGGTCATACCAATTATAACTTCATTTAAACCTATTTTAAAATCACCTTGAACCCCGATTCTGTAATCTGCTGATAACAACAAAAATGCTCCTTTTGCAATGGCATGTCCATTACACGCAACAATAATTGGTTTCGGAAAAGACAACATTCTCAAAGATAGTTTAGAACCTTTTGTTACTAATTCTAAAGCTGATTCAGATGATTTTGTCATCACTTTTAAATCGAAACCTCCAGAAAAAATACCGGGGGTACCTGTTAAAATGACAATTTTATCTTCTTGCTCAGCCTTATCTAAACCCGCATTTAAACCATCAGCTACGTCATGAGAAATAGCGTTTGCTTTACCGTTGTTAATGGTAATAATTGCATAATTTTCTTCTGATTGATAGGTAACAAATTCGTTCATATAGATGTATTTTTTTATAGTTCTAATAAATCGGAACCATTATTTATATAAATTTAACTAAATATATTCCTGCAAAAACAGCAATAAATCCAACCACAAAGCTCATAATCGTGTAAAGAGCAAAAGAGGTAAAGTCTCCTGACTTTAAAAATACATGATTTTCATAAGCAAACGTTGAAAATGTAGTAAAACCTCCACAAAAACCTGTTGCTAATAATAACGTATGATTTTGAGTTAATGCTTCATTTTTTGCAGCATAACCCAGAATAAACCCTATGATTAAACTCCCTAAAATATTTGCGATAAAAGTTCCATAAGGAATTCCGTTCTCTGCATTATTAAACCATTTTCCAATCAAAAAACGTAAAACACTACCAAAACCTCCTCCAATAAAAACCAAAAACAAACTTTTCATTACAGTTCTATATCTTCAATATCTCTCCAGTTTTTCTTTTCAGTAACTGTACCCTTGTTTAAGATTATAATGCCTGGATTGGCTCTAATCATTGTTTTCAAAGTTGTTTCGTCACAAAATAAAAATTCAAATGGAAGTTCAAATTTCTCAGTGGTTAACTGAATAATCTCAGAAAAAGAGGCTGAAACCCCATAGACTTTATAATCTTTTTTGAGAGCTTTTTGTGCAAATACTTTCACTTCTGGAAACGCTATGTAATCTGATTTTTCTAAACTAGACATAATAACCAGCACTACTTTATCCATTTTCAGAATTTTTGAAGCTAAATCGTTTTGAGCATCTTCTAAGAAGAAATCATGTACTGGAGGAATTTCTCCATCATCTTTATAAACCATTCCTTCAGGAATATTTTTACCAATTGCATAAGCCCTAAAGTCGATAATTGGCAGATGAACCAATACATAATAGGTAATTGTGCTTGAAATTAATAAAGATAAGAAAACGACGAAACCCGGATTACTTTTTGGCAAAACTGGTTTTATCCAATAGATTTTAAATCCAATAAAAAATATCAAAAGGGTTAGAATTACATCTTTATAGAAAGTTTCCCAAGGTTTTAATTTTATAGCATCCCCAAAACAACCACAATCTGTAACTTTATCATAATAAGCTGAATACCAAGTTAAAAACAAGAATACTAAAATCATTATTTTTAAACTTCCAACAGTAAATTTTGCCTTCCACCCCACTAATAAAGCAAATCCCAAAACAATCTCTGAAATAATTAAAAATACTGCAAATGGCAATGCATAAGGAATTAGAAATTCTAAATTTAGGACACCTTCTGAAAAATATTCTTCAAATTTATATTGAGACCCAATTGGATCTACCAATTTTACAAAACCTGAAAATATAAATAAGACTCCTACAATTATTCTTGCTATTTGCACTAATATTTTCATAATGAATAATTTAAAAAAACATAAATCAATAGATTATTGTTCATTATTAAGCTTAAAATACAAATATTGCAAAAATTCCTCTTTTATTGGGTGCTTTGCCCTTAAAATAAATAAAGTTTCTATTTTACTTTGAAAATTATAAAACTCCTACTTGTAACATACAAGCTTTCATCATTTGGTATGTTCTTTCGATATTATTATCTAGACCTATAGAAAAACGAATTAAACCATCTGAAAGCCCCATTTCTTTTTGCTCATCTTCTGGAATTTCTGATGATGTTGAACTTCCTGGTGCCGAAAATAAAGTTTTGTAAAAGCCTAAGCTAACTGCTAGATATCCTAAGTTTTTGTGTTGCATTAACTCCATTAATTCATTAGCTTTTTCTAATGAACCCACATCTAAAGTTAACATTCCTCCAAAACCATAAGCTTCATTCATCATTTCTTTAAAAAGGATGTGAGATGGATGTGATTTTAAACCAGGATAAACTGTTTTTAAGCCGTCTGCTTGGAATTTATCAGCCAAATAAGCAGCATTGTAACTGTGTTGTTTCATTCTGATATGTAAAGTTCTCATATTTTTTAAGACAGAAGCCGCTCTTAAACTATCCATAGTTGAGCCCAATAACATGCTTGCTCCGTCATTTACGTTTCTTAAATCGTCAATAAATTCTTGTGTTCCACAAACAACACCTCCAACTGTATCTGAAGAACCATTGATAAATTTAGTTAAACTATGGCAAACAATATCTGCTCCTAATTTTGCCGGAGAAATTGATAGTGGCGAAAAAGTATTATCCACCACTAATTTCAAATTATATTTTTTTGCTAAAGCTGATAAACTTTTTATATCTGCAACCTCTAAAAGTGGGTTACTCACAGACTCGCAGTATAAAACTTTTGTATTTTTGGTTATGGCTTTCTCTACGATATCTAATTTTGTAATGTCTACAAAAGATGTTTCTATACCTAATTTTGGTGTAAAGTTTTTTAAGAACGCATAGGTACCTCCATAAATAGTTCTACTCGATACAATATGATCTCCTGCATTACATAATTGTAATAAAACTGGAGTAATGGCTCCCATTCCTGAGGCTGAAACATTTGCAGTTTCTGTTCCTTCCATTGCTGCTAAAGCCTCTCCCAAGTATAAATTTGAAGGTGTTGAATGGCGTGAATACAAATAACAACCGTCTGCATTTCCTTCAAAAGTATCAAACATTGTTTTTGCTGATAAAAATGTATAAGTTGATGAATCTGATATGGATGGATTTACGCCTCCAAACTCTCCAAAGTATTGTAAATCTTGAATATTATCTGCTGGGTTGAATTTCATGTTTTTGTGTTTTATAACACAAAATTAAGCTTAAACAGAAAATAAATCAACATAAACTAAAATAATTAGATTATTTTACTAAATTTACTTTAATTACCTATTTAAAAAACTAAATCAACCTAATTCTTCACCCATTTATAGAAAATTTACAATGTTAGACACTACGGATAAAAGACTCATCAATTTATTACAACAAGACAGCAAGCAAACTACAAAGCAGCTGTCTTTACAGCTAAATTTATCTGTAACTGCTGTTTATGAACGTATTAAAAAACTAGAAAATCGTAATGTGATTGAAAAATATGTGGCTATCATTAATAAAAATAAAATTGAAAAATCGTTTTTAGTTTTTTGCCATATAAAATTGGTACAACACTCTAAAGAATATGTTACAACGTTTGAACGTGAAATTTTAAAATTAGAAGAAGTTTCCGAATGTTTCCATGTAAGTGGAGACTATGATTATATTTTAAAAATTTACGTAAAAGATATGGATTCCTATCGAGATTTCATGGTAACAAAATTGACTGCAATAAAATATATTGGAAGTACTCATAGTACTTTTGCTATTGAGCAGGTTAAAAATACAACTTCAATTAAATTGTAAAAAAGAAAACCCAAAACTTTCAGTTTTGGGTTTGTAAAAATTAAAATAATCTAAGTATTATTAAATAGATTTCAAGAAACCAAAATAATTACTTTGAACAAATATATTTTAAGAGTAAATTATAAATAAAACTAAGATTTTAATTACAGTAATAATTTAATTAAAAGATAATTATTTTGTTTTCACTGTAAAAGATAATTCCATATTATCATCGATAAATTTATCTTTTAAATCTCCAAAAAATGATTTAGAAGCATACTTTACATTAAACTCTGCTCTATTAACCATAAATTTTTCACTAGCAAAAATAGTTACATCACCTTCTTGTGAAACAGTTGCAGGAATTGTAATACTTTTTGTAACATCCTTCAAGGTTAAATTACCAGTAACATGAATTTTTTCTCCTTTATCTTCTACTTTAGTTATAATAAATTTAGATGTTGGATATTTTGCTACATCAAAAAAGTCTGCACTTACTAAATGGCCAACTAATTTAGCATTACCTCCATTGTCTGCAGGAATATCTAAAACTTTAATAGAATTCATATCAATTACAAACTCTCCTCCTGTTACTTTGCCTTCTTCTAATACTAAATCACCATCTTTAATCATCACAGAACCATCGTGTGCGCCAGTTGGTTTTGTTCCTTTCCAAGTTAAAACTGATGCTGCTGTATCTACATTGTTTAATTCTGAAACCTCCACCACTACTTTTTCTGCTACTTTGGTTTCTATAGCTTTCTCTTTTTTCTCACTTTTACAAGATGTTAATACTGATGCAATAACTACTAACGATACTATTAATTTTTTCATTGTTTTAAAATTTGGTTAATTTATATTTTATTTTCCTAGGCAAATATACAATTATATGGTTTTACTAGTTATTTCATCTAAATGTATTAATATAACTTTAACAAAATGAAGTTAGTCTTTGTTTTTAGAATCGATAATAATTGTGACTGGGCCATCATTTAAGAGTTCAACCTTCATATCTGCTCCAAACTGACCTGTTTGTATTTTTATAGAAGTTTCTTTTTCTAACGTAGTTATGAATTTTTCATATAATGGAATTGCAACATCTGGTTTTGCTGCTCTTATATAACTTGGTCTGTTTCCTTTTTTGGTTGATGCTTGTAAAGTAAATTGACTAACCACAATTACTCCTCCATTTATATCTATAAGGGATTTATTCATTACGCCATTTTCATCATTAAAAATGCGAAGATTACTCACTTTTTTTACTAACCAATTGATATCTTCTTGAGTATCTTCATTTACAATTCCTAAAAGAACCAGTAATCCTCTTTTGATGCTTGCTATGGTTTCTCCATGAACAACAGTAACACTTGCCTTGGAAACTCTTTGAATAACAACTTTCATAAACTACTCATTATCTTCTTCATTCCAAATATCTGTTCTGTAATGTTCGGTTTCTTCTTCGCCCTCTAATATCTGCAAATAACTCCTATACCTAGACCAGCTAATTTCTTCATTTTCTAAAGCCTCTTTAACTGCACATTTTGGTTCTTTTAAATGCAAGCAATCATTGAATTTACAATGTTGTTTTAACTTAAAAAACTCAGGAAAATAATCGCCTAACTCATATTTATCCATATCAACAACCCCAAAACCTTTGATTCCTGGCGTATCAATAATTTGTGCATTGAAACTTAAATCGAACATTTCTGCAAAAGTTGTTGTATGCTGCCCTTGTTTGTGTTGATCTGAGATCTCTTTGGTTTTTAAATCTAAAGAAGGTTCTATTGCATTTACCAATGTAGTTTTACCAACTCCTGAATGCCCAACAAACATTGATGTTTTACCTAACATCAAATCTTTAATTTGATCTACATTTTTATTTTGAGTAGCAGACACTTCTAAACATCTATAACCAATAGCTTCATAAATATCTTTAAGGTATAAAATCTCTGCTCTTTCTTCAATTTCATAAGCATCAATTTTATTGAAAACTAGAATAGTATCTACTCTGTAAGCTCTTGTTGTTACTAAAAAACGATCTATAAAAGCGGTAAATGTTGGCGGATTATTTATAGTTATCAATAAGAAAACTTGATCTACATTTGCAGCAATAATATGGGTTTGTTTAGATAGATTTACAGATTTTCTTACAATAAAATTATCTCTATCTAAAATGGTTTTAATAACGCCTGTTTCTTCATCTCCTTTTTTTTCTAAATCGAATACAACTTTATCTCCAACTGCAATAGGATTGGTACTTTTTATTCCTTTTATCCTAAATTTTCCTTTAATTCTACATTTGTGCAAAAGACCATCTTTAGATTTTACCCAATACCAACTGCCTGTAGATTTATATACAATTCCTCTCATTACTACAAAGATGCAGAATTTAAAATAAATACCCTTCAGATTTTAAAGATCTGAAGAGTATTTATAAAATATCTGAAAGCAACTCTAAATTACTTTTGTTTGGGTTTGCGATACGCGTTAAGGATTGAATGGCATGTTTGAACTCTTTTTTGCTTTTTTTCGGCAAAAAAAGTGAGTAATGAAAGCCTGACCTTTAGGTAACGCCCAAAAATTATCCGTTGATAATCTTTTCTTGATGATTAATGGATTCTTGGTGGATTGCTTTAAACATTTTTAACACAAACTCCTCACTTAATCCTTTACTAGTTCCTTCTAAAACCATATTTCCAAGAATTTCGTTCCAACGTCTTGATTGTAAAACCGCAACGTTTTTCTCTTTCTTTAATGCTCCTATTTGATCAGCTACTTCCATACGCTTTCCTAACAACTCGATTAATTGGTCATCAACCACATTAATTTGAGCTCTTAGATTTCCTAGCGATTCTCTATAATCTGCAGCTGTTTCAGTTGGTTTCTTAATTTTTAACTCCTCCATAATTAATTTTAATTTTGTAGGGGTTACTTGTTGCGCCGCATCTGACCAAGCATTCTCAGGATCCCAATGAGTTTCTATCATTAAACCATCGAAATTTAAATCTAAGGCTACTTGAGAAACATCTTGAATCATTTCTCTATTTCCTGTAATATGCGAAGGATCGCAGATTAACGGTAAATCTGGAAATTTATTTTGGAATTCAATTGCCAATTGCCAGTTTGGATTATTTCTGTACTTAGACTTGTCATAAGTAGAAAACCCTCTGTGAATTGCACCTAAATTTTTAATTCCTGCTGTATATAATCTTTCAATACCACCAAGCCAAAGGGCTAAATCTGGATTTACAGGATTTTTTACTAAAACAATTTTATCTGTACCTGCTAAGGCGTCTGCAATTTCTTGCATAATAAATGGAGAAACGGTTGAACGAGCCCCAATCCAAAGTAAATCTACATCATTTTCAATAGCTAATTTACAGTGAGCAGCGTTTGCAACTTCTGTGCAGGTTTTCATGCCTGTTTCTTCTTTTACTTTTTTTAGCCACCCTAAACCTAAAGCACCAACACCTTCAAAATTACCAGGTCTTGTTCTTGGTTTCCATATTCCTGCTCTATAATAGTTTACATCAGAATCTTTTAATTCGTGCGCAATTTTTAAAACCTGTTCTTCGGTTTCTGCACTACAAGGCCCTGCTATTACTAGTGGATGATCTAGTTTCATATCATCCAACCATGTTCTTAATGCTGCTGTATTCTTCATTTTTATCTTTATTATGGCTTTTATTTTATACCGTTTAAAATTTGTTTTATATAATTTGTATTCTCCATTTCTTTAAATATCTCGGAGAAATTATCTTGTTGCATCAATTCTTTAAATTTCTGTAAATTATTGATGTATTCCTCTAACGACTCAATGACATTTTCTTTATTTTGATTGAAAATAGGCGCCCACATTGCTGGTGAACTTTTTGCCAGCCGCACTGTAGATGCAAATCCTGAACCTGCCATATCAAAAATATCTCTTTCATTTTTTTCTTTGGCCAACACTGTTTTGCCTAACATAAATGAACTAATGTGAGATAAGTGCGAAACATACGCAATATGTTTATCGTGCGAAACAGGATCCATATAACGAATACGCATTCCAATAGCTCTAAAAAGGTCTAAAGCTTTTTCTTGTAAATGAAAAGTTGTTTTTTCAACTTCACAAATGATGTTTGTTTTCCCTTTATATAAGTCAGAAATTGCAGCTGTTGGCCCGGAATTTTCAGTTCCTGCAATGGGATGGCAAGCTAAAAAGTTTCTTCTATTTTTATGATGTTCAACAACTTTACAAATTGCTTCTTTTGTAGAACCTGCGTCAAAAACTAAAGTTTTATCTGAGATTTTATCCAAAATAGTAGGCAATAATTTTACGGTAGCATCTACAGGAATTGATACAATTACCAAATCTGCATTGTTTAAATCGTCTAAAGTTGCTTTCTTATCAATTAAATTAAGCTCCAAGGCTTTTTCTAGGGTAGCATCTTTTCTACTAATTCCATAAATTATAGATTCTGGATGCTGTTTTTTTATGTCGATAGCAAAGCTACCGCCAATTAAACCAATACCGATGCAAAATATATTTTTCATGCTTTTATTTTCAATAGGTTATAACCTAGTGTTACTCAAATACTATTTTATTTTTTCAATTTCTAAATAGTTATCAATAGCAATGCTTTTCCCTTTTTTATATTCCATATGTCTTACTCTTTCACCTTTCATGATTGTTTAAAACCTGCTAATTGCTTCTTTAATTATTTCTGATGATACACATAAAGAAAAACGAATATAACCTTCTCCTTGAGAACCAAAAACAGTTCCTGGAGTGATAAAAACATCTTTATTATATAATATTGAATCTGTTACTTCCTCTGATTTTTTATCTTCAGGAATTTTTGCCCAAACAAATAATCCTGTTGATTTTTTGTTATAAGTTGTATTTAGCTTATCTGCCAATTGCCATATTAATTCTCTTCGTTCTTTATATATTCTATTTTGCTCTAAAAACCAATTATCAGATAATTCAAGAGCTTCTATTGCACCTTTTTGAATTCCGTAAAACATACCAGAATCCATATTTGATTTTACTTTTAGAACTTCGTTGATGTAGGCTGAGTTTCCTAACAACATTCCAACTCGCCAACCGGCCATATTAAAAGTTTTACTTAAGGAATTTAACTCTAAAGCAATTTCTTTAGCTCCTTCAACTTGTAAAATACTGATAGGATTATCATTTAAAATAAAACTGTAAGGATTGTCATTTATAATTAGAATATTATGCTTTTTACCAAAAGTAACTAACTTTTTAAATGTTTCAATAGTGGCATCTGTTCCTGTTGGCATATGTGGATAATTGATCCACATTATTTTTACATCAGTTAAATTTTGATTTTCTAATTCCTCAAAATTTGGTTGCCAATTATTTTGATCACATAAATTATAAAATAAGGGTTCTGCACCAACTAATTTTGTAACAGAAGTATATGTAGGATAGCCTGGATTAGGGATTAAAGCTTTATCACCTTCATTTAAAAAAGCCATAGAAATATGCATAATTCCCTCTTTACTTCCCATTAAAGGCAAAATTTCATTCTCCGGATTTGAATCTACAGCAAACTTATTTTTATAAAATGTTGAAATTGCTGCTCTTAATTCTGGTAATCCCTGATAAGACTGATATTTATGAGCATTTGAATCATTTAAACTTCCTTGAATTGCCTCTATTACTTTTTCTGGTGGCTGTAAATCTGGAGAACCTATACCCATATTAATTATGGGTTTCCCATCAGCTATTAATCCCCTAACTTCTCTTAACTTCCTTGAGAAATAGTATTCTTGAACTGTACCTAATCTTTTAGCTGGTTGTATCATAATTTATTCCTGCCGTTTTTATAAGTTCCTAAAATCTTGAATTCTTCTGCCATTATTTCTATAAGAGATTTTGCTTTTTTATATGCTGAGTAATCCTCAAAAGTTACATCTACAAAAAAGGAATATTTCCAAGGTGTTTCAATAACTGGCAACGATTGAATTTTAGTTAAATTCATTTTACAATCACTTAACACATTTAAAATAGCTGCTAAACTTCCTCTTTTATGACTCAGTTGAAATTTAATAGATGCCTTATTTACATCTTTATTTAATTTTGGCTCATCAGTTTGAACAATTACAAATCGTGTAGAGTTATCCTTTATCGTCTGAATTTCATCTTCAATAATTGCTAAATCAAAAATTTCTGCCGCAATTTTTGGTGCTATTGCCGCGATCCCTATCAACTTTTCTTTTGATATTCTTTTTGCAACTTCTGCAGTATCCACATCTTCTACCAATTTAATATGAGGGTATTTTTTGAAAAACTCTTTACACTGCAACAAAGCCATTGGATGCGACCATACTTCTGTTATATCATTTATTTCTTGATCTTTTAAAGCCATTAAATGATGATGAATATTTAAATATTTTTCACCTATAATGTGTAAATTATTGGTATCAATTAAAGCATAATTAGGAATAATTGAACCTGCAATTGTATTCTCTAAAGCCATAACTCCTAAACTTGCTGAGTTATCTAATAAGCTAGCTACCAAAACATCAAAAGACATACATTCTTTTAATTGAATATCTACTCCATAAAAATCTCTTGCAATTTTATGATGATTTGAGCCCTCTGCTCCTTGTATGGCAATTATATTTTTCAAACTATTAGATTTATTTCAAAAAAAAAGTCTCGAAGTAAATTCGAGACTTTATATATTTTTTATGCTTTTTAAAAACATACAAAGTCTCTTCTCTTATTGTAAAAATAAAAGTAAAAAAAGAAACGGGTATAATTTTTATTTAACATTGGTTTTCCTTTTAATAAAAAACAAATCTAAAGATTAAAATTAGAAACACAAATATTATTAGAAATTAACCATCATTATTATGAATAAACCAACTCTAATGCAATATTTTAAACATTTCTTAAATAAACAGGAATTAGTTTAACTATGTGTAATTTTCGAGCTATACTTTTTTACTTTTGAATTTCCTAAAACCTAATTTTGCCCTTATTGATTTTATTTTTTTACTTTTTAAAAATGAGTTAGATGGAACTCCATTAAAAACATAACTTACGTTTTTAAGTCTATTTGTTGCAATTAGTTCTTCAGAAAAAGCAATATCTTTCTTATTTGTATAATTGGCTTTAGCCACATATAAAGTAATATCTGCAATCTCGGAAATCAACAAGGTATCTGTTACTGAAGTTGTTGCAGTAGTATCCATAATAATATAATCATAATGATCTTTAACTAAATCTATAAGTTCTTTTATTTTTCCATTTGCCAATAGTTCTGCTGGTGATTTTGATAATTTTCCAGTTGTTATAACATCTAAATTTGTATTATCTATTTTATGGTAACAAACTAAATCTTTTAAATCACTTACTTCATTCAAAAGAAAATCAGACAGTCCTTTATTTTTATAATTTTTTAATGTTAAGGAATTAGGAATTTCTGGATTTCTAAAATTAGTATCTAAAAGAAGTACCTTTTTATTTAAAATTGAATACGATAAAGCCAAGTTTATAGCACAAAAAGTTTTTCCTTCTTCTTCACTAGATGAAGTAATCATAATAATTTTTGGTGAATTCTTTTCAGGAAAGGTCTTAAACACATATCCAATATTTGTTCTCAACATTCTAAAACCCTCAGCCAAATCAGAATTATCACTTTTGCCATTGAATGTTTTTCCGTCCGTTGAAAGAGTAATATCACCAATAACATAACTTGTTGTAATATTGGCATACAAATCTTCTTTGGATTGAATTTTTGTATCTATAAAAAACATCAAATATAAAATTACAAAAGGGATTACTAAACCTGCTATAAAGGCTTTTGCATAAACCATTCTTGGACTTTCGGATACCGGTATAAGGTTGGTAATTGCATAATCTACAACCTTTAACGTTGGCGCTGTTATTACCAAATTTATAGATGCCTCTTCTCTTCTTTGTAAAAGAAAAATAAACAAATTTTCTTTAATTGTCTGATCCCTTTCAATCTCTCGCAAAATCTTTTCCTTATTTGGTAATTCTTTAAAGAAACCTTTATTTTTCCCATCAATAACTTTAATGTTATTTAATGCTGTTTCAGATTTTTTCTGATAAGTTACGACAGATGTAAAAATATTGTTTTTTAAATTATTGATTTCCTCATTTAAGTTTTTGATTAATGGATTATTTACACCACCACTAATCTTTAACTTGTTAATTTCTAATAATTTGCGGTTGTAAAGAACAATTTGATCATTAATACCTGTTATACCAAGACCAATATTTACGGGTAATAATTCAGAATCACTGTTACTAGTAAGGGTCTTTCTAATGATTCTTGCTATCTCCAGCTGAGTTTCAAGATTTGTTTTTTGAAGGTTAGAGCTTGATTTATCAGATAAATTACGCTCTGTATCCATCTCAATATCTGTAAGCTTATTAATTCTTTTAAAGCTTCTTTTTTCATTTTCTATTGAGTCCAATTCTTTTGTTAAATCTATAAACCTTTCGTCAACAAAATCAATAGTTCTTTGGAAAATAAGTTTTCTATCTCCTATACCATCTTCATTAAATTTCTCTATAATATCATTTAGGATTGCCTCTGACCTTGCACTACTTTCATTTCTTAAAGAAATTTTTAGTATTTCACTATCTTTACCCACTTGAACAATATTTAAACCATTCAGCAGCCTTAAAGTAGCTTCTTTAATTGTAAAGAATCTTACTTTAATTTTCTTATTTTTCAAATTCTTGAAGTTATCAATAGCGTCTAACGTTATTAAAAAAGGTAAATCCTTAAAGGCTTTATCCATGGAAAGTGAATTTACTTTCCATTTTTTATTATTCAAATCTAAAATTGAATATCCATTCTCATTAACATTTATAATGTATTCTCCCTCTGTAGGCAGAGGATTTAAGTCACTAATTGGCCAAATTTTTAGAGGAATACCCCAAACTTGAGTTGTTTTTGTTTCTGTTATATTGTAATACCTAACATTCAGTTTTAAACTTTTTGCTACTTTTTCTAGAATTCTATAGGATTTAAAAATCTCTATTTCATTTTCTAAATTTACCTTAGAATCTTCAAATAATGAGGTTAAATTACCCGGCAACTCTATCTCATTCATCTTTTGATTAATGATTTTTACTCTAGCCGAAGTCTCGTAAATTTCTGGTCTTGTTTTATTACCAAAAAATGCAATTATTAAAAGTATAATTATTGATAATAAAAACCATTTCCAATTTCTGGCATATCTAAAAATTTCACGTTTTAAATTAAACGTTTCTTTCTTTTTAGATTTAAAAAATGGCATCTCTTTATTCATTGCAATTAACTACTTATAAAAATTAATATAGAGGTTAATACTAAAGAAATAGCGGACATTACAGCAGCTGAAGTACCTAAAAACCCCGAACTTTTAATTTTGTTTGTATTTGGATTTACTAGAATCACATCATTCTGTTTTATATAATAATACTCACTATTAAACCAATCAGTTGTTGTTAAATCAATTTTTTGAGTAAACTGCTTACCATCTTTAATTCTAATAATTAGAACATCTTTTCTTGAACCATTTATTGTTAAATCTCCTGCATAACCAATAGCTTGAAGAAGATTAATATTATTTTCTGTTATATTAAAAGTACCTGCCTGCTTTACTTCTCCCAAAACAGTAAATTTTGAGTTTAAAAGTCTAACACTTACTGTAGGATCTACTACATGTCCTCCATCGATTAATAACTTTTTAATGTGATTTTCAAGGTCTGAAATAGTTTTATCTATCACTTTTATATTACCTAGAATTGGAAAAACAATTTCTCCTTCTTTTGAAACCAAATAACCTTGAAGCTTTAAAATTTCTATAAAACTTGTATTTGGTGATATCCCATTTTCTAAATTATAAGGGGCAACAGACTCAGCATTTAAAGCGGTTACTTTTATATTAATAATATCATCTATCTGAATCTTAGAACTCGAATAATTTAGTTTTCTCACATTTAAATTATCAATATCTTGAAAATACAAAACGTCCTTCTTACTTGCACAAGAAGTTAACATTAATAAAAATAAGACCACTGATAAATATTTATTCAACGAAAAAAACATGGTTTCAAATTTTAATTTACATTTTAATAATTAAAATACTCTTATTTAAAAATATTAATTGAACTACACTAATACTAAACCTAGTATCCTAATTAACTAATAAAATTGGTGATTGATAAATACCATTAACTTTTTAGATTTTGATGTTCTAATTATACACAGGGAAATAAAATGGTATAAAATAAGAAATATTGTCTAAATTAATGCGTATTACTTTACAGATAATACTCATATTAATTGGGGCATTTGGTTATTTTATAATTGTAATAATCTTTTATTTTAATATTTAACGAAATATACCAAAAAAAAACGAATTATCTACTTTTATTAGATGTTTGCAATTTTTGTTTTTATTAAATACCATAAAAACTTTGGGGTAGATACAAAATTTCTATGCCACAATCTTTTTGGTTCTTTTATCAATCTAGGCAACCATTCTAAACCCATTTTAATCCAAAAAGAGCTAGATCTTTGCACAGTACCTGAATAAAAATCAAAAACAGCACCAATAGAAACAATTATGGTAGCATTTAAATTACTCTGATTTGAAGCCACCCATTTTTCTTGTTTTGGGGCTGTCATTCCCACAAAAAGAATATCTGGATTAAATTGATTGACTTCTTGAATCATTTTTCTTGAATCTTCTTTAGAAAATTCAGTTTTATAAGGAGGTGAGTAACTACCTATTTTAATATTAGGGTATTCTATAGAAATTTTTTTCCCTATTAATTCTAGTGTTTTTGGAGCTGCACCTAAATAAAAAATCTTCTTCCCATTGTTATGCGCATATTGCAATAGATATTGATGTATATCAGCACCAGCAATTTTCTTTATCTTTTTTTTTCTAAGAAAATTAGCCGCCAAAACAATTCCTGATCCATCAGGTAATAATATATCACTATCTAAAAGTGCTTTTTCAAATAAAGAATCAGATTTTGCAACGCAATAAGAGTGTGGGTTTATAGTGTTTATTACTGTTCGTTTATTTAAATCTAAAGTATTTAAATCTTTAGAAAAAATATGATTATCGATAATGTTTAATAGATCCATAATTCTTACAATTGAGGTAATATATTTTGATAAGCATTTATCAATGAAATATAATAAAATTGCTTGCTATATTTTTGTGTTACTTTTTTAAATCCGTTGTTTCCTAAACGCATTAGTTCATTCTCGTTATTCCAAATAGTGTCTATTTTTTTAGCTAAATCTTCGCCATTTTCTGGTTCAAATAAAAATCCGTTAAAATCATCCTCTACAATCTCTGGGTAACCTGCTAAATTAGGAGCAATTATTGGTAATTTATAGGCCATTGCTTCAGGAAAAACCATTGGAAAACCTTCGTAACAAATACTTGTATGTACTAGCATTCTAGCATTTTCATAAAAAGTTTTCATTTCATCCGTATTTAATCTGCCTCTTAATATTACATTTACCGGTATTTCTCCTATTTCATCTTTATAACTTGGCCTCATTAAGCCTGCTAATTGAAAAGTAATACTTGGTAATTTTTTAGCAGCTTTAATTAAAATTGGCAACCCTTTTTCAGGGCTAATTCTACCAGCAAAAGCAATATAATTTTTATTTTTTAAGTTATAGTTCTTATCCTCTAATTGTTTATTGTAAAAATTTGGTATTACTTCACATTTTTCTCTATTGAAACCATTTTCAATTAATTTTTCTTTTTGAAAATCATTTAAGCACAAATATTTATCCACATGATTTTTATATTTTTTAGTAATTCTTGACCAAAAATTACGAAGTGCATATCCTGTACTTTTAAAAATAGAACCCTCACAATTATTTAGAATACTACTTAATTCCTTTTTAGGACCTGTGCATTTTTCACAGACAGCACCTTTGGTAAAAAACAAGCCATTAGGACATATAAATCTATAATTGTGCACTGTCATTACTAATGGAACTCCAAAACTTTTTATCACTGGCAAAACCGCTGGCGAAATAATTGGATACAAATTATGAACGTGAGCAAGGTCTGGGTTTTCTCTAGTGATAATTTCTTTAATATCTGCAATAGCTTTATTGTTTCTTAATCCTAAAAAAAACGCTTTAGCTTTTGCCATTGACATCGTCTCCAATTCTTCACTACTTCGAAAATAGGTAACAACGGTATGACCATTTTCCTCTAATAGTCGTATTTGAGCATTTACTACAGCTTCTTCTCCACTGTGTTTTCCATATTTATTATGTACCATTAAAATCTTCATACAGTCAATTTTTGATAAACTTCATTTAACTGTTTAATTTTCTTTTCCCAAGAAAAGTCTTGTGCTCTTTTTAATGCACCTTCTGCTAATGATACTCTATAACTTTCAGATTGATATAATTTTTGAATAGCAAGTTTAAAGTTTATAAATATCTTTTTTGGATTATCTACAGGGATTTTAATTCCACAAGTCTCATCAATAACAAAAGAAAAACCACAATGATCAAGTGTTACAACTGGTAATCCTAAAGAAATGCCTTCAATAATTACTGTTGACGTTAAATCGTACAGACTTGTTATTGCTAATACATGGGCTTGTTTCATAATTGATAATGCTATACTTTTATCAACCCAGCCGTGCCAAATACAATTTGAATCAATATTTAGATTTTTTGCCATCTTTTGCCATCTTTTAGTTTCGGTTCCTAATCCTAAAATGTGTAATTCCCACTCTACAGATTTATCAACTAAATCTAAACTCTTTAATAATAAATGTAAAGCCTTACGTTGTATGTGTTGACCCGTCCAGACTATTTTTAGTGGTTCATTTTCTTTTCTTGAATCAATTTTAATATTCTTATTTTCAATGGAACCTATTTCAGGAACAATAAAAGAATTTTGATTCCAATATTTTTTTATGGAATTTTGTATGTCCGGAGTTGCCGCGATTAATATAGCTTGCTCTCTATTGGCTGCCAACTTTGGTCTACTAAGATTTTTTATCTGATATCTATTAGTAACATTTCTAAATCCATAAAATAGCTTTCCATAAAAACTAAATAATAAAAATAATTTCCATGGTATGTTTTCAGTACCACCTATTGGACCCCAAACAAAAGGTTTTTTCATTTTCCACAAAAACCCGGGCTCCCTATAACCCACCATATTTAATTGGTGAATTACATCAAAATTTTCTGTTCTATCTAGTTTCTTGGCTAATAGGAAAGCTTTTTGTTGCCATTTCTTATAAAACCAATAATAAGAAGGAGGCCAAATTTTACGCAATAGCCTAGCTCTCTTTTTAGTAATAAAATAAAATTTCAAATCTTTACTTGGATATTTTTCTAGAAAACTATTAATATCTTTTTCCCATTTTTCCTTTTCAACAATAACATGAACTTCATTATGTTTACTTAAACCAAAAACAAAGCTCCAACCCATTCCTGGCTCTGAGCCTCTTAAAGGACTGCAAGCATAACAAGAAATTAATATTTTTAGTTTTTTAGCCATTGATAAAATTTAACATTTTGGTTTCAAAATCAGATGCTTTGTTTTGTTGATAGCAATTCATAATTTCCTTTAATAAGAATAACGAAAGCATTTCTCTAATTTCAGAAACACCTATTTTATCAGACACGTATTTGTACAAATCATTTTGATTTTTACCCTTTAAAAGTTTTCCTACTTGAAAATGATATTTTATAATATCTAAATATTCTAAACCATTTTCTACAAAATATTCAAAATCAAAAGCAGCCATTCCATTTTTTGTTTTTACAATATTCCAAGGTGCAAAATCTCCATGTTCATACACTTCACTATAGTAATCTTTAGAAGTTTTTAAAACTGATTTTAAAATATCAAGTTCGATTATTAAATTTTGTGCTTCAAGAAAATCTCTAATTTCAATTATTCTATGATGATCTTTTAGTTTTAAGAGTTTATCTTTTTTAAAAGATTCAACAAACTGATAGATTTCGTTATCGGAAATATTTTCAAAATGACCTTGCAAATCTGGTAGTATAAAAAAAGGAGTGTTATGAAATTTAAACGTTTTCATTTCTAAATTTATAATCTCTATTTTAGATAATAGTTCAATTGCATATATTTCATTTTTAATATTATTTAAACCTTTATCATTTATTGGGAATTTTGCATATCCATAAATGGAACCTTCTGATTGTAGTTGTATTACAACTTTATCTTTTAATGTTGCATTGTATATAGAGGCCGTAAATTTAGTTTGATATTCTTGATTCAAAAAATTAATAAACTCAGAGTTTTGATGTTTTTGAACGTCAAGTAATTTCAAAATCAAACTTTTAAAATGTATTCCAAAAAAACGAACTACCCATTTGAAAAGTTTAGCTTTTGTAGAAAATGGATTGTAAATTTGAAAAGAGTTTTTAACCATTATTTTATTACCAAATGCCAAAATCACTTTCGGATTTTTACGATTAGGAATACTCAGATAAGTATCATCAGAAAAAAAACTAATATCTCTCATTCATCTTTTTCATTAAAATTGAGTTTACCCTTTTCACAATTAAATTGGGTTCATTATTAACATCTATTTCAAAATATCTTTTCCCATCTGCCAATTCTCTATACTTTTCTACTTGATTTTGCAGCTCAGAAAAAAGAACTTCTTGTTTTCTTTTGTAAATAATATCTGGATCTGTAACTAAAATAAAATACAATTTTGGTTTTTTTATAAAAACACGAAAAAAAATTGCCATGTAATTTCCTCCTCCATACCTGTAACGTTTATTATCTGCAATTAAATCATCATAATATCTATCAAAAATAACTAGAGAAGATTTTATTTTTAAAGGAATAATATTCTTAATCCATCCTATGTTGTATTGCCATACAAAGTAAATAAGTTTAGCTATGGATTTAAAAACATTATATGGTTCATATTGATGAGGATTACTTGTTACAACTTCTGATTTATTTTTAGGATAAATAGGTTTTAAGTGAAAATAATCAGTTCTTCTAAAGGGTAGATTTGAGTTTAGTAATCCATTTATAATTGTTGTTTTTCCTGAACCATCTGGGCCTAAAAAAGCAATTGAAATTCCTGTTGGTTTTAGTATTCTTTTTAGAATTCTTAATTTATCATTTATCCAATAATTTAGAGTTACATTTTTCTTATCTAAATCAGATAAAATTATTTCCATATTATTTTCAATAAAATAAAAATCATCATTCAAAAATGCGCTTGAGATGCTTTCTCCTGTTATTTTCAAATGCTCTCTCAAAGCACTATCACAATTATTTTGGTCTTCTAAATATAAATTCCTTATGTAAGAAAACACTTCAATTGAAAAGTTTGGCTTACTTATTTTTTTTATGAAATAGTAAAAAAACTCTTGATGAGTATTTAAAATTGATACCTCTTTATAATATTTTTTTTGACCAAATATTTCTAATTCTGTAAAAAACTCATTGTTATTTTTATGCAATTTGCCGTATAAATCTAAATTTAAAATTTCTTCTGTGGCTTCTTTATATAAAAATATATTTTTTGCAAATACTTCTTGGTGATAAATTTGTACAATTTTACAGTTTTCTATTTCACAAAAAGCTTTTAAAATAGTTTCTATCTTTTTAAAATCAGTTTTTTTTATTAAAATATCTACGTCATTAGTTTTTAAAACTTCTATATATAGATCTTTATAACCATTACTAACTATATAGTCTATTGATATACTTTTTAGATATTTTAAAAAATCATGTATCATTTTAAATTTTTTGATATAATAGATTATAATTTTCTACAAAGTTTTTTACTGAAAACTCTTGCTCTGCCTTTTCTTTTCCATTTTTGGCTATTTCTTTTGATAATTCATTATTATTCTTAAGCTCTAAAACAGCATTCATCCATTGTTCAGCATTAAAAGGATTTACAAGGAACCCAGTTTTCTTATGATTTACAATTTCTGGAAGTGCGCCTGCATTTGAAACTACAACTGGTTTTTCTGCCATCATTGCTTCTATTACAGAAATCCCAAAACCTTCTATATAACAAGGGTGAACGAAAATATCAGAATTGTCTAATAGATTCCCTATTTTTTTTTGGTTGCCAAGGAAATGTACAAATTCTTGTAATCCCTTTTCCTTTACGCTTTGTTTTAGTTCATTTTCTTGAGCTCCACTTCCAGCAATGTATAAATGAATATTTTTATGTTGTTTTTTAATTATCAGTTCCATCATATCAATTAAAGTTGAAATATTTTTTATTGATATTAGACTTGAGACACTTAAAAGATTAAATGTGTTTTCATTTTTTTGAGCTTTATTTTTATCAACCAACAATCTATTTGTTCCATTATAAATAACAATTGTTTTTGCGTTTCTTAAATAAGTAAAAACTTTTTCTTTTTCCTCTTTTACATAATTTGATATGTAAACAAAAGTATTTACTTTCTTGTAAAAAATATTTTGAATACTTCTTTTTAAAAAACCCGCAGACATAGATCCTACAAAAACAACAATCACTTTTATTTTTGGTCTAAATAGTTTAACCAAACCAATTAAAAGTTCACCGAAAAAAAATTGTGTTTGAACAATTTCTATTTTTTCTTGATCAATAATCTTAATTAAATAATTAACATGTTTAAAAATATTTCTGCCATAATCTCCTTCAAAAACTTTTCTACTAACATTTACATAATCATTTTTAAATTCTTTTTTATAATTTGATGACCAAACATATAAGAAATTGTTATTGTTAGAATTATTTAAAAGATCTAATGTTTTTTTTGGTGTACCAGTAAATCTATTATAGGATGACAATAAATAAAGAATATTTTTTTTCATATTAATTTAATTTCGTTTTCTAAGGTATTAATATCTTTATACATTAAAATTATATAAAAAGCCAAACCAGCTGGAACAATGCCATGTATAAAGGTGTAAACAGACCAAGTATAGCTAATAAGTATATATTGCAATAAAAAAGACGACATAGCAAGAGTAATATGATTTTTATACTTTGGGTAAAACCCTAAAAAAAAATATTTATTTAAAACAATTACTATTAAAGATGCCCCTAAATACCCAAATTTAATCAGAAGATCTACGTAACCTGAATCTATTACTGTAAAACGTTCCATATAGGCACTTGTTCCACTTAATTTAAATTGATTCATGAATTTTGATGATTGATGAATGTAACCATGACCAAATACTTTTTGCTTATTGATAGCATCCCATCTAAATTTATTATAGAGATCTCTGGTTTTCAAAGCTAAATCTTCACTATTAATAAATGCATTTACATCACTTACAATACTATCATACAAACCATTTATAAAAATAAGTGCTAGCGAAATGCCAAATAATAGAAAACCAAAAAACTTAATAATCACATCACTTTTTAATGCTAAATTTTCATCAAAAACAAAAAGATATAAAATAATACAGCCCCCTGTCATTATTGTTAAACTGCTGTGCCCTGCAAGCACTATGCCTAAAAACTGAAATAATATTAAACTATAAATTTTTAAATCTTTTAGTTTAAACATTTTCACTTCAATTAAATACAAGAAAATTGATAAGCTTATGTATGTTGGAAAGAAAGTTCTTACATGTGTAGCATTATAATAAAATGGAGGTATAATATTTGGAACTATTAGATACACAAAATAATTGGCTGCCAAATATATACCTAACCATTTTATAACACTTATAATAACCTTTAAATCTAAATTATCATAATATACTATTAGGTATATAAAAATAGCATAATTCCAAACATCTTTACTAGCTATAAAAGCTTGCTTAACAGAAGAAAATTCATTAAGTATTGGTCTTAGAATTCCGTAGACAATCATAACTGTAATTAACAATATTATTCCAAAGCTATTCTCAGGCAGTTCTACCCAGTTCTTCTTAAAAAAAATACTGAAAATTGCTATGATATTCAGCACAAAATAACCAAGCTCAATGCCACCAACAATAAATTGTGCAGGATCTACAAAACCTAAAAATTTAGTAGATGCCAATACATAAAAAATCACAAAAGAAGTGGGTCTATTGGCTGCTAATAAAAAAGAAAGACCAAAAAAAGCTAAAATAACAACAATCATCTTTTTAATTTTTTATTTTCTATTTTAAATGCACAAAAAATAATCGTTGTGCTTATTACGCAACTTAATCCGAAAGCATAAATAAATCTATAAATTATATCAACTTTTGATAGTAAGAAAAAGAAAATCACCATCGTAATTGGTACGCTAATCTTCATTAAAAAAGCTTTTTGCAACTGATTACTAGCCAGAAAATATCTGTAAAATATTTCCACTACTGCAACGCTTCCTATAGAAATAATTAGAATAAAAGTTATGTAATAAAGCAGCTCTAAATTATTTGTTGCTAATTTCAAAAAGGATAGTATTTCCTTTCCTAAAAGATAATATCCTCCTAAAATGAATAAATAAACAAAGAAAGAAATATAAAATATTTTAAAAGCTAGTTTAGACATTTCTACTGCCTTTTCTTTTATCATTTTAGAAAAAACTGCAAACATTGGCACTGATAGTGAAATTATTAAGCTGTTGGCCAACATTGCCACTTTAAATGAAAGGTCAAAAATGGCATACATACCAACATCAGCAACCATTAAAACGAACAAATACCTCATTACAGGCATTGTTATACTGTTAATAAGGCCTAATTTAAGAAAGCTAACAGAACATTTTAAAACATATATTGCATGCTTTTTATTAACCTTAACAATTTTAGTTTCAGTTTTTAACTTTATATAGATAACATAAAAAACAAATAAACTCGCGGTAATTATTAATGGAATAAAAATATAAACCAATACATTCTGTGAAAAAAAACTTATAATATAAATAGTAACATATAAAATTGGTGTAAATAAAGCTAAACTCAAGTTCACAACATGCATAAAATAGTTAGCTTCTAAGATAGATTTACATAAATTATTTAAGAGCATAAAAACTAAAATTAAAAATCCAGTTATTAATAACCAATATTTTTCTGAGGTAGTCAGATTAATATTTTTACCTAGAAGATCAATTTCTAGAAGATTTAAAATAATGAATACAAAACTTATTATTACAACAATGGCAACATTTAAGTAAATTGCAACTGTAATTACTTTATTTGTAGATATTTCTTTATCACCACTCAACAATACTACTGCTTTAGATAAACCTAGATCCATCAAACTAGAAACCCCACTAAATAAAAGCGTAAGACTAATGATACCATAAAGATCTAATCCTATCTTTTGAATAATGATGGGCAGTAATAAAAGCGTAACAGAAGAAACTGTTAAAAGTTTTCCAACAGATGCAAATACATTCTTCTTTAGATAATTCGTTATATTCATTCCCTACTATTTAAAAGTAAAAGTTCTATACCTTTAGTTATAAGCGGCAATTTCTCTAGAGAAAAACATGATAAGTATACTCTCAAAAAAACCTCTTTATTCAAAAATTCTTTAGAATAATAATAATCTTTCTGTGAGATATAATTAACATTAAATATTGATTTAGTTAGCATGCCAAAATCAATATTCATATTTAGGGGAATTGAACAATAAATATATAAAAAAAAAGATAATTATAACTTAATATCTATTTAATCTGCTTTAAATAATTTGTTCAATACTATAAAATCATGAACTTTTAAAAATTTAACTATCCGTATTGATATAATTTTATCAATTTTTAGAAACTCTTTTTTTATTGTGTAACAAATAATACTTAATTATTTTTGCCTTTATAAAAATCTATTTTATTCAATTTAAAATATAAAATTGCATACTTTTAAATCTACTAAAAAGACACTAATTATAAAGAAATGACTATAATTTATAAAAATTATAAAATAAAGTATTTCCAAATTGCATTTATCTTATTTTTTGGATTGTCTAGCTGTAAAAAAGAGAATGAAAAAATTCAAAACACACTTAAAACTTTTACAGTACAGATACCTAAAAACATGATTTGGGTGGAAAGTAAAACCTTTTTAATGGGAGCTAAACCTCCCGATCAATTTGCAATGAAAAGAGAAAAGCCAGCACACAAGGTAAGTGTTGACGGTTTTTATATTGATGCAACTGAAGTAACTAACAAACAATTTAAAGCCTTTGTAAAAGCTACAAAATACATTACAGTTGCAGAGCGTAAAATTGATTGGGAAGATCTAAAAAAACAAGTTCCTGCAGGAACTCCAAAACCTCATGATTCTATTTTACAGCCTGGTAGTTTAGTTTTCAATAAAAATGTAAACGCAGTTGTTAATATGCAAAATTATTCACAATGGTGGACTTGGAAAATTGGTGCGAATTGGAAACAACCCTATGGCTCAGGAACATCTATAGAAGGAAAAGACAATTTCCCTGTAGTTCATATAGCCTTAGAAGATGCTTTAGCTTATTGCAAATGGGCAAATAGACGTTTACCAACGGAAGCTGAATGGGAATCTGCTGCTCAAGGCACCTATAAAGAGGCCATTTTTACTTGGGGAGATAATACCAAAATTTTAGATGCAAATGCTAATACTTGGCAAGGAATTTTCCCTACAAAGAATGAACCTAGAGATGGTTTTGAATTTATATCCCCAGTAAAATCATATCCTGCAAATAGTATTGGTCTATTTGATATGGCTGGAAATGTATGGGAATTAACAAGCGATTTTTTTAATGTAAATTACTACCAAGATTTGGACATCTCTAAACCAATCTTGAACCCAAAGGGTGCTAACAAATCATACAGCCCAAGCAATCCTTATCAAGAAGAATACGTAATAAAAGGTGGTTCATTTTTGTGCCACGAATCTTATTGTTCAAGCTTTAGAATATCTGCAAAAATGGGAGTTACCATAGATTCTGGGTCAGATCATATGGGATTTAGAACTGTTGCAACTCCAGAAATGTTAGCTTCAAAATAAAAATGAAACTTAGAATACACCTATTTTATGGATTTATAATTTTAACAAGTCAAATAAGTTTTGCTCAATTAACGGGTAAAATAATTAACATTAATGATACAACTCCTTTAGAATACGCAACGGTTGCTTTGTATAACCAATCTTCAAAAAAATTAATTACTGGAGTAATCTCAAATTAAAGATAAATTAAATGGACAAGTGGTAGAAATAATAAATTAGTATTAAAAATTCATAGTGATGCCAAAAGTTTGAGGAGCAACTTGTAAATTCCAAGATACTTTTTTCTCTTTTTTGATATCATTATACTTTTGATCATATTTAGTATCCAAAAAACGATCTATCGCATCCACAATAAAAATGCTTATAACTGTTGAAAAAGCAACATCAGAAATCCAATGAAAACGGTCTATAATTCTGGAAATTCCAGGAATTGACCCTATGGTGTACAAACCTGCTTTTATCCAAGGGCTTTTAAATTGTTTTGCTATTGCATAAGCATTTGTAAAACCTAACATAGTGTGTCCTGAAGGAAAAGAATCATAATTATAAACGCGGTTTATATGAAATGGATCAAATACATCTTTACCAACATCTGCTCTTGGTCTAGCTCTACCTATAATTCTTTTGCTTATTTGTTGCAATAAACCTGAGGCTGAAGCGGAAGAAATCAACAAAACACCTGTTCTTCTTAATTTAGGATCTTTAATGAATAAACCTGTTAAATAAACAGCACCAGTTAGCATAAAATTATTATTCGGGCTCCCAATATCATTGCCATAATCTACTAACCAACGCGGTACATCTTCTCTCCAGCCATCTGCCCAATTATCTACATTATCATCTACAAAATATAGTGCAGCAGTACCAGCAGCCACATAACCAAAATTTGCAAACTGTTTTTTTTGCCAATGCAGAGGTCTTGTATAGGCATACCCCATTCCTCCAGCCATATTACCCAAATCATAGGTGAATTTTTGCCATAGATTACGATTTAAATCTAAATTTAAATCTATCTTTTTATTTTGGCAAAATAGTGCTGACGTAAAAAAAACTAAAATAAAAATACTGACTGAATTTTTCATAGCAAGTTCAAAAAATGAAAAGATTAATCATAAAGGTAATAAACTTATTTCACTTCAAATTATCAAGATGAGCGAAATTAATTAGTTTAAAAAGGCACAAACCTCATTATAAAAATCTTTTGGATTTTCTGCATGTAACCAATGCCCAGCTTTTGAAATTTCTATCACTTTATTCTCAAGAAAATGATTATCAATGATCATTTGCTCATCGCTCAAAATATAATCAGATTTCTCTCCTTTTAAAAATAAAGTTGGCTTCATAAAACTAGTGTTTTGAGGTAAAGGTTTACCTACTTCTGAATTGTTTTCTGTTAAAGATTTTAAGTTAAAACGATAATCTAAAACTCCTTTCTCTTTCCAATATACATTCTTTAATAAAAACTGACGAACTCCTAATTCAGAAATATAATTACTCAGTTGTTCATCAACCAATTTTCTTGAATTATGGATTGAAAAATCCACACTATTTAATCCTACTAAAATTGCATTATGATGCGGTTGATAGGATTTTGGAGAGATATCTACAATAATAAGTTTGTCTACCAAATTTGGATAACTAACTGCAAATAACATGGCAGTTTTACCTCCCATAGAATGCCCAACTAAATATATATTCTCCAATTGATGATATTGAATATAACTGTACAAATCTTGAGCTAAAAGCTCATAATTAAAAGCATCAGCATGAAAACTACGTCCATGATTTCTTTGATCTATTAAATGTACTTGATAATCTTTAGAAAATAGATTTCCTAATGTTTTCCAGTTATCAGACATTCCAAAATATCCGTGCAAAATCAATAAAGGTTTCCCTTCTCCTTTTATGGTTGAATGAAGTATTGGATTATACATTTAGCAAATAGATTCTAATATTTAAGGAGTAAAAATCTCTTTTCAATTTATCATGATTTTGATTTACTATTGCAAACGATGTAAATACATACTAACTACATTTTCCAAGCCTAAATATAAGCTCTCGGAGATTAAAGCATGCCCAATAGAAACCTCGGCTAAATTAGGAATATTCTCTTTAAAAAATTTGATATTATCTAAGCTTAAATCATGCCCAGCATTTATTCCTAAACCTATTTTATGCGCAAAAATTGCAGCCTCTGTATACGGTTTAACTGCATCTGTATTGCCTTTATCAAATTCACTTGCAAAATGCTCTGTATACAATTCTATCCTATCCGCTCCTGTTTTTGCAGCAGCTTCAATCAACTTTAAATCTGTATCAATAAAAATTGAAGTTCTTATTCCATTTTTTTTAAATTCAGGAATAACTTCCTGCAAAAAAGATTGGTGTAATATTGTATCCCAACCAGCATTTGATGTAATTGCATTCACGGCATCTGGAACCAAAGTAACTTGAGTAGGTTTCGTTTCTAAAACCAAATCCATAAAAGATTGAATAGGGTTTCCTTCAATATTAAACTCGGTCGTTACAACATCTTTTAAATCCCGAGCATCTTGATAACGAATGTGACGTTCATCTGGCCTTGGATGCACTGTAATTCCCTGACCTCCAAAACCTTCAATATCTTTAGCCACTTTTAATAAATTAGGCACATTACCTCCTCTAGAATTTCGTAAAGTTGCAATTTTATTGATATTTACACTTAACTTTGTCATTGTTTAAAATTAGACTGCAAAGATAATTTATTAAATCATTTTATCCTATATTCGTGGAGTATGAATATTAACGATTACATATTAAAAGAGATAAAAGCATTTCAACTGAGTGATAACATAAAAAAAGCTCAAAAAGTGTTCAAAAATTATCCTATAACTCACTTTCCTATTGTTGAAAGCGATGTGCTATTGGGTTCTTTTGCTGAAGATGATATACAAACTTTAGAAGACAAAGAGAGTGAATTATCAATGCATACACATTTAATGCATTCATTTTTTGCTGATGAAAAAGCAAATGTTTTAGAATTATTGAAGATTTTCGCCAACAACAATACCAATATAATTCCTGTTTTAAATAAGGATAAAAAATACATGGGTTATTATGATTTGTGTGATGTATTAGACTTGTTTTCTACGAGTCCGTTTATGCTTGAACAAAGTGAAACATTAATTGTAGAAAAGTTAGAGTTAGAATATTCTATGAGTGAAATTGCGCAAATTACAGAAACTAATGGTGCTAAATTATTAGGAATGTATATATCTGAAAAGCAGGACAATTTTATTCAAATTACTTTAAGAGTAATCAGTAAAGATATTAACGAAGTAATGCAAACTTTTAGACGTTATGATTATAAAATAATATCTAATCACGAAAATGATATTTATTTAGAAGATCTCAAAAACAGGTCTGAATATTTACAGAAATATCTAGAAATGTAGTTCAAATCAAAACTAATTTTATTAATTAAGGAAACTAAAATCTAATGAAAAAAGTTGCAATTTATGGCCAATCTTATTCAATTTCTGCTGAGAAAGAGATTCAGATTTTACTTGAGGTTCTTGAAGAGAATAATATTGTGAGTTTTATTGAAAAGAAATTCTATGATTTGTTACTTAAAGGTAATATTTTAGATAAAAAATACCCAACATTTTCTCATTTTAATGATTTAAACTCCTCTTTTGAAACTTTATTTACGTTGGGCGGAGATGGAACTATTTTAAGAGCTGTAACTTATATTAGAGATTTAGGAATACCCATATTAGGAATCAATACTGGTAGATTAGGTTTTCTGGCAACCATCAATAAAAAATCGATTAGAGAAAGCATCAATCTAATACTAAAAGGAGAATTTATTATTCAGGAAAGAACCTTATTAGAGGTTCAAACATCACCAGAAAAAGAGGAAATCAAAGAATTAAATTTTGCCTTAAATGAAATCACCATAGCTAGAAAAAATACCACATCTATGATAGGTGTTAAAACTAATTTAGATGGTGAATATTTAACCAATTACTGGGCAGATGGATTAATTATTGCTACTCCAACAGGCTCAACAGGATACTCTTTAAGTTGCAATGGCCCTGTAATTTCTCCAAATTCTAAAAATTTAGTAATAACTCCAATTGCGCCACATAATTTAAACGCTAGACCAATGGTGATAGCTGATGATACTAAAATTCAGTTAACCATCAATTCTAGAGAAAAAGATTTTTTAATTTCTTTAGATTCTAGAATTACATCTGTTCCAAAAAATACTGAAGTACATATTAGAAAAGCTTCTTTTACGGTTAAAAGTATTATTCCTAGTAATCAATCATTCTTGCAAACTTTAAGAAGTAAATTATTATGGGGAGAAGATACAAGGAACGAAACCAATCTTTAACCTCAAAATTACAATAAATTAACGAAATTATAGTTATTCAAAAAAGACTGAATATTAACTTTATAAAGCAAATTGAATTCCTTATATTTGCTCGCTATTTTTTAGGATGAAAAAAGTATTAACAATAATAGTTTTCATGTATTTTACGAATGTTGTAATAGGGCAAGAGTATGAAGCAGGATTTTTTTTGGGAGGCTCAAATTACATTGGTGATATAGGACGCACCAATTATGTTTATCCTAATCAACCTGCTGGGGCTATTTTTTTCAAATACAATAAGAATCCAAGAATAGCTTTTAGAGCAACTTACAGTTATTTACCAATTAAAGGTAATGATTTGGAAGCTGATACTGATTTTAAAAGAAATAGAGGATTAGAATTTTCTAACACAATAAACGAATTGGCAGTAGGAATAGAATACAATTTTTATGAATATGATTTATCCACTCCTGGTAAAACATGGACACCATATATAACAATAGATTTAGCTGCTTATAGTTATGAATATGTCTCTGGAGAACCTCAACCAAATCAATATGTATATGATAATAAAAAATCATTTACAATTCCTTTTGGGGTTGGATTTAAATCTAAACTAATTGGCTCCTTAGCTTTTGCTATAGAAACTAAATTTAGATACTCTCTAGAAGATGATTTAGACTTTACATCAGAAGCCATTCCCGACCTAAATTTTGGTGGAACTGGAAATGATTGGTATACGTTTACAGGAATTTCTTTAATATACACCTTTGGAAGACCTCCATGTTACACAACAGGATTTTAAAATATGGATAAAAAACTACTCATAGACTTACAAAGAGTTCCTAAACACGTTGCCATTATTATGGATGGTAACGGGCGCTGGGCTAAAAGTAAAGGAATGGGTCGTGTTTTTGGTCATAGAAATGCATTAACTGCTGTAAGACAATCTATCGAAGCAGCAGCAGAAATTGGAACAAAGGCTATAACACTTTATGCTTTTTCAACAGAAAATTGGAATCGACCACAAACTGAAGTTAAAGCGCTAATGACACTGCTTATTAATTCATTAAACAATGAACTAAAAACTTTTCAGGAAAATCAAGTTAAGGTAAATGCAATTGGTAACATTAAAAGCTTACCTGAAAAGGCTCAAAAGACATTGGCAAGTGTTATAGATAAAACCAAAAAAAATAACAGAATTGTATTAACACTGGCTTTAAGTTACGGAGCGCGAGAAGAAATTGTTAATGCCATCAAAAACATATCTAAAAAAGTTGTTAATAAAGAACTTGATTTAGAAAAAATTGATGAAAATACTATAAATAATCATTTATATACGTTTAATTTGCCCAACGTAGATTTAATGATAAGAACAAGTGGCGAACAAAGAATAAGCAACTTCTTATTATGGCAAATGGCGTATGCTGAGTTATATTTTACAGATGTACTTTGGCCAGATTTTAGACAAGAACATTTCTATGATGCCATCATAGATTATCAGAATAGAGAGAGACGATTTGGAAAAACAAGCGAACAAATTACAAAGTAAATTATATATTAATTTATTTTCTACATTAGTAGTGCTATTTGCACTATTTTTTACTTTAAGTGCAAAGGCGCAGACTAAAAAAGATACTATTCCTAACACTAAACTTTCTTATGAAAAAGGTAAAGAATATATTTTAGGTGGTATTACTGTAACCGGGTTAAGAAAATTTAGTGAAGAGACTGTAAAAGTATTTACAGGATTAAGAAACGGACAACTAATTAAACTGCCTGGAGATAAATTAACAAGTGCAATTAAAAAACTATACGAAAGTAAACAGTTTAGCAATGTAGATGTTTTCTTAGCAAAAATGGATGACAACACGGTTTATCTTCAATTTGATGTTCAAGAATTACCTCAATTAAATCAAATAAAAATTACAGGTATAAAAAAATCTAAAGCTAAAGAACTTAAGAAAGAGGCTGAATTAAAGACTGGTGCAATGGTTACTGATAATTTATTAGTAACAACCAAAAATTACTTCACAAAAAAATATACTGATAAGGGTTTCTTAAAAACCAAAGTAAATCTAGATGTTAAAAAAGATACCACAGACATCAATGCTGTAAATATGAATATTTTTATTGATAAGGGATCCAAAATAAAAATAAAGTATATTTTCTTTAATGGCAATGAAGCACTTTCTGATAAGAAATTGCGAAAAGCGATGAAAAACACAAAACAAAAACTTATAGGTCGTTTTTGGAAAAGTTCAAAATACATAGAAGAAGATTATCAGGAAGATTTAGAAGAAATTATAAGAACATACAGCAGGCAAGGTTATAGAGATGCACGTATTTTAAGTGAAGGCATTACTTGGAATAATGATAAAACCATTAATATAACAATTGATATAGAAGAAGGAAGACAATACAGATTTGGGGAAATTGTTTTTGTTGGTAACAAAGAATACACGGATAACCAATTGAGATCTATTCTAAAGATTAATAATGGAGATGTGTATAATGGAGAAGTTCTTAAAGAACGTGTTAAAGGGGATGGTTCGCCAACTTCAGAAGATTTATCAACGCTTTACCAAGACAACGGATATTTATTTTCGCAAGTTAACGCTGTAGAGACAAAAGTTGTAAATGATTCTATACGCGTTGAAATTAGAATTAGAGAAGACGAAAAAGCAAGAATTCGAAAAGTAGCTGTATCAGGTAATGATAAAACCAATGATCACGTAATTTTTAGAGAACTCAGAGTAAAACCAGGTGATTTATTTAGTAGAAGTAATATCATCAGATCTATTAGAGAAATAGGTCAATTAGGGTTTTTTGATCAAAATGTTACTCCAGATGTAATTCCAGATTATCAAAATAAAACTGCTGATATCGACTTTACGGTTGTAGAAAAAGGTGGTAGTCAAATTGAATTGCAAGGAGGTTATGGTGGAGGTGCATTTATTGGAACCTTAGGACTATCTTTCAATAATTTTTCTATTAGAAATATATTCAATAAAGAGGCTTATCAACCGTTGCCTATGGGTGATGGGCAAAAATTATCACTACGTTTACAAACAAGTAGAACTTTTAGTACCTATAGTTTTTCCTTTACAGAACCTTGGTTAGGAGGTAAAAAACCTCAATCATTATCATTTTCTGTATATCAATCCAAACAATTTCAACTGAACCCTCAAACCTTTGATGTGGATAGGGACAGAAGTTTAGCGATTACAGGAGCTTCAGTTGGTTTAGGGAAACGTTTAAAATGGCCCGATGATTATTTTCAATTATCACAAACAATAAGTTACCAAAGCTTTAATTTAAATGATTATGGATTTAGAGTTGGAGCTGATATTTTAAGTAACGGAACCCTAAACAACTTATCTTACAGTGCAACATTCGTGAGAAATTCTGCAGGACCAAGTTTAATTTTCCCAACTTATGGCTCTGAATTTACCTTAGGAATTAAAGCAACTTTCCCATACTCATTGGTTAATAATAAAGATTATAGTATTCCTGATGGTTTATCTGAAACAGAAACAAGTGCTGCAATTGCAGAAAAATACAAATGGCTAGAATATTATAAAATTACTGCTAAAGGTAAATGGTATACTTCATTTACTGATAAATTAGTATTGATGACAAATGCCGAATTAGGATATTTAGGCTATTACAACGAAGAAGTTGGCTTATCGCCATTTGAAAGATATTTTGTAGGAGGTGATGGTATTGCTGTGTTTCAATTAGATGGTAGAGAAGTTGTCGGTTTAAGAGGGTATGAAAATAATAGATTGTCTTCACTTGAAGGAGGTTCTATCTATAACAAATTTCAGTTAGAATTGAGATATTCAATCACTAATGCACCATCTGCCTCCATTTATACACTTGGATTTTTAGAGGCAGGTAACTCTTATGACAATTTTGAAACATTTAATCCGTTTAACTTGAAACGTTCAGCAGGACTTGGAGTTAGAATATTTATGCCAGCATTTGGTTTATTGGGTATAGATTTTGCTCACGGTTTTGATCCTTTACCAGGTTTTACAGAAAAATCTGGCTGGCAAACACATTTTATTATCGGAAGACAATTCTAGGAAAACTGTACATTTGTAATGTCAATCGTTTTTTTGGCATGGTTTTTTCTAAATACAGTATACAAATGAAAAAAATATTTTTATTAGGCGTTTTATTATTCACAGTTACCACTTTTTGGTCACAGAGAAACCAAATTATTGCTTACATAGATATGGAATACATTCTAGAAAATGTGCCAGAATATCTACAAGCTCAGAATACGCTTGATGCTAAAATTGCAAAGTGGAGAAAAAAATTAGATGACCAAGCACGCCATATAGAAGTTTTAAAGTCTGACTTATCGAACGAAAAGGCAATTTTAACTAAAGATTTAATTGAAGAAAAAGAAGAAGAAATTACAATTAAACAAGAAGAATTAAGAAGATTAGAGTCTTTATACTTTGGCCCAAATGGCGATATGTTTCTGGTTAGAAAGCAATTAGTAAAGCCAATTCAAGATCAAGTATACAATGCAATTCAAAGCATTGCTAAAAGAAAAAAATATGATTTTGTATTTGATAAATCTAGTGATTTGGTTATGCTATATTCAAATAAAAAATACGATATTAGCGAACTCGTTTTATCTAATATAGATAGGACAAGATTGTCCAATCAAAAAAAGGAAGAAAGAAAAAAGAAAAAAGAAAAAAAATCTTCTAATAAAGAGTTAAGTGAAAGAGAAAAAAATATTTTAGCTGAGAAAAATGAAGCTTTAAATAAAAAAAATGAAGAACAACAGGCTAAACTAGAAGAAGCAAGAGCTAAACAGAAGGCACAAGCTGATAAAAAAGCTGCCGATAAAGAAGCTAAAAAGAAAGCTATTGCAGACAAGAGAAAAGCCTTGCAGCAGCAAAGAGACGAAAAACGAAAGTTACTAAAAGAAAAAAAAGAAGCTGCTAGAAAAAAGAAGGAACAAGAAAAAAAAGAGAAAGAAGAAGACAATAATTAAGTAAAAGACAAAATAATAATTAAATTAAACAAAAATGAAGAATTTTAAAACGTTACTATTAATTGCTGTATTTACTTTAGGAGTAGGTGGTGTTGCAAATGCACAAAAGATGGGTCATATAGACTTTGAAAAATTAGTAGCTGAAATGCCGCAAACTAAGCAGTTAAAGGTAGATATGGAAAAATTAGGAAAAACATATCAAGATGAAGTAGAGAGCATGGCTAAGAAGTTAGATGCTAAAATGAAAAAATACACAGCAGAACAAAACACACAAACCAAAGAAATTAACGAAATTAGAGCTAAAGAAGTTCAAGGAGACCAGCAAAGATATGAGCAGTTAAGACAAACAGCTTATCAAGAAATGCAGAAAAAACAAGCTGAAGGTTTGCAACCTATTGTAGAAAAAGCTCAAAAAGCTGTAGAAGAAGTTGCTGATACAAAAGGGATATTATACGTTTTAGACGCTTCTATAGGTAAAGGAGTATTAGTAAAAAAAGGTGAAGATTTGATGGCTGCTGTAAAAACTAAATTAGGATTTTAATTAAAAAAAATCTAAAATAAATTCTAAAAACCTACTTTTATAGTAGGTTTTTTTATTTTTACAATAAGATGAAATCAAATAACTTTCCTATTGGTATTTTTGACTCTGGTATTGGTGGCACATCAATTTGGAAAGAAATTACAAGGCTTTTACCCAACGAGCATACCATTTATCTTTCTGATAGTAAAAACGCACCATACGGGCTAAAAAATAAGAAAGAAATTATAAATCTATCCATTAAAAATACTGAGTTTTTAATAAATAAAAAATGTAAACTAATAGTGGTAGCCTGCAACACTGCAACTACAAATTCCATTGATATTCTAAGATCAACCTACAATATTCCTTTTATTGGTATAGAACCTGCAATTAAGCCTGCTGCTCTAAAAACTAAATCTAATACAATTGGTATTTTGGCCACTAAGGGGACTTTAAATAGTAAATTGTTTGAAAAAACCTCAAGTTCTTTAGGTAACGAAATAACAATCATAGAAACTATAGGGGAAAATTTAGTAGAACTGATTGAGGATGGTAAAATTGAATCTAAAGAAATGCATCTTTTACTATCTAAATACCTTACTCCTATGCTTCAAGAAGGAGTTGATTGTTTGGTTTTAGGATGTACACATTATCCATATTTAATTCCTAAAATTAGGGAAATTGTAGGTAATAAAATCGAAATTATAGATTCAGGTCAGGCCGTTGCCAAGCAAACACGAACTATTTTAGAAAAGAGCAATCTCTTAAACAATAATAAACCCCTACTAGGTAATCATCAGTTTTACATTAATAAAAGTAAAAAGATTTTAGGTCAAATAATACCTAAACAAAATCGGTTAAAAATAGAAGAGAAATATTTTTAAAACCCACCAAAGGCAGAATTAATATTAGGGCAAGCAGCAGCCCTTGGCTTTCTTGTCCAAAGATTAACGCCCACAGAAACTTGATGAAATCCTGACGTTGTTAAAACTGTATCGTTCATCTGGTTTGTATAAGTGTAAGAAAACATCAAATTATTGTAATTAAGCCCAATTATTGGAGATACAAACTCTGCATTTTCAATTGCATTTGCATCAAAACTTCTTCTGTAGGAAACAGCAGCCCATAGTTGAGTTTTAGAAATTGTTTTGTAAGCTTTGATGTTAAAATCAGCAATTCTTTCTCCTGTACCCTCTCTAAATTGGAGCATCATAGAGGGCTCTAGTTGAAATAATAAATCTTCTCCGAAATAGTAACCTGCTGAAAATATATAATTTCTTAAATCTAAAGGCTCCTGAACGTTTAAATTATTTTTTGCGGTTAGGAGTAAATTCTTTACTGTAAAATAAGTAGATAAACCTCCATAATGGTAAGCAAGGCTAAAATCTGCATTATAATAACTTGTACTTTCAATAATTTGACTAATTACTCCTGGCCTATCTCCTGTAAAACTTCTCTGATCCGATTGATTTTGAACAAATGTAAAAGCTAATCCAAAAGAAAGTTGGTTAAAAATCCTGTTATCACTCATAGATAAATGATAGGCATAACTTCCTTGTAATCCTTTTTGTGAATGAAAACCATTTTTATCATTAAATAAAACAAAACCATAACCCGCATTGGAATACTCGTTAAATCTTGTATGAAAACTAAGTGTTTGTAAAGCAGGCGCATTAGGTATTCCCGCCCATTGCTGTCTTGCTGTAAAACGTAATTTACTAGAATTACCTATACCCGCGGCAGATGGGTGCACTAAATACACATTATCTGATAAGTAATCTTGGTAAATTGGAAGGGTTTCTTGTGAATTACTTTTTAATGAAAAAAGAAATATAAAAAATATAAGAGTCCTAAAATATATCAACTTCATTAAATTACAATTAATTTTCAATTTCCAAATATAAAGGTTTTGTGAGAATAAATACTTTGAAAAAAAAGGTTTTAACACATTTTTCAAATGCTCTAAATAAAAACAGGTTTAAAACAAAATACCTATCATTATCTGTAGTATATGAGCATCTTAAAAACAAACTAGTACTCCTAAAAAGAGTGTTACTTTCAAAATTTCTTGCAAAAGCTTACTTTCTTTAACATAACTTTAACTTTCGCGTTTTATTTGAATAAAATCTACCAAAATAAAATTTAATGTAAAAAAAGTTTTCAAAAAAGTTGGCCAAAACAAATTCCTGAGATAAAAATCATTTTTAAAAAAACACTTCAAAACTAGGCCTCATTTTACTATGAAATTATTTAAAATTTAAAGTTGAATAATTAATTAAGATTTAAAAAATTGAATCAAAAACCATGGTCTTATATAAGGCATTAATTCCATTCAAAAATTATAGCAGTGTGCACCCAAAGATTATATTTCAATGGGCTAATTAAATTAAACATTTTACATTGAGTTTCTGCGGAAAAAATCTTTTCTTTATAAATAAGCAGTAATACTATAACTATAAATTCTAATTTTAATAAAAACAACATCCATAGCATTCGATGCTTGATATGTTATAATTTAAGAATACCTGAAAACTTAATTTTATAATACTTAAAAATTGGCAATGCTAGTTTTTTTAAGTACTATTTATGAACCAAACCAAACAAAGCTAATTATGAGTAAAACAAAATTTTTAATATTAATAACATCAATTACGGCATTAGGTGGAATGCTTTTTGGATATGATACAGGAGTTATAAACGGAGCTCAATTTTATCTTACAAAATATTTTCAGTTAGACGCAGCAACACAAGGTTGGGTTGTAGGTAGTGCATTACTTGGTTGCCTTGTTGGAGCAATAATTGCCGCTCCTATTAGTATTAAAATAGGGAGAAAAAAATCATTAATTATTTCTGCTTTATTATTTAGCCTTTCTGCATTGGGTTCTGGATTACCCGATTTTTTGCCACAAACAGTTTCTGTATTAGTATTTTTTAGAATTATTGGTGGTTTAGGAATTGGAATAGCATCAATGAATGCCCCCATGTATATTGCAGAAATTGCACCTGCAAATAAAAGAGGTAATTTAGTAACCTATTATCAATTAGCTATTGTAATAGGGTTCTTTGTAGTATTTTTAGTTACGTATTTCATTGGAAATAATTTAACAGAAAAAGAAAATTTAGAATTTGGTTGGAGACAAATGTTTTGGTCTGAGTTAATACCAAGTTGTTTATTCTTAGGAGCACTTTTCTTTGTTCCAAAAAGTCCAAGATGGTTATTCTTAAAGGGGAGAAATGAAGAAGCATTATCAATTCTTAATAAAATTCACGGAAATGAAAATGCCTTGATAGAAAGTAAAGAAATAAAAAAATCTTTAGATAATGAAATAAAAACTACAAAGACTGACTACCTCAGTAAAAACTTAATAATTATAATAATTATTGGCTCTGTATTTTCTATTTTACAACAATTTACAGGAATTAATGCTGTTTTGTATTATGGAGCAGATATTTTTGAAAAAGCCTTAGGATATGGAAAAGAAGATGTATTAAAACAACAAGTTCTTTTGGCATTTGTAAATTTAATATTTACTTTTATAGCAATGGCTACAGTAGATAAATTTGGTAGAAAACCCCTTGTTTATATTGGTTCTTTAGGCATGCTTATAGGTTTCTTATTATTAGGCATCACCATTCAGCAACAAGCAATCGGTTTTTTATCATTGCTTGGTGTACTAATTTTTATAGGATCATTTGCGCTTTCAATGGGCCCTGTAGTTTGGGTACTGTTATCAGAAATGTTCCCTAATAAAATAAGAAGTATTGCAATGTCTATAGCCGTAGCTGTTCAGTGGGGAGGAAATTACATAGTTTCCCAATCGTTTCCAATTGTAACTGCTAGTGAACTCAATAACAATAATTTTTGGAATGGTTCTCTCCCCTATTTTATATTTAGTGCATTTATCGTAGTAATCATTATTTTTACATACAAATTTATACCAGAAACCAAAGGAAAATCTCTAGAGGAAATTGAAGAAATTTGGGAAAAGTAAATGGTAAAAATTTAATAACCTTATTTAATATACCTTTATATTTTTGTGTTTTATGAAAACAAAGCTGCTATTACTTGTTATACTTTATTCTATTTTTTCGTTTGCACAAAATCCAAAAAAGGATTTTCAGTTTGTAAATATTAAAGAAGGTATCTCTAAAGTAGGGGTTTCAAGTATTATTCAAGATAAAAAAGGTTTTATATGGATTAGTACCTTAGGGGCTGGACTTTATAAATTTGATGGTATAGAATATACTTCTTATAAATATAAATTTAAAGATTCTACCTCTATAAGTAGCAACCGAATTAAATGCAGTTTTATAGACAGCAAAAATAGATTATGGGTTGGAACGGAAAACGGATTAAATCTTTACAATAAAGATTTAAATAACTTTAAAAGATACCATTTTTCTTTTGAAGGCCTGAACAATAATGACATTTTAAGCCTACAAGAAGACACTTCTAACAATTTATTAATTGGATCAAACGGGTCTGGCTTATTTAAATTAAATCTAAAAACTTTTGAGGTTAGTAGAATTCTAAATTCAGAAGAAAATAAACAACAAATTTTAGTTCATAGTCTAATTTTAACGCAACAAGGTAAAATTTTTGCGGGTACAAATATTGGTCTAAAAGAGGTAGATGCCCTTAATAATAAATTAATAAATACTAGAGTCTTTGGCCAAGAGAACAATAGGATCTCGTGCGGCATCGAGACATTACTAATAGATAATAATAATAATCATCTTTGGATAGGTTCTCAAAAAGAGCATGGTGTCTATAAATGCAAATTGAGTAAGGATAGAAATAACAATGTTTTAAAAGTAGAGAACTTTAACTTTTCATCAAAAAAAATAATGACTATTGTACAATTAGAAGACAGTACAATATTAGCTGGAACTGAAAATGCAGGATTATTTCATTTAGACGTAAATGGTAAGGTGATAAAAAACTATGTTTCCAGTAAAACAGAAGAAAATAGCATATTACATAATTCTGTTTGGGAACTATTTTTAGATCAAGACCAAAGAATTTGGATGGGGTATTATAATAGTGGTGTTGCCATTCATGATGATTTATATGATAAATTTAAAAACATTAAAAGTTTATCAAACAAAGAAAACTCCTTAAAAGCACCCTCTGTAATGGGTGTAATTAATGGAGATAAAGATCATTTATGGGTAGCAACAGATGGAGGAGGTATTGATGTTTATAATCAATTAACAGAAAAAATTACACATATAAATACCAAAGACAACTCTATTTATTCTGGGTTAACATCAGATTATATTATATCTATATTTAAAGATTCTAAAGAAAATATTTGGGCCGGTAGTTGGGATAATGGAATTTATTTTTTAAAAAATGATGCAAAGAAATTCATAAACTATAATGTAAAAAATACTGCAGGTTTATTAGCATCAAATTCTATACAAAGTTTTTCTGAAGATTCTAATGGAGAAATTTGGATAGCGGGTTTTTTAGGAGGAGTCCATTCTTTTAATCCAAAAACTAAAAAGTTTACTCAGCATAATTTAAACCCATTTTTAGATACGGATTTTGTAAATGTAGATGTCAAAAAAGTAATCGTAGATGACAAAGATAATATTTGGGCAGGGACTTCACAGAACGGTTTATACCAAATAAAGAGAAAGAATTCTTTAATTGAAAAGGTTATTTTCTATGGAGACTTAATGTCTGAAAAGTATAACAATCCATCAGATGCGAATGATATTCTTACAATCTATCAAGATTCTAAAAATAATATTTGGGTAGGTACACGTGGTGCAGGTTTGTGCAAAATTAATACTGAAAATAATGCTGTTTTATGGTTTAATGAAGAAAACGGACTTATAGAAACCAATGTTTGCTCCATAATTGAAGATACTGAGAATAATTTATGGTTAAGTGGTAATGAAGGATTAACCAAAATGGTTCTTTCTAATAATTCATTCATCAATTATACCAAAAATGACGGTTTATTATCCAATGATTTTAATATTGATGCTGTTTATAAAGACTCTAAAGGGGGACTCTATTTTGGAAATTTTAAAGGGCTAGATTATTTTAACCCAGAAGAATTAAAAACAAATAAAACACCGCCAAACTTAAGTTTTACAGGTTTTAAATTATTTAATAAAGATGTAATAGTTGGTAAAGAACATGCACCCCTTGTAAAATCTATTTCACAAACAGATCAACTAATTTTATCAAATGAACAATCTGTTTTTACAATAGAATATGCTGGGCTTAATTTTACGAGATCAGAGAAAAATTCTTACGCATATTATTTAAAAGGTTATGAGTCTGATTGGAATTATGTAAATCAAAAAAGAAATGCCACCTATACCAACCTAGATCCAGGCGAATATGTTTTCAAATTAAAGGCAGCAAATAATGATGGCGTATGGAATGAAAAACCTTTAGAACTGAAAATAATTGTTTTACCTCCTTGGTGGCGGAATAATTGGGCTATTTTAGCCTATGTCTTGTTATTTCTATTAGGAATAGTACTCTTAAATTATTTAACCCAAAAAAGAATAAAAGAAAAAGAAGTACTAAAAAATGAAAGATTACAACAGTTTAATAAAGATGAATTAAGTAAAAGAAAGATTCAGTTTTTTACAAATATTTCCCATGAATTTAGAACACCTTTAACTTTAATAATTAACCCTTTAAAAGACATTATCAATAATAACAAATTAGAATTACCCTTTGAAGTAAAAAACAAGCATTTAATAATTTATAAAAATACAGAAAGACTTTATAGATTAATTAATGAATTAATGGATTTAAGAAAATTAGAATTCAATAAAACAAAATTAAGAGTTGAAAATATAAATCTAGTAAAATTTACAAAAAACATTTTAAGCTACTTCCAAGAAGAAGTGAATAGTAAAAATATATTATTAAGTTTTGATACAGATTTTCCTAATTTTAATTTTGTAGCAGACCCAAGAATGATTGAAAAAATTATATTCAATCTCGTATCTAATGCCATAAAAGTTACCCCTAATGGAGGAGCTATAAACTTAGAAATCATAACTTCAGAAGAGTTACATCTACTTCCTCTTGTTCATAAAAAAGAACCTGTAAAAGCAGTTCAGATCATTATTTCAGATACGGGAACAGGATTAAAAGAAGAAGAAGTTTCAAAAATATTTGAACGATTTTATCAAGTTGAAGATCAAAATAAAACCTATATAGGAGGCACAGGAATTGGTCTTGAAGTAGTACAAAGTTTCGTAAAATTGCATAAAGGTAAAATTGAAGTAAAAAGTAAAGTTGATGAAGGCACAACTTTTACAATTGTATTACCATTAGTTAAAGAATTAAAACAAGAAGCTGCATCTTCTGAATTAGAAAATAGTAACAAATACGAAAATGATTTTTTATCTATTCCAACAGAAGATTTCCAGGAAGAGGTTACAATTATTCCTAAAACCCCAAAAACACACACAGTTTTAATTGCAGAAGACAATATTGAATTACGAGATTATTTAGAACAAGAACTAAATCATCAGTATAAAATACTTTTGGCTTCAAATGGTAAAGAAGCTATAAAAATAGCAAGAGATGTATTACCTGATCTAATAATATCTGATGTTATTATGCCTGAAATGAACGGTTTTGATTTTTGTAAAATAATAAAAAGTGAACCCTCAACCAGCCACATTCCACTTTTAATGTTAACGGCAAAGGCCAGTATAGAAAACAGAATAGAAGGTATAGAAATGGGTGCAGATGCATACATGGTAAAACCATTTGACTTAAAGCTGCTTAAATTAAGAATTTCTCAACTTATAACAAGTAGGCAACTAATATTTGATAAATACTTTGCAGCTGTATCTGGATCAAATGAAAACACTTTAGCCAGCTCAACCGAAAAAGATTTCATTCAAAAATTACTAGACTATATTAATAATAACATTGATAATTCTAATTTAAGTGTAGAAGAATTGGCTGCCCATCAAAATCTAAGCAGAAGCCAACTTTATAGAAAAATTAAAGCACTTACAGGACAAACAGTTAGTCAATTTATAAGAAAAATTAGATTAGATAAAGCAAAACAAATTTTAGAAAGAGGTAATTTAAGCATCAGTGAAACTTGTTATAAAGTTGGCTTTACCTCGCCATCTTATTTTTCAAAATGTTTTAAAAATCAATTTGGCATTTTACCTACAGAAATTGACACTAAAAAACCACCTCTTTAAATATCAAAATCTTAGCAATAACTCAAAAGCGCCAAATGTTGTGCCAGATGAAACAAAAGTTGCATTCACCACCTAATGCTACAATTGTAATATAATACGTTGAATAATTTTTACCTGTAAACTCACTCTATTGTTAATTTCGTGTTAAAATAAAATAGAATTTAGAGTCCTTGAAAAAAATTAAATCAAATAAAAACACTAAAAGAAGCTTGGTTTACGAAATATTAATTATCGGCATAATGGTTATGTTTATAATATTTGTATTTACTAAATTTTAGACGATAACTTTTTATTTTAAAAATAGTAGTAAAAATTAATTAACAACTTAATTAAACTTTTAATTTATGAGAATAAGATTAAAAATTATGGTTATTGCATTAACAATAATGTGTATGCAAAATGTATTTTCACAGAGCAGAGATGTTACTGGGAATATTAAAGACACTACTGGTTCTTCTTTGCCAGGGGTATCAGTTATGATTAAAGG
>CAJWAC010000009.1 GCA_913020555.1 uncultured Polaribacter sp. | reverse complement strand
AATAATCAAGGAAAAATAGAGGTTCAGCACCACCGACAATCAAGTCGTTAACACACATCGCGACAAGGTCGATACCAATGGTATCGTGTTTGTTTAAGTTCATGGCTAAACGCAGTTTGGTGCCAACACCGTCTGTGCCTGAAATGAGTACTGGCTCGTCGTAACCTTTCGGTAGTTCAAACATAGCACCAAAACCACCTAAACCCTTATAAGCACCAGTGCTTGGGCTTAAGATCAAGATAAATTGATCAATATAACTATTTAGTTTTTTAATTGCTTTGTTATACCCAGCAGGGAAACTTTCCAACAAAGTATATTTAAATGAAGCCATATTATAAACCCCTAACTCCTCTAACTGAACCAAACTTAAATTTGCAAGAGTAAAACCCAATAACCCATCCTCATCTACTTTAGTGCTAAACACAATTTTTTCACCACCCCTAATTACATCAACCAGCACAACAGTGTCTTTATACACCGTAAGTTCTTTTGTAAGCTGATCATGGTAGTTTACTGAAATACCATTAATTGCAACTATTCTATCTTTAACTAATAGCCCAGCTTTTTCACAATTTGAATTTTCAGTAAAACCACTTATAATAGTTGGGATTCTAGGATATAAAACAGTCTTATTATCGCTATTTAAAAATTTATCAATCACATCAATAGGCATAGTAAGATCAACCATATCACCATCTCTTAATACAGTAATAACGTCAGAAATAATTATTTTTTCTAAAACATCTGAAAACCTTTTCAGCTCAACACCATCAGCACTAATAATTTTATCTCCAGTTTCAAAACCTAAATCTGTAGCTAAGTCATTTACACACCAAACACCATCAGTTAAATTGTTATTAGGCAAATATTTATCACCATACACATAAAGAGTCATGGAATAAATAAAGATTCCTAAAACAATTAGAGCTAATGTCCAGATAATCCAAGTATTCATAATTATTTATTTGATAATTTATCTGTATTAGGAGGTTACATAGTAACTGTAGATATAAGTACAGTAACAGGTGGTTTACCAGCAGGAAAAGTAATAGCAGATTTAATACCAACTTTTGATGCAGATGGAGTAGGTACTCCAAATACGAGTACTCTTTCTTTACCTTTAGGAGTAAATAATTTGGATCAAGATTTTGCTTATGGTGTTTCTTCTGGAAATACAGGAGGGGGAAATAATGGAGGAGTTGAGTCTGAGTCTTTAGGAGATGCAATTTCAAAAATCTATGTAGGAAGAAAGAAAAATTCTGTACCAACAGAGTTTGTAAAGTCAAGTGCGAACTTGTATCAGAAAGATAAGATGAAAGCTTCACAGCCTTATCAAGGAAAAGGGCAAACGATGTTAGATATGTTTCCTGAGGAGTTGTATCCAGGTAATATAGCCAACATAACTTCCCCTACTGATATTTTAGATTACACCATAGCAGATGAAGTATTGTCTGTAGATTTCTCTATGAATGGAGAGACAAAAGGAGTTGTTTTAGGAATTAAAACTTCAGATAGGATTTACAATCATACCAAAGCATCTTGTGATCGATTAAGAGGAGCTGAGATTTTGAATATTCAAAAAGTACAAATCAGAGGTTATAATTTCTTAATGCAAGGAATTAAACAACGAGATGGTGTTGTTGAATATGCAATTTCTTTTGCAATTGCAAAGAATAATAATGATAGTAAGTATACGATCCAAACGAACTGGTATGTAAACCATTACACAGAGTTTAATGATGTCTACAATTTCCAAGTTTGGACAACAAAACCAAAAGATACTCAAAAATTAGTAAGAGATATTTTAAATAATTTAAAATCTTATATTCCTGTGCAACAGTCTGAGGTTCAGAAATTTCCTGAAACGTATGCTTCAAAAATATACAGAGAGAAAGGAGAGTTAATTGTAGCCTTGAGAAGTACACAAGAAGGTAATACAGCCGAAGTATCAATGGTGGAGCTATATTCTGAGACCGCAAACAATATTAAGCATAGAAACAATTCAGTAACTACAGAAATTCAGCAATCTTTACGATTAGATATTGCAGATGGATATGAATATGATGGTCTTATTGAAGTAGAAGGAGATGTAGAAGATGCTTTTTATCATGCAGATGGAAACTGGGGCTTAGATTATGATAAGAGATATACGGAGATTAAAAATTACTTTGTATGGAATGATTTTGACAGAGAATATCAGGATGATGAATACACGATTAATAGAGGAGTAGAGATTCAAGCAACCAGTGATTATGACTATTTAACGATTTATAAATCGTTATTACCAGGTACTTTATCAGCGGATTACTCAGAATACAGCTATCTTTCATTTACAGCAAGAGGATCAGGTTTGATGGAGTTAGGGTTACTAAAATCATCCATTGAAGATTGGAGAGCTCAGTATAGAGTAATGGTAGATTTATCAGAAGAAGAGCAAACGTATTACGTTCCATTTGAAATATTTAGTTCAAGTGCTACTCAGGATAAGTTAACCACAGAGGATTTAACCACTTTATTATTTACTTTTTTACCAGTAGAAGCACAAACAAATATTTTAGATTTAGAAATCAAGGATGTTAAGTTTACCAAGGTAGCTGTTGAAGATCAGATTGTACAAAAGATAGAGAAGTTTGAGAATGAGTTTATGGCATACCCAAATCCATCAGCAGGAAATGTAAATTTACTTTTATTCAGTGAAACGGATACTGAAGCTACAGTAACACTATCTGATATTACAGGAAAAATTATTTACAGCTCAGAAATACAGATAAATGCAGGTAAGAACGAATTAGAATTTGATTTCAAAGTAAAAACAGGCGTAATGCTACTACAGGTAACTTCCCCTGAAAATGATTACGGAACTTCTAAGATTATATTTAGATAGGGAATCAATCATAACATTTTTTAAAAGTATTAAAAAGGTTCGCGTTTTGAGCGAACCTTTTTTTATTTAAGATTTTTATCTTAAATTAATCTAAATAAGTTTTTAAAATTTAAAGATGCTTCATATATTTGCATTTATTAAACAAATTATTTTAAATTAATCTAAATAAAATGAAAAAAGTACTATTATTTTTAGTAATGTCGGCGATGTTCTCATTGTTTTATTCTTGTAGTGATGATGAAAATGATAATGACGTTAACAATGAAGTTATAACTCCTGCAACTTATTCTTTTGTAAGAGATGGGAATTCAACAGTAAGTTATAGTGGACAAACAACTCGTATTGAAATGGCACAAGAATTGGAAGGTGTCCTAAAGGATACATCAAAAAGCGAGGAAGATCTTGATGGTATGTTCACTAATACTGGAAATAAATTTTCTGATGCATCTTTAAACGAATCTACTAAAAATGTTAGAAAAAAAGTTGCTGCTTCTAAAGATTTCTTTTCTGAAAATGCAACAGATGGAACTGCAATAAAAGGAGATTTTGATTCTTGGATAGCTGCGCAAGTTAATGAAGTTTTTAATAATTGGGATAATGATGCGTCTGTAGGTGTACCAGGAAAAATTCAGGAATCTGGTGGTGGTTCTACAAGATATATAAATTCTAAAGGTTTAGAATACAATCAGGCTATTATCAAAAGTTTGATAGGAGGTTTGATGGTAGATCAAATTCTAAATAATTATTTAAGCCCAGCAGTTTTAGATGAAGCTACAAATAGAACAGATAATGATGCAGGTACTTTGTATGTAGATTCATCAGGAAATGTTAAAGATTATACTTTAATGGAACATAAATGGGATGAAGCTTTTGGTTATTTATATGGTTTAGACAATGCTACCGCTCCTGAATTAAACAAAGATAAATATTTAAATAAATATTTGAGTAGAGTAGAAGGAGATGCTGATTTTACAGGTATTGCAGATGATATTTATAATGCTTTTAAGTTAGGAAGAGCTGCAATTGTAGCTAAAAATTACGAAGTAAGAGATGCTCAAGCAAATATTTTAAAAGAAAAGATTTCAGAGATTATTGGTATTAGAGCTGTATATTATTTACAACAAGGTAAAAATGCGCTATCTCCAAACGTACAAGATTCTTTTCATGATTTATCAGAAGGTTTCGGTTTTGTATATAGTCTTCAATTTACTAGAAAACCAAATTCTAATGAACCTTATTTTACAAAATCTGAAGTAGATGGATTTATAAGTATATTATCAGCAGGAAATGGTTTTTGGGATATTAGTGAAGATGCTTTAGAAACGATGTCTAATACAATAGCAAGTAAATTTAACTTTACCGTTTTACAAGCAGGTAGTTAATAATTTGTAAATTATAATAGAGCAGTTCTTTTTGAACTGCTTTTTTCTTATTTTTGTTTTTCGAATTTTAAAGTAAATCATGTTAAAAAAAATATCAATAATTTTAGTCGCTGTAAGTATAATTTATGCTTGTACTTCATCTGAAGGTGAAGACACAACTTCAGCAGATAATTTTGACCGAGGGGCAATGTTAATCAATATTGCAGATAATATTATTATTCCTGCACATCAAGATTTTACTAATAAGTTGGCGGCATTAAAAGGAGCTGGAGTAAATTTTACAGAAAATCCAAATCAATCCAATCTAGATGCCTTGAGAACTTCTTGGTATAATGCTTACAAAAATTGGCAACATATAGAAATATTTGATATTGGTAAAGCAGAGGAGTTGCAATATAAATTTTTCATGAATATTTATCCTTTAACAGTTGCTGATGTGGAATCTAATATTTCTTCTGGAAATTACGATTTAAATAGTTCAAATAACCATGATGCTCAGGGTTTTCCTGCATTAGACTATTTATTATACGGTGTTGCAGATTCTGATGCAGAGATCTTAGCAAAATATACTACAGATTTGAATAGCAGTAATTATAAAAAATATATTACAGATGTTTTAAATCAAATGGATACTAAAACACAAGAGGTTGTTTCTAGTTGGTCCTCGTATAGAAGTGAGTTTGTTGCAAGTACTTCTAACACAGCTACTAGTGCAGTTAATAAAATAGTTAATGATTTTATATTTTATTATGAAAAAGGTTTAAGAGCTAATAAAGTAGGAATACCTGCGGGTATTTTTTCTGATAACAAATTACCGGAAAAAGTAGAGGCTTTTTACAGAAAAGACATATCTAAAGAATTGACTTTAGAAGCTTTGAATAGCGTTATAGATTATTTTAATGGAAAAAGCTATGGAAGTTCTACTTCTAGGACTGGTTTTTCTGACTATTTACTATATTTAGAACGACAAGATTTAAATGAAAGTATTGTAAATCAGTTTAATGAAGCTAAAATTAAAATTAATAGTTTAAATAATAATTTCTTTAATCAGGTAGATGATAATAATACGGAAATGATTAGGGCTTATGATGAATTGCAAAAAGCAGTTGTTTTATTAAAAGTAGATATGCTTCAAGCTTTCAGTATTAATATAGATTATGTAGATGGAGATGGAGATGGTTAAAATTTTAACCACATATCTTCATAAACAAACAAAAACCGCTTCTTTAGCGGTTTTTAGGCTTTTATTTGGTTTTATGATGTTCCTGAGTATTATCCGATTCTGGTCTAAAGGTTGGATAGATTCACTTTATATTCAACCAAAATTTCATTTTACATATTATGGTTTTCATTGGGTTAAGCCCCTAGATAACTATACGTATTTACTTTTTTTTATTTGTGGATTATCTTCCATTTTTATAGCAGTAGGCTACAAATATAGATTAGCAATTATTACTTTTTTTCTGTCTTTTACTTATATAGAGTTAATGGATAAAACTACTTATTTAAATCATTATTATTTTGTAAGTATTTTAAGTTTTTTACTTATTTTTTTACCAGCTAATGCAACTTTCTCTGTAGATTCTTATTTAAGGAAAAGAGAATTTTTAAAAATTCCAAAATGGTCTATAGATAGCATAAAATTACTATTAGGGATAGTCTATTTTCATGCTGGTTTAGCCAAATTAAATTCAGATTGGTTGTTTAGGGCGCAACCTTTAAGAATTTGGTTACCTTCAAAATATGACTTTCCTGTAATTGGAAATACATTCCTACAACAAGAATGGTTTCATTACGCAATGAGCTGGGGTGGGGCTATATATGATTTATCTATTCCGTTTTTATTATTTTATAAAAAAACAAGAACATTAGGCTTTTTATTAGTTTTATTCTTTCATTTGTCTACAAGTGTTTTGTTTCCCTCTATAGGAATGTTTCCCTTTATTATGATTGTTTCTACATTGGTCTTTTTAGATGAAAATATTCATGTAAAATTTTTGAATTTTTTTAAAGCGAAAATTAAATTTTATAAAAATCTTCAAATTATAGATTCATTCAAATACCCTAAAGCTTCTAAAAGTATTATACTACCCATAATTGGTGTCTTTTTTTTAATTCAGTTTATTTTACCTTGGAGATATTTACTTTATGCAGATGAATTATTCTGGACGGAAGAGGGCTATAAATATTCTTGGCGAGTTTTACTTACTGAGAAAACAGGATATGCAAGTTTTAAAATTGTTGATGCAAAAACAAAAAAGTTTTTTTATGTGGATAATACAGATTTTTTAACATCTATTCAAGAAAAGCAAATGAGTTATAGACCCGAATTTATCTTGGAATATGCACATTATTTGGGGGACCATTTTAAAAGTCAAGGTCACAAAAATATTCAAGTTTATGTGGATAGTTTTGTTGCGTTAAATGGAAGATTGAGTGCTACTTTTATCAATCCAAAAGTAGATCTGTATCAAGAAAAAGAAAGTTTTAAACACAAAGATTGGATTGTTCCCTTTTCATCAGCAATAAAAATAAAGGGCATATAGTAGAGAGTTTGTATTTTGAAGTTAAAGTTATTAGTAAATTAAATTTATAAAAAATGAAATTTAAAATTGTAACGGTTTTATTTATAGTATTACAAACGACTATTTACAGTCAAAAAAAAGTTTCAATTACAGTTTTATCAGAAGCGCAAAAACCAATTAAAAATGCAGAAGTTTACAGTAAAAATGGAGGTTTTGTAGCAAAAACAAATACAGCAGGAAAAATTAATTTCACAACCGAAAAAACTGCAATTACATTGGTATTATTTGCAGAAAATTATAAGGTTAAAAATATATTGCTGCAATCTGATGATTATAAAAATGCAACCATAATTTTAAATTCATTTCAAGAAGAATTATCAGAAATTCAAATTAAAGCAAGAAAACGTAAGGTTTTTGAATTGAAACGTTTAAAGGATGTAGTGGGTACCTCTATTTTTGCAGGTAAAAAAACAGAGGTAATTTTAGTAAATCAATCAACTGCAAATTTGGCAAGTAATAATGCAAGACAAATTTACAACCAAATTCCTGGGTTAAATATTTTTGAAAATGATGATGGCGGTTTACAATTAAATATTGGAGGTAGAGGTTTAAATCCAACTAGAACAGGAAATTTTAATACACGTCAAAATGATTACGATATTAGTGCAGACGTTTTAGGCTATCCAGAAAGTTATTATACGCCTGCTTCAGAAGGTTTAGAAGAAATTCAAATTATTAGAGGAGCAGCTTCTTTACAATATGGAACTCAGTTTGGTGGTTTAATTAATTTTGTGATGAAAAAACCAAATCCTATTAAAGCTTTAGAAATCGTTAGTAGAAATACTGCAGGTAGTTTTGGCTTTTATACCAATTTTACGAGCGTTAGTGGTTCAAAAGATAAGTTGAATTATTATGCATATTTTAATTATAAAAAAGGTGATGGATTTAGACCAAACTCTAATTTTAATTCCAAGAATGCATTTTTACATTTAGGGTATGATTTTAATATAAAAAGTAAACTGGCATTAGAACTTACTTATTTTAATTACCTGGCACAGCAAGCCGGTGGTTTGTCAGATAAAATGTTTGCAGAAGATCCTTTACAAAGTAATAGAACGCGAAATTGGTTTCAAATAGACTGGTTTTTATATAATTTAAAATTCTCTCATAATTTTTCTAATGATGCTAAATTTAGTTTTAATTTTTTCGGATTAAATGCCTCAAGAAAATCAGTAGGTTTTAGAATAGCTGCAGTTACTCTAGAAGACACTTTTCTTGAAAGAGAGTTGATAATTGGAGATTTTAATAACTATGGTTTTGAATCGCGTTTTGTAAATAATTATACCGTTTTTGATAAAAAAGCGACTTATTTATTAGGTGTAAAATACTACAAAGCTTCCAATGATGCATTTCAAGGGCCAGGTTTTGATGGCAGTGATGCTAATTTTTTACCGGCAACAGAGCAATTCCCAAATTATATTTTTCAATCTGACTTTAATAATCCGAATGAAAACGTTGCAGTTTTTGGAGAAAATATTTTTTACTTGAATGATAAACTATCAGTAACCCCAGGTTTTCGATTTGAGTATATAAGCACAGGAAGTAAGGGAACTAAAAAACGTACTAATTTTGATGGTGCAGGAAATCCTATTGGATCTATAACAGAGGATGATAATATTACAAAAGAACGTTCCTTGGCTTTATTCGGATTAGGAATTAGCTACAAATCATCAAAATCTTTAGAAACCTATGCAAATATTTCTCAAAATTATAGATCTATAACGTTTACAGATTTAAATATTGTAAATCCATCGAATGCTGTAGATCCAGATTTAGAAGACGAAAAAGGATTTACTACAGATATTGGTATTCGAGGAAATATCAATCAAAAAATTTCTTATGATGCTAACTTTTTCGCATTATTTTATAATAATAGAATTGGTGACATTTTCACTACAATTCCGCCAATAAATAATGCAGGTTTATTAAGAACAAATGTTGGTAAAGCTAGAATTTTAGGAATCGAATCTTTAATCGATTTTAATTTAAAAAAAATATTAAATATTTCTAATGATTATATCTTAAGTGCATTCATAAACACTTCTTTTATCAATTCAGAATATACAGAATCCAAACAAAATGGAATTATAGGAAAAAAAGTAGAATTTGTACCTGATGTAAATTTTAAAACTGGAGTTAAATTTGGGTATAATAATTTTTTGATGAGTGCTCAATACAGCTACTTATCAAAACAATATAATGACGCTTCAAATTCTGAAGCATCAGATTTTTCCAATCCAATTAGGGGAGCTATACCTGCTTATGATATTTTTGATCTTTCTTTATCGTATAAATATAAGTTTGCAAAATTAGAAACAGGTGTAAATAACCTTTTAGATAAAAGTTACTTTACAAGAAGATCTAGTGGATATCCAGGACCAGGAATTATACCTTCTTTGCCTAGAAATTATTATGTTACCCTTCAATTTAAATTTTAAAAATCAACTTGTAATTTTATCACAAAATAATTAAAATTGTTATTTAAATCAATTCTTAATAATTTATATTTGTAAATATTTAAACTAAACTACAATGAATAGAATATTATCAATATTACTTTTATCTGTTTTAATCATTTCTTGTAAATCAGAAAAAAAGGAACCTGTTGAAAAAGAACAAGAAGTAAATATTTACACGCACAGACATTATAAACCAGATCAAGAGTTATTTGCTCAATTTGAAAAAGAAACTGGCATTAAAGTGAATGTTGTCAATGCAAGCGCAGATGAATTAATTCAAAAAATGTCTTTAGAAGGAGAACAATCTCCAGCAGATGTTTTAATAACAGTTGATGCAGGGAGATTAGTTCGTGCAAAAAATAATGGATTATTACAATCTGTAAAATCAGAATTTTTAGAAGAAACAATTCCTTCTCATTTAAAAGACGCAGACAATCAGTGGTTTGCATTAACAAAAAGAGCAAGAGTTGTGGTTTATAATCCAGATAATGTGAAAGCGGAAGATTTATCTACATACGAAGCTTTGACAGATGACAAATGGAAAAATAAAATTTTAATTCGTTCTTCTAGTAATATTTATAATCAATCTTTAATGGCATCTATTATTGCAAATTCTGATGAAGCTACAGCCGTAAAATGGGCTGAAGGTATTGTTGCAAATATGGCACGTTCTCCAAAAGGAAATGATAGAGATCAAATAAAAGCAGTTGTTGCCGGAGAAGGAGATTTAGCGGTTGTAAATACTTATTATATTGGTAAATTATTAAACTCAAAAAATGCTGATGAAGTAAAAGCTGGTGAAGGTATAAAAGTGTTTTTTCCAAACCAAGAGGGCAGAGGAACTCATGTAAATGTAAGCGGAGCAGGAGTAGCTAAATACGCACCAAACAAAGTAAATGCTATAAAATTTATAGAGTTTTTAGCTAGTGAAAAAGCACAAAAAGTATTTGCCAAAGCAAATTATGAGTATCCTGTAAATACAAAAGTAATGCCATCAGAATTACTACAATCTTGGGGTTCTTTTAAAGAAGATACTTTATCTTTATCTAAATTAGGAGAAAACAATAAGAAAGCGGTTTTAGCTTTTGATGCAGCTAGTTGGAAATAAAAATTAATATCTTTGTTAAATCCTATTTGTAATGGGATTACTATGAAACAAATTTTATTAAAAATATTAAGAGATAGTAACAAATGGTCAATAATTTTATTGACCATTGTTTTGTTCGTATCTATTCCAATTTTATCTATTGCTATTAATGCTTTAAATGGCCCTGGAGAATCTTGGGATCATATTGTGCATAATATGTTACCTAACTATCTTAAAAATTCTTTTTGGTTGGTTTTTGGGACAAGCATGTTAACCTTATTTTTTGGTATTTCTTCTGCTTGGATTGTTTCTAGATATCAAATTCCCTTTGCTAAACAATTACAATGGCTATTAATTTTGCCTTTAGCAATACCCTCTTATATTACGGCTTACGCTTATGCTGGTTTTTTTGATTATGCTGGTTTTTTTGAAAAAATAACTGGCTTACGAGTAGATATTATGAATATTTATGGGCTTATTTTTATATTAAGTATTTCTCTTTATCCTTACGTTTTTGTAGCTTCTAGAGCTTTTTTTGTAAATCAATCTAACAATATTATAGAAGCATCTAAAATATTAGGAGCAAGTGAAAGAAAAACATTTTTTAAACTTATTTTACCATTAGCAAGACCTGCTTTTATTGGAGGATTAATCTTGGTAATTATGGAAGTTTTAAACGATTATGGAGCTGCTAAATATTATGGAATAAACACATTTACTACAGGTGTTTTTAGAGCTTGGTTCTCTTTAGAAGAGCCAGAAACGGCTATTTACTTATCCGTAATTTTATTAGTGACAATTCTGTTATTTATCATTTTAGAAAAAAAACAACGAAAAAATACAGCTTATTTTAATAGTGTAAAAAATCACACAGAAGTACGTAAACTAGAATTATCAAAAAAGTGGAGATACATCTTGTTGTTTGTGGCTATTCTTCCGTTTTTGTTAGGCTTTATAATACCATTATTACAACTGTTATTTTGGGCTTTTTTAACCTATAAAGATGTCTTTACAACATCTTTTTTTACAATAGCGCTGCAAAGTTTAAGCATTTCTTTAGTCTCAGCGGTTTGTACAGTTTCTTTTGCATTAATATTTATTTATGCTTCTAAATGGAATCGTTTACAATTTCTAAAATCATTTGAAAAAATAGGAGTTTTAGGCTATGCTATTCCAGGTGCAGTAATTGCTGTCGGAATTTTAATTCCGTCTTTATTTTTAGATAAATCTATTGTTATGTTTTTTAAAAATAATTTAGATATAAAAATAGGTTTTTTAATTAATGGTACAGTTTTAATTCTAATATATGCCTTTATAATACGATATTTAGCTGTAGCTTATTCACCTATAGAAGCCTCTAGTTTAAAGCTAAATAATACATTAGTTGATGCTTCTAAACTATTAGGAAAAAGTAATGTTTTTACATTTTTTAAAATAGAATTGCCAATTTTAAAACCAGCTATTTTAAGTGGCTGTATTTTGGTTTTTGTTGATGTGATGAAAGAGCTGCCATTAACACTAATTTTAAAGCCATATCACATTAATACTTTGGCAGTAAAAGCATACGAATATGCTAGTGATGAATTAATAGCAGAGGCTGCGTTGCCGTCTTTATTTATTATTTTAACTGGTATTTTACCAATTGTATTTTTAAACAGATTAATATCTAAATCTTAAAATGAATAATCCTATTTTACAACTTAAAAAGTTAACAAAAACTTTCAGTAAAGGAAAAGTTAAAGCTTTAAATGAAATATCATTTTCTTTAAGTAAAGGTAAAATTTTAGCTTTGGTTGGAGAAAGTGGAAGCGGTAAAACTACATTAATTCGAATAATAACAGGTTTAGAAACACAAAATAATGGGTCTGTAGTTTTTAAGAATAATATACTTTCTTCTAATAAAATTTTTATTGAACCAGAAAAGAGAAATATAGGAATGGTTTTTCAAGAGTATGCCTTATTTCCTCATTTTACAGTTTTTGATAATATTGCATTTGGTATTTCTAAAAATAAAAAAGAACGTGTAACAGAAGTTTTAGATTTAGTAGCTTTAGAAGGCTTTGAAAAAAGGTTTCCTCACGAATTATCAGGTGGCCAACAACAAAGAGTTGCCTTAGCTAGGGCACTTGCACCCAAACCAGAGTTATTAATTTTAGACGAACCTTTTAGTAATTTAGATGTTATTTTAAGACAACAATTAAGGAGTGATATCAAAGAAATTTTAAAAAAAACAAATACCACTGCCATATTTGTTACTCATGATATTAAAGATGCTTTAAAAATTTCTGATGAAATTTTGGTACTTCAAAAAGGAAATTTATTACAATATGGAAATACGGACGAAGTATTTAAAAATCCTAATTGTGAATATGTATCATTGTTATTTGATGCTTATAAAATCTAATTAGCTGCCTGTGGTATATAAAAAATATTTTATTTAGATAAAATCTAAATAAAATAGGTTTACATCTATGGTTTGAATTGCATACTCCTTTTTTCTTATTTTTGTATAGCTAAATTAATGATATGTTGAAAGTTGTAAATTTAAAAAGTGAGCTAGAGAAGCAAAGAGACAAATGGATCCCTGAAGAAAATACAATTAATTTTTATCATGATATTTTTGAAAAGGTTGACGTTGATAACAACACAGTTTTAAATAAGTTGACATCTGAACCTAGTGCATCAAAAAACAACTTTATTTTTGATGAGTTAGATACTAATGCCATTTTTCATATATCCGATATTAAAAAGATTTGCGTTGATTATAGACTTCGTTTTTTAGACACTGTTTATTTTAAAGATAATTATCCTGTAGAGGCTGTTACTAAGATTAAAGAATTGCAAAATATTCATGATATAAAGTTAGAAGGTTTTAAGATTGCAGCACCTATGGATGTTTTTAAATTAAGAAAAGCAGACGACCCACTATTATTTGCTCCAATGGGTAATGGATTTTATTATTTAATACATAAATGGGGAAATGATGTACATCCTTTTAGAAAGTTAAAATATTGGTCTATAAAAAATATTGAGAATTTAGGAATTGCATTGGCTATTATTAGTGTTATTTTTACCGCCATAACGTATCCTTTCTTTTTTACAAAGCCAGCTAGTTTCGGTTACCTCTTAATGCTGTTTATGTTTTATTTCAAAGGTGCTGTTGGAATGGTTTTTATTCTTTGTGGTAGTTCAGGTAAAAATTTCAGTGAATATTCTTGGCAAAGTCAATATGATAAGATTAATTAGTGCTAAATATATCTTATTAAGCATAAATTAAATTGTTGCAGACAACAAAGTCATATTTTAATTGTAAATTTGCATGCAATTATATACTAATTGCAATATGACATCACACCACAACAAAATTTTAGGAGAAGGTCTTACTTACGATGACGTTTTATTAGTCCCAGCTTTTTCTAAAGTACTTCCAAGAGAAGTAATAATCCAAACAAAATTTACTAGAAATATTACTATCAACGTACCAATTGTATCAGCAGCTATGGATACGGTTACCGAATCTGCTTTGGCAATTGCAATGGCTAGAGAAGGAGGTATTGGAGTTTTACATAAAAACATGACTATTGAGCAACAAGCTCAAGAAGTGAGAAAAGTGAAACGAGCTGAAAGTGGAATGATTTTAGACCCTGTTACTTTACCATTAACCGCTGTAGTTCTTGACGCCAAGAATAATATGCGCGAACATAGTATTGGTGGTATTCCTGTGGTTGATAAAAAAGGCAGATTAGAAGGTATTGTAACAAATAGAGATCTACGTTTTGAGCATAACAATAGTAGACCAATTGTTGAAGTAATGACAAGTCACAATTTGATTACTGCAGATGTTGGCACTTCGTTAAAAGATGCTGAAGCAATCCTACAAAAGAATAAAATTGAAAAACTTTTAATTGTTGATGCTGAATACAAATTAAAAGGATTAATTACGTTTAGAGATATTACTAAAGTTACTCAAAAACCAATTGCAAATAAAGATTCTTATGGAAGATTAAGAGTAGCTGCAGCATTAGGTGTTACGGGAGATGTTGTTGAACGAGCAACTGCATTAGTAAATGCAGGAGTAGATGCTGTAATTATAGATACAGCTCATGGGCATACAGAGGGTGTGGTCAAAGTTTTAAGAGCTGTAAAAGATAAATTTCCAAAGTTAGATGTAGTTGTTGGTAATATTGCAACTCCAGAAGCAGCCCAATATTTAGTGAATGCAGGAGCGGATGCCGTAAAAGTAGGTATTGGTCCGGGTTCTATTTGTACAACTAGAGTTGTAGCCGGAGTTGGATTTCCTCAATTTTCAGCTGTTTTAGAGGTTGCAAACGCTATAAAAGGTAGTGGAGTTCCGGTAATAGCAGATGGCGGAATTCGTTATACAGGAGATATTCCAAAGGCAATTGCAGCTGGAGCAGATTGCGTTATGCTAGGTTCATTATTGGCTGGTACTAAAGAATCACCAGGAGAAACTATTATTTATGAAGGGAGAAAATTCAAATCATATCGAGGAATGGGGTCTGTTTCAGCAATGAAAAAAGGTTCTAAAGATCGATATTTTCAAGATGTAGAAGACGATATTAAGAAATTAGTTCCAGAAGGCATTGAAGGTAGAGTTCCTTACAAAGGAGAATTATTTGAAAGTATTCATCAATTTATTGGTGGTTTACGCGCAGGAATGGGATATTGTGGAGCAAAAGATATAGAGACTTTAAAAGAAACAGGGCAATTTATAAGAATCACAGCAAGTGGAATTAATGAAAGTCATCCTCATGATGTTGCTATTACTAAAGAATCACCTAACTACAGTAGAAGATAACTTTTAATATTGCTTAGAAATAGAAAATATGCAAAACCAAAATTTTATAAATTTTAAAAAGGTTAGAAGTTTAGGAGATATGCTTTCTGATACGCTTAAGTTTTTAAGTACAGAATGGCAACCTTTTTTTATGACTATTGTTAAATTAGCGATCGTACCAGTTTTAATTGCAATAGCAGCTGCAATTTATTTCTTAATGCAATCCAATTCATTTTATGGAGGTTTATTAGATTTAAATAGTTTTGATGGAGGTGGAATTGAAGATATTAACTTTAATTTCTCATCAATTTTTGTTCCTTTAGCAATCTTTTCCTTCTCATATTTAATTGCTTATGCTCTTGTTACGGTTGCCTCTTTATCTTACATAAAATCGTATATTAAAAATAGAGGAATTATAAACTATGAAGAAATACAAAATGATGCTAAAACAAATTTTTGGCCTTATGTAGGTTTATTTTTTGTGGTTGGTATTATTGTATTTATAGGAACTCTTTTCTGTTTTCTGCCAGGTATTTATTTTGTAGTAGTTTTATCACTATCTATTCCTATAATGATCTTTCAAAATAGTGGTGTTTTAGATTCAATTAATGGTGCTTTTACACTAATTAAAGATAATTGGTGGGAAACTTTTGGTATTTTAATTGTTGTACAAATTTTAATTTTGATAATCAGTTTTATTGTGCAATTACCAGTCGGAATGTATCAAGGAGTTGATACCGCAGTTATGTTACAAGGAGAATATCCAAATGAACTGTTAGAACTTTTTTCTGACCCTGTTTACTTAATACTATTGGGAATTTCTTATTTAGTAAAATTTATTTTATATATAATATCAACAATAGTTACTGTTTTTATATATTTTGATATCAGAGAACAAAAGAATCCAACTTCAAATGATATTATTGACGAAATTGGACTAAGTTAATCCCAAAAACTTTAGATTATTTTTTGCAATTCATAAAAGTCTTCAATAATTGCGTCCGCGTGTTCTAATGTTTGATCTGAACACATTGGATTTTTATAACCAAAAACAAAAATATTTGCATCGTTTGCAGCTTTAATACCATTATCAGAATCTTCAATAACAATACAATTTTCTTTTGATGTTTTTCCTAAAATAGCAGCTTTTTCAAAAATTTCTGGATGAGGTTTAGAGGCAATTAAATCTGCACCACTTATTTTAGCAGTAAAATATGAATGCAAATCAAAACGATTAAAAACACGATTTATATTTACCATTGCAGATGAAGATGCTAAAATTAAAGTTATTTTTTTATAGTAACAATGTTTGATGAGATTTTCGACATTTTTAACCAAGTGCAATGTAGGATCGTTTTCAAATAAATTTACATAACGCGCTCTTTTGTTTAATACTAATTCCTCTGGTTTTTCTTTTAAATTAAAATGATGTACAAGTTTTTGAAATGCATTTATGGTTGAAGAACCAGTAAGTGTTTTATAAAGTTTTTCTGAAACATCAACGTCAACAGAACGAAAAGTTTCATAATATGCTTTTTTATGAATTTCTTCTGAGTCAATAATTACTCCATCCATGTCAAAAATAACACATTTTATTTCCTTTGGGATTTTCATTTTAATAGATAGATTTTTATTCAAAATACTTTTAAATTATAATCAAATTAATTTAAAAATTTTGCTTTGAGTTCAGGAGTGGGTATCATACAACTTTCTTTTTTTCCAAACCATTTGTATCTGTTTTTTGCAACAAAATCATAAATATGGTTTCTTAAAGATTCCGGAAAAATAAAACCTATTTGAGTAATTTGCCAAATACCACCAAAATGTTTCATAACCTTTAAAGCGGCAGTAGATTTTATAACATAAGATATTCCTGGTTCATATAAAATTATAGAATCGATTTTTGCAATATCAATATTTAAATAATTCGTTACTTTTTTGCCAGTTTCAGATTGTAATGCGGTAAAAACAAATGAGTTTTTTTTATCATATTTAATCACTTTTAAAACAGAATCATTGCAAAGATTGCAAACTCCGTCAAAAAGGATTAATTTTTTATTTTTTGGAATTTCAAACATTTTCTGTAAAAAAAAATAGCAAAACAAAAATACATTATATTTTTAAAAATGTTTGTAACATTTTAGTTTTACAAACGTCTTATGGTTGTATTTGAATTTGTGATTTGCTTTTAACATAAAATTAATATTGGCAAACAGTAGCATTCAATACTTTCGTAGTAAAATTAATAAGACAATGATTCGAATAGAAAAACTTCACAAATCTTATCCCATAGGGAAAGACTCTTTACACGTATTAAAAGGAATTGATTTGCATATTAAAGAGGGCGAGTTTGTTTCTATTATGGGGTCTTCTGGTTCAGGAAAATCTACCTTACTAAATATTGTGGGTTTGTTAGATATTCATGATGAAGGTGATTATTATTTAAATGGTCAGCTAATTAAAGATATGAATGAGAAAAAAGCAGCCATATTAAGAAATAAATTCTTGGGCTTTGTTTTTCAGTCTTTTAATTTAATTTCTTACAAAACAGCTTTAGAAAATGTTGCTTTACCATTATACTACAAAGGTATAAGCAGAAAAGAAAGATTAAAAACCGCTTTAGAATATCTTGATAAAGTAGGTTTAAAAGATTGGGCAAATCATTTACCAAATGAGCTTTCTGGAGGTCAAAAACAACGTGTAGCTATTGCAAGAGCGTTAGTTACAAAACCAAAAGTTGTTTTAGCAGATGAACCCACAGGAGCTTTAGATTCTACTACAACAGACAATGTAATGGATTTGCTAAAAGACATAAATGATGAGGGAATGACTGTTTTTGTAATTACTCATGAAGAAGAAGTTGCAGAGCAAACAAAAAGAATTGTGAGATTAAAAGACGGTGTAATTATAAGTGATGAAGTAACTCAAGCTTCTAAAGTTCTTAATTATGTTTGATATAGATCGCTGGAGGGAAATTTTTCAAAGTATTAGTAAAAACAAGTTGCGTTCTGTAATGTCAGGATTTACAGTCGCTTTTGCTATTTTACTATTCACTTTACTTTTTGGTATTGTTAGTGGTTTAAGTAATTCTTTTCAAGGTGCTTTTGTAGATGATGCCCAGAACTCCATGTTTGTGAGAGTTTGGAAAACCTCCAAGCCCTATAAAGGTTTGCAAAAAGGTAGAAGCATTCAGTTAAAAAATGACGATTATAACTTTGTTACAGAAAAATACGGTGAAAAATTACAATATCAATCAAGTAGAATTTATAAAAACTTTATTCTAAAGTATAAAAATGAGGCTAGTAGTTATAGTGTAATGGCTATAAACCCTGATCATCAGTTTATAGAAAAAACAATTATTACTGAAGGTAGGTATGTTAATGAAAGAGATATTAAAGAAAAGGCTAAAGTAATTGTAATTGGTCGTTTAATTAAAGAAGATCTATTTGGTGAAAGACCCGCTTTAGGAAAACGTTTAAATGTAAACGACAGTTCTTATCTTATTATAGGGATCTTTTCTGATGAAGGAGGGGATAACGAAGAAAGAAAAGCATTTATACCTTTAAGCACAGCGCAAATGATTTATGGCAATAATGATTACATTAATCAAATGGCATTTGGTTATGATCCTAATCTTAGTTTAGATGCGGCCGTTGCTTTTGGAAATAAAATGGAACGTAATTTACGTAGTAAATTAAATATACATCCAGATGATCAAAGTGCACTTTCTGTAAGAAACATGGCAGAAGCTAATCAGGGAATAGGGCAATTTATGGGTGTTTTATATGCCATTGTAATATTAGTAGGTTCAGGAACACTTGTAGCAGGTATTATCGGAATTTCCAATATCATGATATTTGTAATTAAAGAACGGACTAAAGAGTTTGGAATTCGAAAAGCTTTAGGAGCAAAACCTAGTTCAATTGTGGGTATGGTTGTTCAAGAATCAGTATTAATTACAACTTTGGCCGGCTATTTAGGGCTCTCTTTGGGAACTTATCTTTTAAGTTTAATAGGAGATAGTCTAGAAAAAGATTATTTCATAAAAGATCCAAGTGTAAGTACTGGAATTGTGGTGGGGGCAACAATCGTTTTAATTCTTTCAGGATTAATTGCAGGATATGTTCCAGCAAAAAGAGCGGCAAATATTAAACCAATAGTAGCATTAAGAGCAGATTAATTATGAAGTTTTTATTTGATTCAGATACTTGGCAAGAGATATACGGAAGTATTCGTAAAAACAAGGTGCGTACAATGATTACAATTATTGGAGTACTTTGGGGTATTTTTTTATTGGTTGTTTTATTGGGTGCGGCAAGAGGAATGGAAAATGGTTTCAATAAACTTTTTGGAAATTTTGCAACCAATAGTGTTTTTGTTTGGACGCAATCTACAGATACACCTTTTAAAGGTTTTCAAGAAGGCAGACGTTTTCGACTAACAATGAATGATATAGAGGTTTTAAAATCTGAATATTCAGATGAAATTAAACTTTTAGCACCTAGAAATCAAACGAGTAATTTAATTGTTCACAATTTTAAATCCGGAAATTTTAGAGTAAGTGGAGATTATCCTGTTTTAGACCAAATACAAAAGAAAAAATTATTATACGGTCGTTTTATTAATGAAAATGATATTCTTTCTACAGCTAAAGTTGTAGTTATATCAGAGGACATGTACATCCAGTTATTTGATAAAGGAGAAATGCCTATCGGTACGTATATTAAAATCAATGGTATAAATTATAAAGTTGTTGGAGTTTACGAACCTTCAAATACAATTAATTTTGATGGAGATAGCGCTTATATACCATTTACAACTTTCAGAAAGGTTTATAACACAGCTAATAAAGTAGATTGGATGATGATAACAGCAAATGAAGGAACGAATATCGAACAGATGGAAAAAGATGTTCTTCTTACATTAAAAGGTTTGCATAAAGTTCATCCAGATGATAAAAGAGCCTTTGGAAGTGTAAATTTAGGTAAAGAGATAGGGAAGGTAACAGGTTTTTTAACAGGAATGCAATTTTTAACTTGGTTTGTGGGTATTGCTACATTAATTGCAGGAGTTTTTGCCATTGGTAATATTTTATTAATTACGGTTAAAGAAAGAACAAAGGAAATTGGAATTCGAAGAGCCTTAGGGGCAACTCCTAAAAGTATTAGACAACAAATTATTTTAGAGTCTGTGTTTTTAACAACTGTAGCCGGTATGTTAGGAATTATTTTTGGAAGCTCTGTGTTGTATTTAATAGATAACATCGCTAGTAATAGTGAAGATGTACCATTAATTAATCCAACAGTGAATATTCCAATAATTTTTATCGCATTTACTACACTAATTGTTTTAGGTACATTAATCGGTTTAATACCTGCACATATGGCAACTATAGTAAAACCAATCGAAGCATTAAGAGAAGAATAAGAAAAATCAATCTAATAAATCATGAGTAAAAGAGCAAAAATTATTTTAATTATCATAGCTATCGGATTTGCGGCAGCACTAATTTGGTTCGGAAAAAAGAACAAAAAAAGTATTGTTCAATACGAAACAGAAACGCCTTTTAAAACTACAATTGTAAAGAAAACAGTGGCTACAGGAAAGGTTACTCCATTAGAAGAGATTGAAATAAAACCTCAAATAACAGGAATAATTGATAAAATTTTACTTCTAGAAGGTTCTAAAGTAAAAAAGGGAGATTTAATTGCAACTGTAAGAGTAGTGCCAAATGAGCAATCTTTAATTAGCGCTAAAGGTAGAGTTAACAATATTAAAATACGTGTAAATAATGCTAAAATTCAGTATGATAGAAACAAGAATCTTTTTGATAAAGGAGTGATTTCTAGACAAGAATTTGAGCAGATTGAACTTACATACAATCAATCGAAGCAAGATTTAAAAAACGCCGAGAATGATTATATGATTATTAAAAGAGGATCAGCAAGTTCTGGTAGTGCCGCAAATACTAGTATTATTGCACAAATGTCTGGTACTATTTTAGAAATACCTGTTAAAGAAGGTGATCAAGTAATACAATCTAACAACTTTAATGCAGGTACTACAATTGCATCAATAGCAGATATGAATAAGATGATTTTTGAAGGTAAAGTAGATGAATCTGAAGTTGGCAAATTAGTTAAAAACTCCAATATTGATGTCTCTATAGGAGCAATAGAAGGAGTTAAGTTTCCTGCAAAATTAACATTTATAGCACCAAAAGGAACAGAAGAACAAGGAGCTGTTCAGTTTAAAATTAAGGCAGATGTTTCTTTAGATGATCAATATTTTATAAGAGCAGGTTATAGTGCAAATGCAGACATAGTTCTAGAAAAAAAAGATAGTGTTTTGTCAATTAAAGAAGCGCTATTAAAGTTTGATAAAAAAACTGAAGAACCTTATGTAGAGGTGAAAACAGGAGAAGATAGTTTTGAAAGGAGAACATTAAAACTAGGTACATCTGATGGTGTAAATGTGGAAGTTTTGGAAGGAGTTTCTGAAACTGATGAGATTAAAATTTGGAACAAAGTGTCTAAAGAAGATAAAGAGGAAGAGGAGAACAGTAAATAAAAATTTAACTGAATAAAAAAAAGGAGCTCAAATTTGAGCTCCTTTTTTTTATTCATTTTTTACGAATTCTAACAAGATTATAGCGAATACTAATTAACATCTTAAAGTGTTTCCATAGAGCTATAATTTAGGAGTCTAAATTAATATTTAAACTTCTTATTATGGAACAAAATTCAAATAAATTTTTACAATGGGTTCAAAAATCTACAACTTCTAGAATGGTTGTAATTGGTGTATTAAGTCTTATACTATTAATTCCTTTAAACTATATAGAAAATATAATTATTGAGCGTTCTTATCATCAAAAAAATGTAGTTAACGAAATTGATCAACAATGGGGAAATGAAGTGAGTTTATATGGTCCTATCATCAGAATACCTTATAAAACGTATACAGAAAAAACGATCACGGATAAAGAAACTCAAAAAGTAACAACTGAACTTGTTGAGCATATTAAATTTGGGTATTTCTTCCCAAATAAATTAGACATTACATCTACAATCAATCCAGAGGAAAAGAAAAGAGGAATTTACAAAACAGCAGTATTTAAAAGCGAAATTGATTTACAAGGGAATTTTAAAAGATTTAATTTTTCCAAAATAGATATTGAAGACAAGGATATTTTATGGAATAAATCTAAAGTTATTTTTAAAACATCAAATGTTAAAGGAATTAGTACTAAGCTTTCCATTTTGATAAATAATAAAGAGTATGATTTATCGTCTGCTACAGATTACAACTCAAACGATTATTATCATCATTTAGAGAGTGGTTTTATTCCTCTTAAAGAATTAAATAAAGTAAGTGAAAACGTAAATTTTGATTTAAAATATGCAGTAAAAGGAAGTAAAGAAATTCAATTTATTCCAATTGGTAAAGAAACAAATACTCAGATAACTTCATCTTGGAAAACAGCTAATTTTAACGGCAGTTTCTTGCCTTATAATCCAAATAAAATCAATGAAAACGGTTTTAATGCAAAATGGAAGGTTTTAGATATTAATAGACCTTTTGCACAAGAACATTTTAAAGTTTTACCACGATTGAAAGACTATGCATTTGGAGTTAATTTTAAAATTCCGGTAGATGAATATCAAAAAAGTTTAAGAACAGCTAAATATGGTTTTTTAGTAATTACCCTAACTTTTTTAATTTTCTTTATCATTCAATCTGTTAGTAAAATCAATATGCATCCTTTTCAATATTTAATGATAGGCATAGCATTATCTATGTTTTACACTTTATTAATTTCTATTTCAGAACATAGTAATTTTTTAAAAGCTTATACAATTGCGAGTGTTTTAGTTATATTATTAATTAGTCTTTATTCAAAAAGTATTTTAAAAAGCAAAAAATTCATGCTTTTTATTTTTACATCACTTCTATTTTTGTACACATTTATATTTATAATTATTCAACTAGAAAGTTATTCTTTATTAGTGGGCAGTTTAGGGCTCTTTGCAATATTGGCAGCCGTTATGTATGTATCTAGAAAAATTGATTGGTCTAAAAGTTTATAAAATGAGAATTACCACCATGTGATAAATATCTTGAAAATTTCTCCATTTTGTTTTTTTAACCAACAAAGTGGAGCAAATTTTCGGTTCATATATTCTTTTATTTCAATATTAAATTCATTGAATTTTAACCACGAAACATTTTTGTGAGGTTCAATTAACCAATCTTTTTTTATAGGAAGATAAAACTTGCAATCAGAAAAATAATCCATTTCTTTTTTATTGATATAAAAGCCAACAATACAATCTTTATTTATTTTATTTAATTGAATATTTTTACTTGAAAAAGGGATAAATAATTGAGCCTTAAAATAAACCTGTTGTTTTATACGAGATACTTTTAGGTTGATGGAATCTAAGTATAATTTGCATTCATTAGAGTAGAGTAGAGGTAACTGTTTTTCTTTTAATTTTAATAGCTTTTCCAGTAAAGAGTCTTTTCTATTTGGGCCAATAAAATGATCAATTTCTGTTGTTCCCACACTTTCATCAAACAGATAAAACTTATAGATAACTTCTAAATGAATTGTAGTTTTTCCTTTTTGAATGATACAATCTAGTTCGCCTAAAGTTCTTTTGTTTTGTTGAATTTGAACATTCTCGCACAGAATTGAAATATCATTTTCGTTGTTTAATTGATAAGAAACAAATCGTTCTATATATTTACCCAAACGTAATTTTTCATCTAAATCAATATTTATTTTTGATGATATTTGGTTAATTTTAAGTTGCTGTAAATTCAAAATAGCGTCAGATTTCCACAAACTAGGAGTTTGCAAAAAGCCCTCATACCTTTTTTGGATGTCTTTTGTTTTTTGATGCATCTGAAAATCGAAGTTACAAATCTATTTTGTAAATTGAAGTTTTAAAATACTTTCAATGCAGATAGAAAATTTAACGTATCAATTTTTAATAGATTTACATAAAAATAATAATCGAGATTGGTTTGCAGATCACAAAACAAGGTATACAAAGGCACAACAAAATGCAAAGGCTGTTTTTAATGCAATTCATCAAAAATTAGAAATGCATGATGAAATTGAAAAATCTAAAATGATGCGTATTTATAGAGATGTTCGTTTTTCTAAAGATAAAACTCCATACAAAGCTCATTTTGCAAACTCATACTCTAGGTTAGGTAAAGAATTAAGAGGAGGTTATTTTTTAAGAATTAGGCCAGGAGAATCTTTTTTAGCTGGTGGTTTTTGGGAACCAAATAAAGAAGATTTGTTTAGAATTCGTAAAGAAATAGAACAAGATGCATCAGAAATAAAAGACATTTTAAAAGATGCCAATTATCAAAAACATTTTGGAGGGAAATTTGATAGTTTTAGCGAATTAAAAACGGCACCAAGAGGTTTTGATAAAGAACATCCAGAGGTGGAATTATTAAGAAAAAAGGGATTTATTGCCACTAAGAATTTTACAGATAAAGAGGTTTTATCAAAAGATTTTGTTGATATAGTAGATGAAAGTTTTCAAGCTTTACGCCCGTTTTTCAACTTATTTAGTGATATTTTAACTACAAATTTAAATGGAGAATCCTTAATTTAAGTGCGTTTTTTAAAGCTGATAAATATGTAATATTACTCACAGCCAATTAAATTTTTATCAACTTCACGTTTTAAAACAATTAATGTAATTATTGTTGATAAAACATCTGCAATAGGAAATGACCACCAAACACCAGCAAGACCATAATATTTAGGCAATATATAAGCTAAAGGAATTAAAAAAATACCTTGTTTTAAAAGTGTTAAAAACAATGCAGGTACTGCTTTTCCGGCAGACTGAAAATAAGCAGAACCAATTAGTTGCATCGTAATTATTGGAGATGCCAAAAATACAATAAGCATTGCATTTGGAGTGTCATTTAACAAAGTTGTATCAGTAGTAAAAATAGCAATTACGTGTTCTTTAAAAACAATTACAAATAGAAATATGATGGTTCCTAAAACAGAACCAAATAAAAATGATTTTTTAATTGTTTCTTTTACCCTATCATTTTTTTGTGCTCCAATATTAAAACCTGCAACTGGTAAAAAACCCTGAGAAACTCCCATTACTGGAGATAATGCAAACATCATTACTCGATTTATAATTCCAAATACTGAAATCGAAATTTCTCCACCATAGGTGAAAAGAGAATAATTTAAAACAATCATTAAGATACTAATTGCTCCTTGTCTAACAATTGAAACTCCTCCTAAAGCTATAATTTCCTTTACAATTGATAAGTTTAAGGCAAAGTTTTTCGGAATTATTTTTAATTCACTTTTCTTTGATAAGAAAAAATATAGAATATATAAGCCACAACTGGCAAAAGAAATTGATGTTGCTAAACCAGCACCCGTCATTCCCCAATCGAATATTTTTATAAAAATTATATCGAGAATTATATTTAAAACTGCAGGAACCATCATTGCATACATTGCAAATTTTGGTTTTCCTTCTGACCTTATTACTGGGTTTCCCATCATTGCAAACGCTAAAAAAGGAACTCCATAAATAATTACTGCAAAATAATCTGAAGCGATTGGTAAAATAGCTCCTTTTGCTCCGAATAAATTTAAAATCGGTACACTAAAAAAGTTACCTAAAAAGACAAAGATGACGGCTAAAATGAGTGTTAAACAAATCTGATTGCCAAAGGTTAAAAAAGCTTTATCAGGATTGTTTGCTCCCAAAGCTCTAGAAATTATTGAGCTTCCTCCAATTCCAATTCCCATTCCAATAGATGAAATTAAAAAGGCTATGGGTAAAACCACTGTAATTGCAGCGATTGCCAAAACACCAATCCATTGGCCTACAAAAATAGTGTCTACAATCATATTTATAGACATTACTAAAATTCCAATGGTTGCAGGAACCGCTTGTTTAATTAATAGTTTACCTATTTTTTCAGTACCTAATTCGTTTGCTAATTTTGTCATAATAAGGTGCAAATATCAACATAAATATTACGTTTTTTAGAAATGTATCATCAATAATTATTATAGGGATTTTAAAATATTTAAGTTTGCTAAAATTGATATTATGAGTCCTGTTTTTACTTTAAAAATTAAAGTTTCTGTTGATGATATAGACACGTTAGATCACGTAAATAATTTAGTTTATGTAAAATGGATGGATGATATTGCAACTACACATTGGAATTTTCTTACTAAAGAGAATCCTTTACCTCAATATGTTTGGGTTGTTATGAGACATGAAATCGATTATTTAAAGCAGGCAGGTTTAGGTGATGAAATTACTGTAAAAACATGGGTAGGAGAAACAAGAGGAATTACCTCAATACGTTTTATGGAATTTTATAAGGATTCCATTTTATTAGTAAAAGCAAAAACTACTTGGGCAATGTTAGATGCTAAAACTTTTAAGCCTTCTAGAATAAGAGAAAATGTTTTAAAAGTATTACAACCACCTAAATAAAAGTATCTTTGCACAAAATTAAGATACAAAATGTCCACTTTTTCATCTTTAGGAATTCGAAAAGATTATATAAAATCAATTAAAGAAATCGGAATTTCTAAACCCACAGAAATTCAGGAAAAAACAATTCCAACTTTAATAAAATCTAAAACAGACTTTATTGGTTTAGCTCAAACAGGTACCGGTAAAACAGCTGCTTTTGGTTTGCCTATTTTACATCATATTGATGCTAAATCAGAAAATATTCAAGCTTTAATTTTATCGCCAACAAGAGAATTGGTGCAACAGATAAAAAAGCAATTGTTCAAATTTACTAAATATGTTGATGAGCGCATTTTTTTAGAAGCTGTTTTTGGTGGAGAAAAAATAGATAGGCAAATGAATAATCTAAAGAGAACTACACATATTGTTGTGGCTACTCCAGGAAGATTAATCGATTTGATAGAAAGAGGCTCAATAGATATCAGTCATGTAAAAACAGTTGTTTTAGACGAGGCTGATGAAATGTTGAGTATGGGTTTTAAACAAGATTTGAATCGAATTTTAAAATTTACAACAAAGTCAGATAGAAAAACTTGGTTATTTTCAGCTACAATGCCAGATGAAATTAAGCGCATTGTAAAAACTTATATGGATGCGAATGCTCCAAGAGTAGAAATTAATAGAAATACATTGGTAAATGCAAACATTCGTCACCAATTTTCGAGAACCAACTTGAAAGAGAAAACAAGTGATATTGTTACTTTTTTGGAAAAAAGGGATGCTCAAAGAGGAATAATTTTTTGCAGAACAAAGGCTGGTGCCCAAAATTTAGCAAAACAACTAATTGAAGAAGGTTTTTCTACAGCTGCATTAGAGGGAGATATGCAACAAAAAGAACGCGATAAAGTAATGCGGGCTTTTAAAAACGAATCTTTACAATATTTAATCTCTACAGATGTTTCTGCTAGAGGAATAGATGTAAAAGGGTTAGAGTTTGTGATTCATCATCAATTACCAGAAAAATTAGAATATTACACACATAGAAGTGGAAGAACTGCAAGAGCAGGAAAAACAGGAACTTCTATTGCTTTTATATTACCGTCAGAATTAGAGAAAATTCATGAAATTCAAAAAGAATTGAATATTAAATTTACAGAAGTAACTGTATAAATGGAGTTTATATATCTTCTTGATATTTTAGGAACTTTTGCTTTTGCAATAAGCGGGGCTTTAGTGGCATCTGAACAAAAGTTCGATTTATTTGGAGTGGTAATAATTGCTTTTGTTACTGCAGTTGGTGGTGGTATGTTACGCGATATTTTAATTAATGCTCATCCCATCAATTGGATTGGAGATTTAAATTATATCTACATTATTTTTGCAGCAGTTTTAGCTACTTTTTTATTTAAAAGTAAAATTTTACCATTGTATAAAACTTTATTTCTTTTTGATACAGTTGGAATTAGTGTTTTTACTTTATTAGGTTTGCAAAAAGGATTAACCTTTGATTTACATCCTCTTGTAGCTTTAATTATGGGAATGTTTTCAGCTGTTTTTGGTGGAGTTTTACGTGATGTTTTAACAAATAAAGTACCTCTTATTTTTGAAAAGGAAATTTACGCTTCTGCTTGTTTAGCGGGTGGGGTTTCTTATTTAATTTTAAACTACATAGAGATTCCTAAAGACTATAATTTTATTATTTCTGCATCAATAATTATAATTGTAAGATTAATTGCTGTGAAATTTCATTTACAACTACCAAAAATTAAGGACGATATTTTTGGGAATAATGAATAAAAAAAGCCTTGTTTTTAACCAAGGCTTTTACCAATTTTTCAGATTTTTTATTTCACGTCTTCTAGTAATTCTTGTACAGAACGAATTAGTTGTTGATCAATTCCGTTATCTACTTTACCAGGCATATTTTTTATTTTAATAGTTGGTTCAGTTTGGTTGTTTTCCATCCATTCTCCAGCTTTATTTTTTGCACTTACAGGCACAACTCCCCAATAACCACCATTTTGTAAACCTTCCCAACCTGCAAAACTACAAGTTCCAGGAACTGGCATTCCAACAGTTTTTCCAATTTTCAAATCGGTATAACCTTGTGCATAACAATGCCCGTCAGAATACATGCTTTCATTAAAAATTGATAAGGTTGGTTTTGTCCATCTACTCGTAGGTTCACCTCCAACAACTTTGGCTTCTGTTGCATAAGTTATAAAAGGAACTCCAGTAAAAAACATTGCTAAATCTGCAACTAAATCGCCACCACCATTAAAGCGAGTATCAATGATAACTCCTTTTTTATCTAAGTACTTTCCCATCATATCTTGATAAATACTTCTGTAAGGACCATCTCCCATACCTGGAATATGCACATAACCTAATTGTCCTTTGCTTAAATCTGTAACTTCTTTTTCATTAATTTTCACCCATCTTTTGTACAATAAGTTATATTCTTGGCCTAAAGAAATTGGTTTTACTGTAATAGTTTGTAACTTTTTAGTTTTAGGGTCCAGAATATCTAACAACATAAATTTACCAGATTTTCTATTAAAATATTTAGCAATGTCTTCATTTTTATCAATTGCAATACCATCTATTTTTTTGATTATCATTCCTGCTGCTAATTTAAATTTAGCTTTGTCTAAAGGGCCTCCTTTTATAATTTCGTCAATTTTAATTCCATCATCTTTGTAATTATAATCCATAAAAATTCCTAAAGAAGCAGTGGCATCTGCATTAGAAACATTGTTGCCCCTGTAACCAGCTCCAGAATGCGAAACATTTAATTCACCCAATAATTCTGATAACATTTCAGAAAATTCAAATCCGTTTGAAATGTATGGTAAATACTTTTGGTATTCCTTTTTCATTTTTTTCCAGTTTACGCCGTGAAAAGTTGGCTCATAAAAAACGGCATTTGTTCGAATCCAAACATGATCAAACATAGCTTTTCTTTCTGCGTATTCGTCTAATTTTATTTCTCCTTTTATTTTTACGCCTTCTCGTTTTTTTGCGGATGGATTTAATTTAGAAATTCTTCCTCCACTTAACAAATACAAGTTTTTCATTTCTTTATCCCATTGTAAGCTTCCAAAACCAACATTTAATTTCATTAACATTTTGGTTTCTCTAGTTCTTAAATTTGTGCTCCATAGATTAGAACGCCCTTCAAAACTTGCTAAATAATAAAGGAAATCTCCTTTTTTAGAAAGTACAGCATCTCCTAATCTTGAGGAATGAATGGTTAATCTTTTAGTTCTGTCTTTCATATTATCCCAGTCAAAAGTAAGTGGTTTTGTTTCCTTTTTCTTATCGTCTTTCTTTTTATCGGAGGCTTTTTTATCTTTTACTTTAGTATCTTTTTCACTTTTTTTGTCTTTAATTTCTTTCTCTTTGCGCTTCTTTTCTTCTTCTTTTACAGCTTGCAGTAATTTGTAATCTTCATCACTTAAATTAAATTCATCCCAAGCATCTTGTGTAAAAAACATACTATAAACATCACTTTGAGAACGACCACTAGTAGCATAAGATTTTAAACCATTTCTGTTGCTAAACCATAGCATTTGTTTTCCTCCATTTACCCATTTCGGACTAGAATCGTAATAACCACTTTCATTTAAATTTACTCTTTTAGAGCCATCAGCAGCCATTAGTAAAACTTCACTATTACTTAGTGTTTTACTCCAATCTACTAAAATCCATTTGCTATCTGGACTCCAAGTAAAATACTTATCTCCATCTCTCATGTGGAATAAATCTTTTGGTGTTAATAAAGTAACTTCTTTTTTTGTTTTTAAATCTTTGATTTTTAAAGTTCTTCTGCCCTCTACAAAAGCTATTTTCTTGCCATCAGGTGAATACTGAGCTAAATAATTATCGAGATTATTGTCTATTAAAGTTTCTTCTTTTAATAATGTTGAAGCATAAAAAAAAGGTTCTTCTTTTCTAATTTTTTCCGTTTTAAAAACACTCCATTTTCCATTTCTTTCGCTGCTATAAACTACAGATTTTCCTTCTGGTCCCCAAGTCACAAAACGTTCGTTTTCTGGAGTTTTTGTCAATCTCTTTGTAAAAGATTTATCCACAGAAGTCACAAATACTTCACCTCTAGCTATAAATGCAATTTCTTTTCCGTTTGGTGAAACAGACATTTCGCTAATACCACCATTTACAGAAATAAATTTATCTGTATTTGATTTATCCTGAGTAATGATATTAATGTTTACTTTTTTTGGTTTTTCATTTTCTTTCATTGTATAGATTTCTCCATCATAACCAAATGATAGGATACCATTTCCATAACTTAAAAAACGAATAGGGTGCAAGCTGAAAGATGTTAATTGTTCAAGTTGATTCGTGTTTTCTAAGGATAATTTATATACATTAAAAGAACCACTTCTTTCACTTAAAAAGTAAATGCTCTTTTCATCCTTTGTAAAAATAGGATGTCTGTCTTCAGCATTATGAGAAGTTATCATTTTATGTACTTTTGTTTTGGTATCATACATCCAAATATCTCTAGTGATTGATGAAGTATGATGTTTTCTCCATTCGTTTTCACCACCTTTTTTATCATGATAAATCATTTTTTCACCACTTTCAGAAAATTGAATATCCTCTGCTGGAATGGTTAATAACTGTGTGACCCTTCCAGTATTTACAGGAACACTATACAATTCTGATTGAGATCTGTGTGGGTGTTGTCTGTGGTTTACAGCATCTTGCCTTAAGGCGCCAAAAACTATTTCTTTGTCATTCGCTGAAAAAGAATATGGAGTTTCATCATTTGAATGGTAAGTTAATCTTGTTGCTTGCCCACCTTTTGAAGGCATTACAAAAATATCAAAATTACCATATCTATTAGATGCAAAAGCAATTTTAGAACCATCTTTATTCCAAACAGCTTTATAATCGTGTGCATTGTGATAAGTAAGTTGTTGAGCATTTCCTCCTTTAGCATTTACTTTATACAAATCTCCTTTATATGTGAATGCAATTTGAGTTCCATCAGGAGAAATTGAAGAGTGTCTCATCCATTTTGGACTTGTTTGACCAAAAATGGAAATAGAAATTAGGGTGAAGAATAAGCTTAGTTGTTTCATTTGTCAAAAATTTTGCCTAATTTAATAAAATTGAATTTGCTTTCTATTTATTAAATTGTTAAAAAATATAAACATATATGAATACATTAATTTTTGAAAATATAAATGATTTTAAAACTATGAATGGTAGGGATTTACCTGCGGGTAATTGGTATACGGTAACTCAGGAAATGATAAATGATTTTGCTAATGCAACTCTAGATAGGCAATGGATTCATGTAGACGAAAAAAGAGCAGCACAAGAAAGCCCTTTTAAGAGCACAGTTGCGCATGGTTTTATGTCTGTTGCAATGATTTCTAGAATGCTAGAAGAGGCATTTTTTATAAAAAGCATAAAAATGGGCTTGAATTATGGATTAAATAAAGTTCGTTTTCCTAATCCGGTTCCTGTAAATAGTGAGTTAAGAATGTTATCATCTATAAAGGAAATTGAAAGTCTTGCTAATAAAGGCATTAAAGTTACATTTACTTGTATTATTGAAATTAAAGGACAAGAAAAACCAGCCTGTGTTGCTGAATTTTTAGCCGCTCTATTTGAATAATAAAATTTTGTTTTAAGATTATTGTAAATGAATAGCTTAATTATAGAATAAAGTATTTATTTCACTATTTTTTTGATGTGTAATATTTTATCTTCTTGACTCATAATCTTGATAAAATAAATGCCCGAAGTTAGATTTGGAATATTCATTTTATGATTTGCAGATAAACTTGGATTTGTAAATATGTGTTTACCAAGAATGTCATAAATAGATATTTTAAATGTTTTATTGTAATTGGTTTTAATTGTAATTTGATCTGAAATAGGATTTGGATAAATTTCAAAATGATGAATAGAATTATTGTCACCGTTTAATGGTGTTCCAATGAATAATTCATTTGCATAATTGAAAGCTTCTTTTCCAATTTTATCACCAATTATTCTTCCTCTAATATCATCTATTGGAGGATGAATTCCGCCCCAAATTCTAGATAAACTAGTTTGATCTGATGCGTCTTTGTAAGTTGCCCACTCTAACTGAAAACTTTGAGACGGACCTAATTCAAAAGCGAGAAATTCATTTTTCTCTATATCAAAAGTTCCAATTCCACCAGGAAAGAAGACATCATTAGTAATTAAAGTTAAGATTGTAGATGCTGCGCTAGAAAATGTAGAGTGTCCTGATAAGTATCCGGCAAAAGGAGGTGAAACGAAAGACGGCCTTTGGTATGGCCACCATTTTGTGCCTAACATCCAACCTACTTTTGCAATATCAGTATTTACGTCAGATACTACATCGTGACCTAACCAAGATTTTATTTTAATTTCACCGATTAAATTATTATTGAATCCAATTAAATCATCACCTTCCTCAATTACTTCAATTAAACCTTCAATTAATGGTAATCCATGTGGGTCGTAATTTGCTAAATTTTTATCTGTACTTTGACCTTTTGAAGCCATATACCTAATTGCAGATATTGGTCTTACGTAATCATAGTAACCTTTTATACCCCAAATATTAATAGCAACATCATGCATGGCCCCACTAAGTGTAAGGTAACTTTTTACATCCCATTCTAAATTAGACAGTTCTAAAGAGTTTTCACCAAATGTTTTTTTTGCCAATGGATGATCGCTCACATAATTTAAAATTGTAAACCAATGTCCAGGAGGTGTTTCGGAATCTGGACCATCTGCCCAAAATTCAGCTAAAACTCTTGTGTAATCTCCTCTATTTACAATGTTGTCTTCATATGGTTGCTGCGTTTTAGGGTTTAACGAATGTCCAGTACCTAAATCTCCTCCCTGAGTGAAATCATAAAAATTTATATACTCTTCAAAAGTAGTCGGATATTTTTCCATATCTAAATTACCAATAGAATTTGGAGAAATATTTATTAAATTCTCATCAGTAGGATCTAAATGAGCAGACCAAGAAATTACTAAGGCAAAATTCCATTTATATGGATCGTCTATTCCGTTTTCATTAGAATCTTGAATATATACAGGATGTCCAGGGTTATTGTAAACATAAGAATCAAAGCCATTATTTAAAATTTCTAAATCAGTGTCTTTTAAAGAAAAAGGAGTGACTTCACCCCATTCAGGACTTAAGAATTCAGGAGTATTTCCTTGAATAAGATTCCCACTTTGATCGATAAAAGTGTTAAAAGATAAAGGTTGCCATTTATTTGGGTTTATAAAGGAGTTATCTCTGTAAAATTCTAAGTCTAATACTGGATTTGTTGGTTCATAATATCTATTCTTGTAATCATTTTCTTCATTTGCACCATCTTGTAAACCAAATTGAATCATTTGTTCTGCCATATAATTACCCAAGGCTGCATAAGAGCCAGAACTATAATCTACAGATATGAAATTAATATCATATCCAATAGAACTAAAAAAAGAATCAAAAGTATTTAGAGTTTCTTCCGCATTTGGTGAATTTTTAAAACGATGCTTTAAGAGTCTGTAAACTGCATAACTTAAAATTTCTTTTGTAGCTTCATTTTTATCTGTTGGTATTGAAATAGGAGTATAGCTGGTAGTAAAATCACCTAAGGTGTTTCCTAGAAATAAAGTTTGTGTATTGTTATCAAAAATGGCCCAAGAATCATACATTAAAACTGAAGTATGAAATAAATTTCTTGCGTGTACTGTTGGTCGAGAAAAATCTTTTCTAATGGCTTGTAATAATTGTTCATTCCATTCTCTTGCAATAGAATGCTGACTAAAAATGGTATTTGAGCATAAAATGCAGAAAATAAATAGTTTTATGTATTTGTATTTTATAAACATTGCATGGGGTTTAGTTATATCCCCGAACTAATTTAATTAATTATATTTAATTAAAAAAAACTTTCACTTAAAATAAAATCTGTTGATTTAATTTTTGGTTTCGTTTATTAAAATCAGATTTTTCATTTTAATCCTATTTTATTCAAGGAACTGTTTGTATAAATAATCATTGTATTTAGCTTTTGGTTTATGGTTAAACCTTTTTAATTTGAAATGAATTTTGAAAACCTTTTAATTTATGATATCTTTGCAATGTTGGGGTTATTTTAAATTAAAAATCTTAATTTTATTGTTTGTAATTTGTTTATCGAACTTAAAATTAATTAGCTCACGTAAAGTAATTTAGAAGTCCTCAATGTTTAATTAAATTAAAAAGTAGTAAAATAATTAATGGCAAAATCGCAACAAACATTTAGTAAAAGTGAAAAAGAAAAGAAACGTTTAAAAAAGCGTCAAGATAAGCGTAAAAAAATGGAAGCTAGAAAGGCTGCTAAAGAAGAGGGTGGGTCAACTGGAATTCAGTTTGCTTACGTAGATCATAATGGAAACTTGACAGATACACCTCCAGATCCAGAATTAAAAGTAGAATATGAATTGGAAGATATTCAAATTTCTACAACAAAGAAAGAAGATTTACCTGAAGAAGATCCGGTAAGAAAAGGTAAAGTAAACTTTTTTGATACATCAAAAGGATTTGGATTTATCATTGATTCAGACAACGGCGAAAAATATTTTACGCACGTAAGTGGTTTAATTGATACTATTGCAGAAAATGATAAGGTATCATTTGAACTAGAAAAGGGAATGCGTGGTATGAATGCAGTAAAAGTTAAAAAGATATAAAGAGGTAATATTTCTCTCAATATAAATTCCTATTATTTTTGAATAATAGGAATTTTTAATTTTTTGATAGAAGAAGATTACGAAAAAAAGGCCTATTTATTATAATAGTCCATACTTTCCAAAATCAAATTTTCAGGAACTTTACAGTCGATTCTAAAATTCTCATAATCATTTAAGAGAACAAAATTTATCTGCCCATTTACGTTTTTTTTATCGTGTTTTAATAAACTAAGTATCGATTGAAAATCTTTTTTAAGTAAATTTGTTTTATTATAAATTGATGTAATTACATCTTTAACAGCATTCACTTTTTCAATTGGAAATTCTAATAATTTAGAGGCCATATAACATTCGCAAACCATACCAATAGCAATAGCTTCTCCATGTGTTAAGTTCTCTTTATCTTCAGATTCCAAATAAAAAGACTCAATTGCATGACCCAAAGTATGTCCAAAATTTAAAATTTTACGTAAGTGTTTTTCTTTTGGATCTTTTAAAACTACTTCGTTTTTTATTTCTACAGATCTAAAAATTAAACTGCTTATATCTAAAAATTTATTGTCTTTAATTTGGTTGAATAGTTTGATGTCATAAATCAATCCATATTTTATGATTTCGGCAGTTCCAGATTTAATTTCTCTTTGAGAAAGAGTAGATAAATATGTATCATCAACAATTACCATTTTCGGATTTGCAAATAATCCGATTTGGTTTTTTAAAACACCCAAATCCACACCAGTTTTTCCACCAACGGAAGCATCAACCATAGAAAGTAACGTAGTAGGTATATTTACAAAATCAATTCCACGCTTAAAACAAGAAGCTACAAAACCACCTAAATCAGTAATAACTCCACCTCCCAATGTGATTAAGATACTTTTTCGGTCTCCACCTAATTCTGTGATGGCATTCCAAACCCCAATACACGTTTCTAGATTTTTATTAATTTCTCCAGATTCAATTTCAATAACTTCAATTAGTTTATCTGTTTTTAAATTTTGAATAAATCTTGGATAACAATGTTCTAACGTATTTTCATCAACTAAAATAAAGATGATAGAATAGTTATTAGTTTGTATCAAATCAGAAAGTGCGAAATAACTTTCTTTATCAAAATGTACAGGATAAGATGCGGCTTGAATAGTTTTCATTTATGTTATAATTCTGATTGCAAATTAAATAGAAATTCTATAATTATTACTATTCATATAGTATATTTGTATCCACTAAATCGATATAGTATGAAACTTTTTGATAATACAGAGGTTGCATTTGGCTTAAAATCTGATTCACAACTGGAAAGAGCTTATTTTTTGTTTAGAATGATACAAAATCAGCCAATGGTAAGAATTGGAAGTGCAGTAACAAATTTTGCTTTAAAAGCACATTTGCCAATTGAAGGTTTAATTCGTTCTACTGTCTTTGATCATTTTTGTGGAGGCGTAACTGAAGATGACTGCTTACCAATTATTGATAATATGTATGCTAATGGAAAAGTACATAGTGTTTTAGATTATTCTGTAGAGGGAAAAGAAGAAGAAGAAAGTTTTGACGGAGCTTTAGAAAAAATTTTAAGAATTATTAATTTTTGTAAAGAGAAAGAATCCATACCATATGCTGTTTTTAAACCAACAGGATTTGGACGATTTGCTTTGTATCAAAAAATATCAGAAGGAAAAACCTTAAATACTGATGAGCAAGAGGAATGGGATAGAGTAGTAGCTCGTTTTGATAAAGTTTGTAAAGTTGCACATCAAAATGATGTTCCTTTGTTAATTGATGGAGAAGAGAGCTGGATGCAAAAGGCAGCTGATGACTTAATTGAAACCTTAATGGAGAAATACAATAAGGACAAAGCCATTGTGTTTAATACTTTACAAATGTATAGACATGATAGAATGGACTATTTAAAAGGTTTACATCAACGAGCACAAAAAAAAGAATTCCATATTGGAATGAAAGTGGTTAGGGGAGCTTACATGGAAAAAGAGCGAGAAAGAGCATTAGAAAAAGGATATCCTTCACCAATTTGTAAAAATAAAAAAGCGACTGACTTAAATTACGATACAGCTGTTGAGTATATGATGGAACACCCAAAAATGGCAATTTTTGTAGGTACTCATAATGAAGAAAGCTCTTATTTAGCAATGGAATTAGCTAAAAAAAGAGGTGTTCAAGAGAATGATAATCGCTTATGGTTTGGCCAATTATTTGGGATGAGTGATCACATAAGCTACAATTTAGCAAATCAAGGATATAATGTTGCAAAATATTTACCTTTTGGTCCTGTAAGAGATGTAATGCCTTATTTAATAAGACGTGCCGAAGAAAACACTTCTGTAGCGGGACAAACCAGTAGAGAATTAAATTTGCTGAAAACTGAACGAAAACGTAGAAAATTGTAATGCAAGCTGTAGAAGAAATAAAAGTATTGTTGCATAAAAATAAAATGAGATTAAGGCAAGAATTATTTCAAAGTAAGGAAGCAATATATTTAATCAAAAAATCTATAAACTCAGAATTATCAGCTATTGAAAAACAAAAAATAAAAGTTCAGTTGCTAGATATTTGTAAATCTATACCTGCATTAGCGGTTTTCTTACTTCCAGGTGGGGCCTTACTTTTACCTCTTTTAATTAAATTAATTCCAGATATTTTACCTTCCTCTTTTAGAGATGATATTTAAGTTATTGGTACTATTCGAATTATTGTTGATGCACTATTTATCATTCTCTAAACATGTTTAAATTGATGCTTTAGGAATCAAGACATACTTATAATGTATACAATTACCTGTTTTAGGATATATGAGAATGAATAACTTCCAAATAATGAGCATTTGATTCAATCTAAAAATAATTTGTTATAATCTGAATAATTCACTCAGAAACAACTACTTTTGCACGAAATTTAAGAAAGTACAAATGCAACCAATTAGAAACATCGCAATTATTGCGCACGTTGATCACGGAAAAACAACTTTAGTAGATAAAATTATAGATCAAGCTAAAATTTTAGACGACAGAAAAGAACGTAAAGATTTATTGCTAGATAATAATGATTTAGAACGTGAAAGAGGAATTACCATTCTTTCTAAAAACGTTTCTGTGAATTATAAAAACACAAAAATCAATGTAATTGATACTCCTGGTCACGCCGATTTTGGTGGAGAAGTAGAGCGTGTTTTAAAAATGGCTGATGGTGTTTTATTACTAGTTGATGCTTTTGAAGGACCAATGCCACAAACACGTTTTGTATTAGGTAAGGCGTTAGAACTAGGGTTAACACCAATTGTTGTTGTAAATAAAGTAGATAAAGAAAATTGTACACCTGATTTAGTTCATGAGAAAGTTTTTGATTTAATGTTTGCATTAGAAGCTACAGAAGAACAATTAGACTTTGCAACTGTTTATGGTTCTGCAAAGAATAATTGGATGTCTACAGATTGGAAAAACGAAACTGATAATATTGTACCATTATTAGATGCAGTTTTAGAATCTATTCCAGAAACTAAATACAATGAAGGTACACCTCAAATGCAAATTACTTCTTTAGATTTTTCTTCTTTTACAGGTAGAATTGCTATTGGACGTATTTTTAGAGGAGATTTAGTTGCAGGTAAAGATTATATGTTATGTAAAGCTGATGGTTCTACTAAAAAGGTTAGAATTAAAGAATTGCATGTTTTTGAAGGAATGGGTAAAGTAAAAGTAGACTCTGTACCTTGCGGAGATATCTGTGCTATTACAGGTATTGAAGGATTTGAGATTGGTGATACAATTGCAGATTTAGAAAATCCAGAAGCGCTACCAAGAACAGAAATTGATCAACCTACAATGAGTATGTTGTTTACAATTAACAACTCTCCTTTCTTTGGTAAAGAAGGTAAATTTGTAACATCTCGTCACTTAAGAGATCGTTTATTTAAAGAACTAGAGAAAAACTTAGCATTAAAAGTAGAGACCACTGATAGCGAGGATAAATTTAACGTCTTTGGACGTGGAGTTTTGCATTTATCCGTGTTGATTGAAACAATGCGTAGAGAAGGGTATGAGTTACAAGTGGGAAGACCACAAGTAATCATTAAAGAAATTGATGGTAAGAAACATGAACCAATGGAAACATTGTCTATTGATGTGCCAGAAGATATGGCTTCTAAAGCAATTAATTTAGTATCTCTTAGAAAAGGAGATTTATTAATTATGGAGCCAAAAGGAGATTTACAACATTTGGAATTTACAATCCCTTCTAGAGGATTAATTGGTTTAAGAAATAGAATTTTAACTGCAACAGCTGGTACAGCAATTATCAATCATCGTTTTTCTGAATATGGACCTTATAAAGGAGATTTTACAGAAGATATTAAAGGTGCTATTGTTTCGTCTGCAGCAGGTAAAGCAACAGCTTATGCATTGAATCGTTTACAAGATAGAGGACGTTTTTTCATCGATATTAATCAAGAAATTTATATTGGTCAAGTAATTGGAGAAAATAGTAAAGATTCAGATTTAGCTGTTAACTTAATTAAAGGAAAGCAATTAACAAATATGCGTAAATCTGGTACAGATGATGCTATGAAAATTGCACCAAAAGTAGATTTTTCTTTAGAAGAAAATATGGAATATATCAAAGTAGATGAATACCTTGAAGTTACTCCTGCAAGTTTACGTATGCGTAAAATTTCTTTTAGACCATAATTAGTTAATAATTCCATTTTATTTAGGAATCAAAATAAAATTATTGAAGCTCAAGAATTTAATTTCTTGAGCTTTTTTCATTTAATTTTTTTTTAGACGAATCTTATAAATATTTTTAATCTAATTTTTTCTTTTTGGTTTGTAAAACCCAAGTTGCATTAAATCCAAAATGAAAATTGCCATCTTTTGCATTAAAGTTATTAGTAGTTTGTGCAATAAATGTGTCTTCTACAAAATTTCGCGCATTAGTCATATGAAATTGTAAAAGTAAATGGCTCAATTCCCAATTTACACCTACCATAAATGTATTAAAGGTTTCAATTGATTTCAGAGGATTTGCCACGTAAAAATATTCTGATACAACAGAAGCATGTTTGCCAATTTTATGCCGGCCACCAAAGGCTATTGCAAATTGATTATTTGGATTCTCTTTTAACGGATCTTTTTCTCTATGAATAAATGTTGGAGCTACTTGTAAAGATAATTCTGTATTAATTTTTCTGGCTATTAGAATTTGACTCGTAAACGCATATTTATTGATTGAAGATGTAGTTTCTTTATATACATCACCAGTAGTATTTTCTGATTTTCTTTGAGAAATGGTTTGTAATAAAGTGATACTAAAAGGTGTTTTTTTTGAGCCTCTTTTCTGTTTAAAAAGCTTATACTTCATAAATCCATCGAAAATTTTGTCATGATTAGTATACCCTAAACCCAAAGTAAAATTGTCTGAAAAAGCATAATCTAAACCATAGCGTGTGCTTACCACGTCCGCCAGAAAACGTTGTCCTTTAAAATCTGGAATATTCCAATACCTATTGTATAAAGAAATTTCTAGCGCTCCCTTTTTACGTACTTCAATAGAATGTCCTAGGCCAATTCTAGTGGTTTTAAAAGTAGCGATTTCGTAAACTGGTTTGTCCGGGAATTCACTATCCAATTTACTTAATAAGCTTTGCGCATTTAAAAAAGAGGTTGCTACCGTGAAAAATGAAATAAAAAGTAGAGATTTAATTTTAGTCTTCATAGGGTTGATATTGGAATAGAAATTTCACAGAAATAGTTTTGGCGATATTACTGGATAAAATAGGTGGAATTTTAATTTGAAAATCTTTTACTGAAACTTCAAATTCACCAGAAATCACATAATTTCCATCCTCATTATTTATTGATGCTTTAATGTCTATTTCTTTTGTAATTCCGTGAATACTGAGTTTACCTCTAATAATTTTTGTCTGAGTATCTATCTCTTTTGAATCAAAATCAATGATTTTTCCCTCAAAACTTGCCTTAGGATAAATATCAGATTCAATATAACTTTCATTAAAATGTTCGTACATTAAATCCTTTTTAAATATAAAGGCTCGCATTAACATGCTAATAGCAATTTCTTGTTTTTCTACATCTAAAATACTCAAAACTTGATTGTTTTTAGCTTCAATATTTTCAACAGAAGTGTATGAAAAGAAAGTTATTTGACCCTGTCTAGCAATAAATTGACTTTGTTTGCTCTTAAAATCTACAAAAAATAAAACTAAAATAAAGAGTGGTAAAAATTTATTCATCTGTTGATAAGGTGAAATTACAATTTAATAAAATTACATCCTTTAAAAAGCCCTTGCAAATACCTTTTACAGTGATGTTTTGATTTTGTTTCAATTGATTTATGTTTTCTTTTTGGTTCGGATTTATATCGCAAATTACACCAAAATTTTCGGAATCACTTTTTAAAATTATTGTGGTTCTATCATTTAAAAAATTAATTTCTTTGATAATGCCAGAAATTTCAACCACTTTTCCTGAATATCGTTTTTTAGATATTGCTTCATCATTATTAAAATTACTTACCAGTTCATTTGCTGTCAAACGATGTTCTGCATCAACATTTATTACATTATTTACTGGTGTTAAAAAGTAAGGTTTCAAATAAAAGTAACTATTAATCGTAATCAAGAATAGCACGGTAATAAAAAAAAACTTGTTTTTAGTTTTCATAAAGTAAAGAAAATGAAAAAACTTGTTTTTTAAAAATGAAACTTACGGAAAGGGGAAAAAATAGTTTAAAGAGGAATATTTTTTGTCAAAAGGATAAGAATAGTAGTATATTTCACTTTTTAATAACCAAATGAAAAAAGACAAGCTTTATTTTTTAACATTCTTATCTATTGCAGCTATTTTTCTTTTAGTTGCTTTAATTGCATCAAAATACTTTATAAAAGTGAGTGCCAATCAACTTATAGAAGTTCAAGTAGAGTCTAGTAAAAGAGAAGCTAAAGAAGTAGCAAAACTTATTGATTTTCAATTATTATCAGGAATTCAAAAAGAGGATATACTAATCAATATTCAAAAGATTATTGAAGATTCTAATTCAGATAGTTGGTTTATTAGTGTGTTTAATTGGAGTGGTAAAGAGGTTGCGAATCCTGATAAAACTAAGTTGGGGCAAATTGTAAAATCTGATGAGGTGTTATTAACTTCCTTAAAGGAAAAAAATAATTCAGAAAATTTGTACGATTTATTAATTCGTAACAAAAATGTCTCAACTTATGAAATTATTCATATTTCTCCTGTAAAAAAGTCAGATTTAATAGTTGCTGCCAACGTTAATGTGAATAGAATTAAAAATCAAATGAGTGCTTTAAAAAGTAATTTCTATTTAATTTTTTTAATAATGGGGATTTTGGTGATTGTACTCTCTTTTGTTGCTGTAAGAATTATTGGAAGTGCTTATGAAAAACAATTGGAGTTAAAAAATTCTTCTTTAACATCAGAAGTTGTAAACCTATCTAAATTAAATACAGATTTAGTTTCTTATAAAGAAAAAGTGACTTTAAGCCCAATTGTATCCTCATCAGAAATTAACTCTAGTAAAGAAAAAGATAAAGAAAAAGACAAAGAAAAGGACAAAGAAAAGGAGCGTATTTTAACTTATGTAAGAAATGAGTTAGTACCAATTGCAATTAAAGATATTGCATTTGTACATACGGAAAATACCATAACTTATGTAGTTTGTTTTGATGGTAAAAGGTCTACAACAAATATGAGTTTAGATGATATGTACACCAATTTAAATTCAACTTTATTTTTTAGGGCTAACAGGCAATTTATTATCAGTATCACGGCTATTGATAAAATTATAAAATATGGCAATAGCCAATTAAAAATAGTTTTACAGTCTAAAACATCTGAAGAAATTATTATTAGTAAGAATAAGGCAGCAGAATTTAAGCAATGGCTTAATATGTAATATTTATTTTAGATTTTACGAAAATCCACTTTGTTTTCAGTCTATTTTTTTCCCTTTTAGCATTTTTACTTTCCCTTTCATAAAGCTTATTAGTTTGTAAACTGTTTAATTTTACTTATTTTAGAGTAATTTAAAAGCAATTATAATGAAATCTATCCAAAAATTTGAAAATACTTTTTTACTCTTTTTGATACCAGTTGCCATGTCCTCTTGTTTATCAAATGTAGATGAGATAGAAGAAATTGATCCTTGCGCAGCTATTACATTCTCTATGCATGTAAAACCAATTATCGATAATAATTGTATTAGTTGTCATAGTTTAGAAGGTGGACAATCTCCAAATTTAGAAACTTATAATGCAGTTAGTGCAAATGCACTTAGAGTAAAATCAGAAGTTGTATTAAGAGAAATGCCAATTGGAGGCAGTTTAACAAATGATGAAATTACAGCCATAAGCTGTTGGGTAGATGCCGGAGCTTTAAATAATTAAATTTAGAAATTATGAATAGAAAAAAAATAATCTTAGTATTTATAATTTTAGGAACTTTTGGAGGATTTTTTGGGTATAAGATGTACAATAAACCTCATATTGATGTTTTAAAATCATCAACGGAAATTAGTATTTCTGCAAATAAAATTTTAGATGAATTTTCTAAGGATGAAACGGCAGCAAATAAAAAATATTTAGAAAAAGTTATATTAGTGAAAGGTGAGATTTCAGAAACAAAAATTGAAAGAGAAAAAGGAGTCATCACTTTAAAAACAAATGATAATTTTGGAAACATCTTGTGTCATTTATCTACAGAAGCTACAAAAAAGATGAGTACATTTAAAATAGGAGAAATTGTTTCTATTAAAGGAATTTGTACAGGATTTTTAATGGATGTTATTTTAGTGAAATCAGAAATTATAAATTAATTCAAAAATCAATCAAATATGAAATCAATCTTTACCATACTATTCTGTTTACTTTTTGCAATGTTTATAAATGGTCAAAACAGATATTTAACAAAAAGTGGTGCTATTAATTTTTACTCTAAAGCACCAATGGAAGACATTACTGCAGATAATAATCAAGTTTTAAGTATTATAGATGCTGATAAAGGGAAAATTGCCATTCAAATTTTAATGAAATCCTTTCTATTTGAAAAAGCTTTAATGCAAGAGCATTTTAATGAGAATTACGTGGAATCTGATAAATATCCAAAAGCAACATTTGCGGGTGATATTTTAAATTTTGAAGCTATTAATGAAACTGTGAGTAAGCAAAAAGTAAAAGGTAATATCACCATTCACGGAATCACAAAAGAAATTGTAATTGATGCGAATTTCACTAAAACAGATGATTCAATTTTAGTTGATGGTAATTTTATTATTGAAATTGATGACTTTAATATATCAATACCAGCTATTGTTTCTAAAAAAATAGCGAAAAGGATAAAAGTTACTTTTGATTTTAATCATAAACCATATCACAAATAACAATCAAAATTATGAAAAAACTACTATTATCCATTGTTTTGATTTCTATACATACTCTATTTTATAGTCAAAATGATTTGTTAGATATCTTAGATGATGAAACTCCAGAAAATAAAACAGAAAATATTGTAACGGCTACTTTTAAAGGAACTCGAATTTTAAATGGTCATTCTATAGAGAATAGAAAAAATGAGGAATTAGAATTTATTATTTCTCATAGATTTGGGGCCATTAATTTAGGCTTTAAGGAGTTGTTTGGTTTAGATCAATCTAATATTCGATTTGCATTGGAATATGGTTTAACAGATAATTTAACCTTGGGTTTAGGAAGAAGTAGTTTCGAAAAAACTTTTGATTCTTTTTTTAAATATAGTCTTGTAAAACAAAGAAAAGGTCAAAGCGTGTTTCCTTTTGCAATTTCTATTTTTGGAAGTATTGCTGCAAAAACACAAGATGAGGAGTTTCCAATTGTAGAAAGAACTTTTTCTGAAAATCTCTCTTATGTTGGTCAGGTTTTATTAGCAAGAAAATTCAGTTCGTCATTTTCTATGCAATTAACACCAACTTTTATTCATAGAAATACGGTAAGAATAGCAGAAGATCCTCAAAATATATATGCCTTAGGTTTTGGAAGTAGAATTAAATTAAGTAAAAGAGTTTCTTTTAATAGCGAATATTATTGGGCTTTTAATAAGTCCACTTCCATTGATGCTAAAAATTCTTTAGCTTTTGGTGTAGATATTGAAACCGGTGGGCATGTTTTTCAATTGATATTGTCAAATGCAATAACAATGATTGAAAAAAGTTTTATTGCAGAAAATACAGGAGATTTTTTTGGAGGCGACATCCATTTTGGATTTAATATTTCAAGAACCTTTTAAACTAAATTACATCTTTTTATTCATCACTAAAATGATATAATTTTTAGTTTATAGATTTAATATCAACCTTGTAAAGGTTTTCAAAAACATCAAAAATAGTTTCTGCATCTTTTTTTCGAATAGAAATAATGTATTCGCAATTCAATTCTAATTTTTGATTGATAATAGTAATATTACGTTCTTTAATTATTCTTTGTACTGCGTTCATCATATCATAATTAAAATTCAATTTAAATTGAATGTCGATAGTTTTTTCAATGATTTTGGCAATTTCTAAAGTAAGTTGAGCAGAAGTTTTATAAGCAGAAATTAAACCACCAACTCCTAGTTTTGTGCCTCCAAAATAACGAACAGAAACAACCAAAACATTTGTTACTTCAAAAGACTGAATTTGTCCATAAATTGGTAAGCCAGCAGAATTATTAGGTTCACCATCATCATTAGCTCTAAATTTTATTTTTTCAATTCCTATTTGGTATGCATAGCAAAAATGACGCGCAGAATGGTGTTTTTTCTTTAATTCTTCTAAACAGTTTTTTACATCATTTTCAGTAAAAACCGGAAAAGCGTAACCAAAAAATTTACTTCCTTTTTCTTTAAAGAGTGTTTCTTTAGAAGGTTTTAAAATTGTTTTATAGCAATCATTGTCCATTAAGCCAAAGCTACAATTACAATTCCTAAAATAGCTAAAGTAACTCCAATTTTATTTTTAGTGCTAAATTGTTCTTTAAAAAGAAGAATTCCAATTATGGTAGAAACTATGACGATTCCTACATTATTGATCGTAAATAGTGTAGAACTCTCAAAACCTTCTGTTTGTAGCGCTTTTATCAGAAAAATAATAGAAAAGTAATTCGGAACTCCTAAAACAATACCTGCAATTATATTTTTGATACCAAAAGGTTCTCTTTTCTTAATTGCTTTTCCAATTAAAATAATAAGTGCAAAAATAGCAGCAATGCCAAACAAGCTTCCTGAAAATATAGAAACATCGTTTTTAGGCACATAAGTAACTTCTACAAATTTTAAGGTGGTATCTATGGCGCCAGATCCTAAAAAAAGAAGAATGGGTAAAAGTAAACCTGCATTTTTTTTAGCGGTAGATTTTTCTTTTACAGAAGATAAATACACTGCAATTAAGGCAATTATAATTCCTATTACTTTTAAGAAAGTTACAGATTCGTTGTATAAAAACACTCCAAATAAAACAGGAATTACCACAGACATTTTACCAGCAACCGAGGCAACAGAAACTCCATTTTTTTGTGCAGTCAATGCCATTACAAAGAAAATAGATACAAATAATGCTCCTAAACAAACAGCTCCAAAAAACCAAGGTTGGTTTGGTACTTCAACAACTGAAAAACTGCGTTCTGCAAAAGTAAAACCCATTATAAAAGCAATAATATAATTGATGAATATTGCCTTTAAAACATCCACTTTATAAATACCAAAATATTTAAAAATGACAAATAAACCTGACGAAATTAGGATACTTAATATAAGATATATCAATTGAAATAGTTTTTAGAGAATAATTGAGTTACATCTTCTTCTTTCGGATTTAAATTCCATGTTTTAATATCCAATTGCTTTGCAGAGTCTGTATTTTCTTTTAAATCGTCCACGAATAATGTTTCATTTGCGATTAAATTATTTTGTTTTAACACAAATTCATAAATTTCTGTGTCTGGTTTTCTAAAATGAATTTCGTGTGATAAATAAAACTGTTCAAAAGAATTTTTAAAAGTATTGTAAAAGGATTTACCTAAAGAATTTTGCACCCATTTTATATGTAAATCATTAGTGTTACTCAATAAAAATAGTCTATACTTTTTATTTTCTGCCAACTCGGTTAAGAAATCTAATCGTCTTTTAGGAAAGTCCAATAAAACAGCATTCCAAGCATTTATTAAATCTTTTTTTGGAATATTAAATTTTATAAAGAAAAAGTCAATAAAATTTTCAGTCGTCATTAATCCTTTTTCATATTGATGATAAACTTCCATCATTTCTTCTGTAATTTCTGTTACACCTAAGGCAGCCATTGCTTTATAAGTGCCTTGTTTATCTAAGTTGATGAAAATATCTCCAAAATCGAAGATGATGTTTTTAATCATTTCTATAAATTTTTAAAATATCGTTTTTAATTTTTTCTTCGGATGTGATTTTTGCTGATAAAAATGGTGATTTAATACCTTTTTCAAACGTTTTATTTCCAGTAAAGACAAATGCTTCATCCCATAAATTTTCATTGATAAAGGTTTGTAGAGTTTGTGTACCGCCTTCAATAATTACAGATTCAATTTTATGTTTTTGCAAAACTGCGCAAATTTGGCTAGCAATATCTTTTTGAAAATCAATAGTTTCAAAAATTAAATTATGTTTTAATTCTTGATTTTTGGTTTTAGATGCTGTGATAATAATGGTCTTAACACTATTATCAAATATATTTAAATCCTTTGGGATTCTAAGTTTAGCATCCAGTACAATTCGAACAGGGTTTTTCCCAGACCAACTTCTAACATTTAATTTAGGATTATCAGCAAGTACGGTATTTGTGCCTACTAAAATGGCATGCTCGTTGGCGCGTAATTTATGAACTAATTGTTTTGAATATTTGTTAGAAATCCAAATGGGAGATTGCTTTTCTTTTTGCAAAGGAGCTAGAAAGCCATTTGTAGTTTCAGCCCATTTTAAAATAATATAAGGTCGTTTTTTATTTTGAACCGTAAAAAAACGTTTATGATGTTCTTGGCATTTTTTTTCTAAAATACCAACAATAACATTAATTCCAGACTTTCTTAAAATTTCAATTCCTTTTCCAGCAACCAAAGTATTGGTATCAATACAACCAATCACTACATTTTTAAATTGATGTTTTGCCAATAAGTTAGCACACGGAGGTGTTTTACCAAAATGAGAGCAAGGTTCTAAGGTTACATAAATTGTAGCTTCCTTTAAAATAGACTTATCTTTTACGGCATTAACAGCATTTACCTCTGCGTGACTTTCACCATATTTAGAAGTAAATCCTTCAGCTATAATTTTTTGTTTATGCACAATAACAGCACCAACACTTGGGTTTGGTCTTGCAATACCAATTCCATTTTTAGCAATCTGTAAACAACGTTCTATGTAAATTTCGTGATTGATAATATTGGGTATTTTTATTTATGAGTAAGGTTTAAAGTTTTATTTTTATATTTTTAGAAATATCCACAGGATAATCGCTAGAAAAACCAAAGACTTTATATTTTAAAACTCCTTTAAATTGTATTTTAACAGATTTATTCAAGATTGAATTTAATAAGCCACCTAAAATTCCATTTTTATTGTTTTCAAAAATCATTTTGGAAGGAATAGTCACTTTTAAAGGTATTGTAAATTCTTTTCGTGCAGGTACCTTAAATTCATCTGAGGAAACTTGAGCAATTTCTTCATCATTCATAATTACTTTTATCTCATCTGTTGCAATTTTTCCACTAACATTGTTTGGGTTCTTAAAAAAAGCATTTGCTTTTAAGTGTATTGTGTCACCTTTAAAACTTAAAAATTGTAGATCATCAACTTTTATAAAAACAGGTTTTTTATTTACATTGCAACTGCTTAAAAATACAAATAAACTTAAAAAATAGAATGCTTTTCTCATCAATTACTTTTGAAAATTTGGGTAACTTGCCATTGCAAAAATACAGGAATAAATGACAAGTAAAGATTTTATCATAAGAGAAATAAAAGTTAAAGATAATATTGCTCTTGCTAAAGTTATTAGAAATGTAATTCTAGAAATGGGTGCACCGAAAGTAGGTACTGCTTTTGAAGATGAAGCAACTGATAAAATGTTTGAAACCTACCAAAAAGAAAATGCCGTTTATTTTGTTGTAGAGCACAAAAACCAGGTTGTTGGAGGTGCAGGAATTGCTCAGTTAGATAATTTTGATGGCAATATTTGTGAACTTCAAAAAATGTACTTTTTGCCAATTGCTAGAGGTAAAGGTTTGGGCACTAAACTAATTGAAACTTGTTTGGAAAAAGCAAAAAATTACGGTTTTGAAAAATGTTATTTGGAAACTTTACCTTACATGAAAGCTGCAGTAAAATTATATAAAAGATATGGCTTCAAAGATTTAGATAAACCAATGGGCAATACTTGCCACTATTCTTGTAATGTATGGATGATTAAGGAAATATGATATTAAAAGAATTCAGAATATATTTTTCAACTGAACTTTCATCAGTTTACCCCAAGACAGAAATAGATACTTTTTTCTTTTTATTGATTGAGGAATATCTCAACTTAAATAGAATTGATACAGTTCTTAAGCCTAATTTTAAAATTGGTGAAGAAAAATTATCATTATTAAAAAGTGCTTTAGTAAGATTGAAACAAGAGATACCTATTCAATATATTATAGGTAAAACTGAATTTTTTGGTTACCCTTTTTTAGTGGATGGTAACACTTTAATTCCGAGACCAGAAACAGAGGAATTAGTTGAGTGGATTATTAAAGAAGTTTCAACTTTACAAAGTTTTGGCGTTTCAAAGTTAAATATTTTAGATATTGGCACTGGAACCGGATGTATACCTATTTCTTTGGCAAAAAATATTGTAAATGCAACTATTTCGGCAATAGATGTTTCTGCAGATGCTTTAAAAATAGCGCAACAAAATGCAGTTCTGAATTCAGTAGATGT
>CAJWAC010000008.1 GCA_913020555.1 uncultured Polaribacter sp. | reverse complement strand
GTAAACCGAAATGCATCAATTTTTATTAAAATAGTGAGCTGCTCAATACTAATTACAATACGATCTAAAAAATTAGTAAAAGAAAGATATAATCCATTGATTTGCCGTTCAGAAAGTATTTTTTGAACCACCAAATGCTCTAAATTTTTTAAATACCCAAAACCTAAATAAATTGTTTTTCCATTTACAGTATTTGCATGATCACTAGAATTTACACAAGGCAATTCTATAATTGCATCATGCATTTTAGCTTCGTGAATGTAATGTTCTGTACTGTAAAAACCACCACCATTATTTAATACAGCTACCATAAATTCAATAGGATAATAACACTTTAAATACATACTTTGATAACTTTCTACAGCATAAGAAGCCGAGTGCCCTTTTGCAAAAGCATAGCCAGCAAAAGATTTAATTTGATTCCAAACTTCAAAAATTAAAGCATCTTTAAAACCTTTTTTTCTACAATTATTGATAAATTTATCTTCAACTGCTTTAAATTCTGATAATGATCTGTATTTACCACTCATTCCTCTACGCAATACATCAGCTTCTCCCAGAGTTAAATCTGCAAATTGATTCGCAACTTTCATTACATCTTCTTGATACACCATTACTCCATAAGTTTCTGGCATTATTTTCAATAAAATTGGATGCGCTTCTTTTCGCTTTTCAGGAAACCGATGTCTTTTAATAAATTCATCTTTCATTCCAGAACCAGAAACTCCTGGCCTAATAATAGAGCTCGCAGCTACTAACCCTAAATAATCTTGTGTTTGTAATTTTTGCATTAAACCACGCATTGCCGGAGATTCTACATAATAAGCACCTATTGCACCACCACTTTTTAAAAGATTGTTAATGTTTTTATCCTTTTTAAATTTTTCTATATCAGTAATATCAATTGGTGGATGGCTAGGATTGTTCTTTTTAATAATTGCTAAAGCATCCTTAATTTTTGCCAAACCTCTTTGTCCTAAAATATCAAACTTAAAAATACCTACATCATCTGCAATATTCATATCAAATTGAACTGTGGAAAATCCTTTAGGAGGTAAACTTGTTGCTGAATAATAATGTATAGGTTTATCTAAAATTAGAATTCCTGCTGAATGTACACTTACGTAATTTGGAAAGCCTTCAATAAGTTTTCCATATTTTAAAATCAATTGTGCAAAACTGTCTATTTCTTGTTGTTGATAAATTGCTGAAGTTGTAGTAGTATTTTGTTGTACCCTCTTTTTTGTGTTACTAAAAGTGTTACCAGTAATTGTTTTTTGCAATTGTAAACCCTTACTTAGCTTATCAATCTCTTCTTTAGGCAAGCCAAATACTTTACCTAATTCACGTACTACAGCTCTATATTTAAACGTGTTGTAAGTTGCTAAAAGCGCCACATTTTTAAAACGATTAAAAATATATTGTGTCACTGTATTTCTATCTTTCCAAGAAAAATCGATATCAAAATCTGGAGGAGAAGCTCTAAAAGGATTTATAAATCTTTCAAAATATAAATCTAGCTCAATAGGATCTACATCTGTAATTCCAATTATATAAGCTACAATACTATTTGCACCACTTCCTCTACCTACATGAAAAAAGTTATTCTTTTTTGCATAATTAATAATATCATAATTAATCAAAAAGAAGGAAACAAACTTTAAATCTATAATTACTTTTAGCTCTTTTTCTAGCCTGCTTTTTACTTTTTGAGTAATATTTTTATAGCGTTTGTGGATTTTTGTATCGCACAAATGCAATAGCTTTTTACAATCCTCTTTAAAACTATTGCCATACAATTGCTGGTTTTGATTTGTACGTGCAGCATCAAACCCAAAATGAATACTACATTGTTTCAATAGTGTTTTTGTATTTGTAATTAAGTTTGGGAACTCATCAAAATATTGTTCTAAATCTCTTCCATGATACATTACATCTGTTGGTAAACATTGTTCTGAAGTAGGCAGTTTACTTAACAATATATTGTTCGCAATTGCACGTAATAATCTATGCGCATTAAAATCTTTCTTATTTCTAACTGTAACTTGTTGTTGAATGACTAATTTATCTTGAAACTTTTTTACGTAAGAAAACCGAAGTTTATTAATTTCTGCAACAGACACACCTATAAACTCATTTTCTTTAAAAGATGTAAGATTTAATTCGAGGACTTTTTCAAAAGGGTAAATGATAAAAACATGTTCCAAAAGCGAAGGTTGCTCAGGAATAATTGTTTTTGATTCTAAAAAGCACGATAAATAACGATTGATATTTTGAAAGCCAATATTATTTTTAGCAATTGCTACAAATTGTTGGGTATTTCCATTTCTAAAATCTACACCAACAACAGGTTTAATATTTTGTTTTTCTGCTTGTTGTACAAAATTCATGCATGCAGAAGTATTATTAATATCTGTAAGTACAAGAACATCAATATTATTTTCTACTGCCAATTGTAAAAGTTCAATTTCAGAAAATGTTCCGTAACGTAATGAATAATATGTATGGCAATTGAGATACATGATACATTATTGTTTTCTATGTGCCAAAACCAAAGGAGGTTCTCCATCAAAAGGATTACTACCTCTACCAATTGTTTTTGCACCCATTGCTGATGCTCTCATTACACTTAATTCACCATATTTATCTCTAATAGCATCCATAGCATTATATAAATTTAACATCTGACAAGAATCATCAAAAAGATTAATTTGATAATTACCACTAACAATATCAGATAGTTTTACACCTACCAATCGTATTAAAATTCTTCGTTGATATAATTTGTAAAATAAATCTAACACCACAGGAATTATTTTATGATCTGCACTTGTATAAGGAATTTTAACTTGTTTACTACAGGTATTAAAGTCAGAATACCTAATCTTAACACTAATTATACCTGCAAGTTTATTACCTCTTCTTAATTGATAAGCTAAGTTTTCTGCCATTGCAAAAATTGTATTTTTCAATTTTACCATATCAATTGTATCTTTATTAAAAGTACGTTCTGTAGAAATAGATTTACGTTCATGAAATGCTACAATTGGAGGATTATCAATACCATTTGCACGTTTCCAAATAGTTCTACCATTAACACCTAAAACACTAATCATCATTTCTAAAGGCATCTCTTGAATCACTTTTATTTTATCAACCCCTAGATTTCTTAAGGTTTGATAGGTTTTATTTCCTACAGATGGTATTTTTTTTATAGATAAAGGAGCTAAAAACTCTTTTTCAAAACCTTTGTTAATTAACAATTGATTATTGGGTTTTGCCTCGCCCGTAGCAACCTTAGAAACAATTTTATTTTGTGACAACCCAAAAGAAATAGGCAAACCACTTTCTTTTATAATTCTCTGACGCAATTCTGATGCGTATTTGTAACTCCCAAAAAAAGCATCCATTCCAGATAAATCTGCATAAAACTCATCAATACTTGCTTTTTCAAAAACAGGTACTTTTTCTTTGATTATTTCAGTAACAATATTTGAGTATTTTGAGTACGTAACACTATTACCTCTAATTGTAATAGCCTCAGGACACAACCGTTTTGCAATTTTCATTGACATCCCAGAATGCACACCAAATCTTCTTGTTTCGTAACTACATGCAGCAACAACACCTCTATCTCCAGTTCCACCAACAAGCAAAGGTTTTTTTTGCAACCTACTATCAATCAACCTTTCACAGGAAACAAAAAAAGTATCTAAATCTAGATGTAAAATATGTTTTTGCATAGTGCAAAATTAGCTACATATTCATACATTTGTTGCTCAATATTGTAGCATTATGAGGATTTTAGCAAAAAACATCAAACATTTAAGAGCTTTAAAAAAACTAACCCAAGAAAATTTAGCAGAAGAATTGTGTGTAACAAGGTCCAGAATAAGTTCCTATGAAGAGAACAGATCTTCGCCAACAATTGAATTTTTAATTTCATTTTCTGAATATTTTAAAATCCCTATTGATATTATTATCAAAAATGATTTAACCAAAGCCAGTGACGTTTCATTTATAGAAGTAGGTAATAAAAGAGTCTTATTTCCAATAACAGTAGATAACGATAATGAAAATTTGATTGAAATTGTTCCAGCCAAAGCGTCTGCAGGTTATTTATTAGGATACGATGATCCTGAATATATTGAACAACTTGAAAAAATAAAACTCCCATTTTTACCTACTGGAAAACACAGAGCATTTCCTATAAAAGGAGATTCTATGTTACCTATGAAAGATGGTTCGTATGTAGTTGCAGAATTTGTAGAAGACATTAAAAATGTAAAAAGTGGTTCTTCTTATATTATTGTAACTAAGAACGATGGAATGACTTATAAACGAATATATAATCAAGTTAAAAAAAACCAATCCTTTTTATTAAAACCAGACAATTCATCTTACGAAGAATACGAAATTCCTGTAGCCCAAGTTTTAGAATTATGGAAATTTACATGTAGCATAAATACTCAAGAATATGAAGAACACGAATTAAAATTAAGTAGTATTATTGAAATGTTTAGAAATCTTGGTGTTGAATTAGAGAGTTTAAAAAAACTGATCAAGTAAACTTAAAAATACAACTTATTAAAGATTATATTTATCTATTGCAATACTAATAATGTTATTTATTATACCTGTAATTTAATTTCTTATTTGTTTAAAAAGATCAAAATAGTTTAATTAGAGATAAAAAAATGTAACAAAAGAGTTAAGTTAGTCGTCTAAAATAGAGAATCAATTTTAATCAAACTACTATGAAAAAACTTTTGTACCCTTTATTTCTAATTACAATAGTTACCAGTTGCACATCAACAAAAAACTCAGAAACCTTTATTAAAGCTACTTCTGGACGATATCTATTTAATGTAAACGAGGTTTTAGAAATATATTTTGAAAATGCTGAAATGCATGCAAAATGGCGTGGAAACGACGATATAGAACTGTTAAAAATAAATGACAGTGCTTTTTATATGAAAGAACTAAATGAAAAAATACTTTTTGTAAGTAAACCTAAGATGCACATTGAATTGGCTGAAAAAACAGAGCATAAAGGCATAAAATACAACTTCAAAAAAATGGAGTTTGATGAAAAAATAGCTTCTGAATATTTCATAGATAAGGAGTTTGATAAAGCTTTAGTCGCCTTTAAAAAGATTCAGCAAGAAGATTCCTTAGACCCGGCTATTAGAGAATGGAGTATTAATAGATTAGGTTACGATTTTATAAGAAAAGATGATTTGAATTCAGCTTTAGAAATCTTTAAAATAAACGCTAAATTATATCCAAGAAGTTCAAGTGTTTTTAACAGTTTAGGTGAAGCTTATTATTTAAAAAAGGACACTATAAATGCTTTGTTAAATTTTAAAAAATCTTTAGCGATAAATCCTGAAAATAGAAGTTCAAAACAATTTATGAAGAAAGTAACTAAATAGTAAAGTGACATTATAAATACTAAAACACCCAATTGATCTAGTTGATTTCCCTAAAAACATCACTAAAATAAATATTCAAAATTGAACTTCTGATATTGAAAGGTTTCTGTAAAAAACTATCAGGTAATCAGATAGAATTTCATTGTAGGGAAGACTGATGAACAATTAAACAAGTAAGTTTAAAATTACTTAGGATTGTCAACATCATTATAAGCAATTGAAACTTTGTAAAAGCTAAAAATAAAGAACATTATCTCTTTTCAAGTTTTACTTAAAAATATATTATCTTTAAAATTCAAAATTAAAAGATAATGAAAACTGCTCAAGAATATTTTGATGAATATGCAGTAAGCCATCAAAATGAAACCAATCAAGCCATACATTACATTTGTGTACCCTTAATATTTTTTAGTGTAATTGGTTTATTAATGAGTATTCCTACAACTTTATTAGAAAACACTTTTGGTTTACAAAATCCTATTTTAGAAAATTGGGCAGTAATTATTGGTGTAATTATTTCGTTTTTTTACTTGCGTTTGGGTTTTAGGTATTTTACAGAAATGCTTTTTGTAATGTTACTTTGTATTCTTGGTAATTTTTGGATTGGCAACAACCTCAACCTTTTCTATGTTTCCATAATTATTTTTGTTTTGGCTTGGATTGGTCAGTTTTATGGTCATAAAATAGAAGGTGCAAAACCATCATTCTTAAAAGATTTAGAATTTTTATTAATTGGACCTCTTTGGGTAATTGAAAAACTAAGAAAATAATTTATATACTCATTCAATTTTAAAACTGTGAAAGAAGAAATAACTTTTGAAGACTTTTTAAAAGTAGATCTAAGAATAGGAACTATTATTGAGGTTAATGACTTCTCAAAAGCAAGAAAACCTGCCTATCAATTAAAAATTGATTTTGGAGATTTAGGTATAAAAAAATCAAGTGCGCAAATTACAGATTTATACAGTAAAGAAGAGTTATTGAACAAGCAAGTTTCAGCAATTATTAATTTTAAACCAAGACAAATCGCTAATTTTATGAGTGAAGTTTTAGTGTTAGGCATTTACAATTCTGATGGAAATGTAGTTTTATTACAGGCTTCAAAAACTGTCAAAAACGGAGAACAAGTTTCATAAATAATACCTTATTGAAAACAAGTCTTTACAATGAAGATGATTAATTTTAAATTTCTTTGATGAGAACAAATTTACTATTTCAAATACCGTAAAATAGAGTAAACAGTTTTAAATTCTAAAACTAACTTTTAGGATTATTCAAAATTACCAACGCTCCTATAACTCCAGGAATCCAGCCACAAAGTGTTAATAAAAAAATAATAAAGAAAGAACCACAACCTTTGTCTATCACTGAAAGTGGAGGAAAGATGATAGCAAATAAAACTCTAAAAAAACTCATATATAATTGAATTGGTTACACAAATAAGACGCATAAATACTGATTTTGTTACATAAAAAATTGGCATAGATTTTAAATTTATGCCAATTTTATACCAAAACATACTGCGCGTTATTGTCTAAAATATAATCTACATTTTATCCCCAAAGAAAATAGTGTTCATTAGTAACTTATTAGTTCCAAACCAAAAAGCTCTAAAATTTGTATTGTCTGTAAAAACAGCTACTTTACCTCTACCAAAACGCTGTACTTTAAAAGGAACTGTATTTTGAATCACTTTTGCATTTTCTTTTGAAATATAACCACTCAATAAAGGATTGGCCGTATATTGAATAGGATTATTATAACTGTCTTTATCTGCTTTTATAAACGTTGTAGAATTTCTAAATAACGCAATTTTATCATTTTTATACCCAAAATTTACTGGGTGAGAACGATCAATATTTGCTTGAAAAATAGCTCCACCAATAACTTGAGCTCCAGATTTTAAAGATCTACTTTCAAAAGAAACATTTTTAACAGAGTCTCTTTTTGGACTTTCAAAATTCAAGCTAATCATTTTATTACTACTTAACCATTTTGCAGTATTTTTATAACCAACTACAATCCCACCATTGCGAACCCACGCTTTAATTTTTTCTACAGCACTTTTTTCTAATCTGCTACTTGGAATAACAATATGTGTATATTTAGCAATATCAATTCTTGATAAATTTCTTGTATCTAAACGTGTAATATGCATATCAAAACGTTGATCAAATAAATGCCAAATTTCTCCAGAATCGTTTCCTGCAACACCATCGCCTACAATCATTGCGACTTTAGGTCTCGTAATTGCTCTAAAATTATTAGATCCTAAATCAATTCCATCATTCAAACCAGTATAAACCCCATTTATTTTAAGGTGGCTGTCATTGGCAACAGTATTTAAAAATTGATACAATTCTTCAACATTTAATTTCTGATTCTGAACAGGAATAAAAATAGTTCCATACTCGTAGGCATTCCCATCATTTTTAAAATTTTTCATTGCTACTTTTGCACGAATTCCTTTTTGCAAAATTGTATTTAATGCTTTTGGTGTATAAAATTCATTCCAAGGCATTAAATACCCATAATTACTCTTAAAAGAAACTGCTCCTTTCTTCATTTTTAGTGCTGTAATTTCTTCACCAGCTTTAGAAAGTGAAATATTGTCTGCATAATCGACTCCAAAAGCATGGTTGAAAGTCCAAGCAGAAACATCATAAAATAAGCTATCTTTAAACTTTGTTCTAACATCAAACATCGCTTTTACCAAACGTTGGTTTTTCTGATTCATAGGCACAACATAACTGTATCCTTTTTTGAATTCTTTACCATTTTGAGAAAAATCAGACTTTAATTCATGAATTTTAATTTTATGTTTTTGCATTACTTCCGCTAAATGATAACTTTTTGCAGCATCTTTTGCATCCCCAAAAACAATAGTTTTATTAGTCCCTGTACTTCTAGATTCTTTATAAAAATCTTGCTGATACTTTAAAATTTTTACACGCATATTTTTTGCAGCTTCTAAGGTTGATAAAGCCGCTGTAAACTGATTTCTAATGGTAAAAGGAAATGTTAAAACTCCGTTTTCTGTTTCTTGCGCATGTCCTCTAGAACTTCCTTGTTCAAACAAAATTCCAATACTACCGTTAATATCTGGAAACGTAGAACCTTTACCGTAGTAAAAATCATCAAAACTCTCTTCTGAGTAATACGTAGAACCAATTTTATCTAAAGCTTTTGCGTGATATGTTGCTATTTCTTTTGTTAAATCTTGATTCATCTGAGGAGTTAATGGGTTGGTTCTACTTGGAATCCCTGGCTGAAAAAAGAAACTTGAATTACTTCCCATTTCGTGATGATCTGTTACAATATTTGGCAACCATTTATGAAAACTTGCAATTCGCGCTGTGCTCTCAGGTAATTGAACAGGTAACCAATCACGATTCATATCAAACTGATAATGATTGGTTCTTCCTCTTGGCCAAATCTCAGAATACTCTCTGTCATTTGGGTCTGGATTTATGTTTTTACTTTTATTTGTGTTTGCCCAATATGCAAATCGTTGCAATCCGTCAGGGTTCATAGAAGGATCAAAAAGAATAACAGTATTGCTTAATAAATCATCAATATCTTGCGCCGCAGCCAAATAATAAGCTACTGCTAATGCAGCATTAGAGCCACTTGGTTCATTTCCATGAATTGAAAACCCTTGGTAAACTACTATTGGGTTTTTAGAAACATCAACAGAATTATTATTTGTAGCTTCAATATGATTTTTCCTAATATTATCAATATTTTTATGATTTTCTGGTGATGTAATTGTTAACAATACCAAAGGTCTATTTTCATAAGTTTCTCCTCTACTTTCAATTGAAATTCTATCTGAAGAAGCTGCCAAAACTTTCATATATGCAACCAATTTGTCGTGCGTAATATGCCACTCACCCACTTCGTGACCAATTACAGATTTTGGAGTTGGTATATCTGAATTATAAGTGGTTGTTTCAGGTAAATAATAAGACAAATCTATTTTTTGAGCTGCCACAGAAAGTGAACTCAACAAGAATAACAAGAATATTTTTTTCATTTTATAAAAATTATTTATCAACAAATATAAGAATTCAAAAAGCTTATATTTGATATTTTAACATCATATAATATGTATACAAAAAGAATTTTTCCAATTAAAGGATTACTTAAATGGACTAGAAGAGAAACATTTCTATTTATTTTAATTGGCACAATACCTGTAATTTTATTTGATATTGTTGGGTTAAAATGGCTGCATGTACCTTGGTTGCCTTTAGGTGTTTTAGGAACTGCTATTTCATTTATTATCAGTTTTAAAAATAATGCTTCATATGATAGACTTTGGGAAGCTCGAAAAATTTGGGGTGGCATTGTAAATACATCAAGATCTTGGACCATTATGGTAAAAGATTTTATTGACACCACGCATATTAAAAAGTCAATTTCTATTGAAGAGCTGCAAGAGGTAAAAAAAGAATTGGTGCACAGACACATTGCATGGTTAACGGCTTTACGTTATCAAATGAGAGCCGATAAAACTTGGGAAACACATCTCAAAAAGAATAAACAAAATGCGGAATTCAGAGAAAATTATTATTTAGTACTCGAAGATAAAATTGAGATTAGAGAAGCCATAAAACCTTACATTACAGAAGAAGAATACAAAGAAATTTTCTCTAAAGGAAATAAACCTTCACAGCTTTTAGGAAAACAATCAAAAAGATTAAAAGAATTGATGAATACTGGTTTTATTGAAAATTTCAGGCATATGGAAATGATGAAGATTTTGACAGAATTATACACTTTACAGGGAAAATCTGAACGTATTAAAAACTTTCCCTATCCAAGACAATACGCCACCTTGAATTATATTTTTGTTTGGATTTTTATAATCTTACTTCCTTTTGGCATGATGGAAGGCTTTGAAAGTCTTGGAAAACACATTCTTAAAGATCTCGCTGTGTATCAATCTAGAACCAATTGGGGGCATTTAGCTCAAGAGTTTATTGCTAAACATTTTGTTTGGTTTTCTATACCCTTTAGTACTTTACTTGCTTGGGTTTTTCATACTATGGAAAAAATTGGTGAAAACACAGAAAACCCTTTTGAGGGTGGAGCAAATGATGTACCAATTACTGATTTAAGTAGAGGCATAGAAATAGATATTAGACAATTAATTGATGACGAAGACATTCCTGAACCTTATGTTTGGAAAAATAATATTGTGATGTAGTTTTTTAAATGTTGAAATATAATTAGTAAAATAAAATAGCATCAAAATTTAAAAATACTTTCACCTAATTTTAAGATTACACTCACAAAACATACATTTGTAAAATGCGAATAGATATTATTTCAGTAGCACCTAATTTATTAGAAAGTCCTTTTAATCACTCTATTATAAAACGTGCCAAAGACAAAGGTCTGGCAGAAATTATAATTCATGATTTACGTAAGTATGGTTTAGGTAACTACAAACAGATTGATGATACACAATTTGGTGGTGGTGCAGGAATGGTAATGATGATTGAACCTATTGCAAATTGTATTTGTAAATTACAATCTGAACGTAATTATGATGAAGTTATATACATGACTCCAGATGCCAAAACATTAAACCAATCTACTGCAAATACATTATCTTTAAAAGAAAATATTTTAATCTTAACTGGCCATTACAAAGGCGTTGATCAACGTATTCGTGATAAATACATTACCAAAGAAATTTCTATTGGAGATTATGTTTTAACAGGCGGTGAATTGGCTGCAGCTGTTTTGGTTGATGCCGTAGTTCGTTTAATTCCTGGTGTTATTGGTGATGAGCAATCTGCCTTAACAGACTCCTTTCAAGACAATTTATTATCTCCTCCTGTTTACACAAGACCTGCAAATTACGAAGGAATGAAAGTACCAGACATATTACTATCTGGAAACTTCCCTAAAATTGAAGATTGGAGAAGTGAACAAGCATTTAAAAGAACAGAACAAATTAGACCTGACTTAATAAAAGATGAATAAGCTTTTATCACTTATAAAAAACAATAAAGCCATTTCTTGGGTTTTAGGATTTCAATTATTTAGATTGATTTTACTTCCTTTTATGGGGTTAATGCCCCAAGATGCTTACTATTATTTATATGGTCAAAATTTATCTTTATCTTATTTTGATCATCCAGGTATGATTGGCTACATACTAAGACTATTTACAGATATTTTTGGACAATCTATTTTTGTTATAAAGTTTGCCGATTTTGCAGTTACTACATTAACCATTCTGAGTTTTTACAAATTAGCGTCCTACTTCTTATCCAAAGAAAAATTACAAAGAGCATTTATTTTATTAGCTTCTACACTTTTTATTTCCATACTTTCTTTCAATTCTACTCCAGATGTTCCCTTATTGTTATTCTGGACGTTGAGTTTAATATGTTTGTATAAAGCAATTTTTGAAAATAAATCAGGTTTTTGGATTTTAGGTGGAATTGCAATGGGATTAGCTTTCAACAGCAAATACACTGCACTTCTATTACAAATAGGATTAATTGCTTTTCTTATTTTTTCTAATAAATACAGGAAACTATTAATTTCTCCTTGGTTATGGTTGTCCATAATTATTTCAATTGCTGTTATGTTTCCTGTTTGGTGGTGGAATTATCAAAATGAATTTGCATCATTTGCTTTTCAATCTTCAGAAAGAACCAGTTCTATTTCAGAATTTAAAATTTCTCCAAATTATTTTTTTGGTGCTATTGGGCATCAAATGTTTTTATTAGTTCCCGTTTTATTTCTAATATTCATCACTTTTACATTTAAATATATTAAAAGAGCTATCACTCAATTCAAAATTCCAAAAGCCAAAACGCTATTTTTATTGGCTTTTTTTATACCAACATTTGTAGGTTTCTTTAGTCTTACTCCAATTTATTGGGTAAAATTAAATTGGATGATGCCTTCTTACATTACAGGAATCATTATAGCAGGAATATTTATAAATAAGAAATTATTGAAGGCACAAGTTATTATTTCCATCATTTTTCATTTTTTAGTAGGCTTACAAGTTGTGTTTTACTTAGTACCCATTAAAAGCGATGATACTTGGATAGGATGGAAAGAGTTGGCAGCTGAAACCGAAAAATTACAGCAAAAATATCCTAATACTTTTATTTTTTCTGATGATAACTACAAAACATCAGCGTGCTTAAACTTTTTTATGAACGACAAAGTTTACGCACAAAACATTTTGGGTTTACCTAGCTTACATTTTGATTATTTGGGTGATGATTTAACAGCCTTAAATTCAAAAAACGCAATTTTCATTGACTCTGATAAACGATTTAAAAATAGAGATAAAAATGGTTCTCAACACAACGAACTAAGCAACTATTTTGATAATATCACTGAAATAGAACCTGTTATCATAAAACTAAACAACAAAGAAGTTCGAAAATTTTGGATTTACTATTGCACAAATTATCAATCAAAAAAATAATTAGTTTTAGTTTCATCAACCAAAAATAATAATTACTTTTGCAACAGCTAAATTAACCTCTGACGAGAATCGTTAATGTTGTTTTAGAAAAATTAAAAAAATATAAAGATGGAATCTTTAATAAAATTTGTTCAAGACGAATTTGTAACAAAAAAAGAATTTGCAGAATTTGCTGCGGGTGATACAATTACTGTGTATTACGAAATTAAGGAAGGAAACAAAACAAGAACTCAGTTTTTTAGAGGAGTTGTAATTCAAAGAAGAGGAACTGGAACTTCAGAAACATTTACAATCAGAAAAATGTCTGGTACTGTAGGTGTAGAAAGAATTTTCCCTGTAAACTTACCTTCTATTCAAAAAATTGAAGTTAACAAAAGAGGTCGAGTACGTAGAGCACGTATTTACTACTTTAGAGGACTTACTGGTAAAAAAGCTAGAATTCAAGAAAAAAGAAGATAATTACTTCTTTAAATTATACAAAAAAAGCGTTGTTTTAATTAACAACGCTTTTTTTTGTTATAAAACTTTAAAGTCTTCTTTATAACCTTTAAGTAATTTAGAGTTGAGAATGTCTAAAAAAACTAATATTTTGAACTTCCACGAAATCGATTTCAAAAATTATTAAAATGATAAAAAAAACTATCAATTAATGATAATATGCCATTAAAAATCTCATCTATAATTCATAAATTTGCTCGCTTTCTAAAAAGCTAATCTTTAGATAAAAAGCATTATACTTACGAATTATAATAAACACAAATAACAATGAGTACAAAAGCGAAAATTGTATATACAAAAACAGATGAAGCACCAGCTTTAGCAACACGTTCTTTCTTACCTATTGTAAAAGCCTTTACAAAATCATCTGAAATAGAAATAGAAGTTAAAGATATTTCTTTAGCATCTAGAATTCTTTCAAATTTCGCAGAATACCTAAACGAAGATCAAAGAGTAGAAGACGCTTTAGCTATTTTAGGAAATTTAGCAAAACAACCTGAAGCTAATATTATAAAATTACCAAATATAAGTGCTTCAGTATCTCAATTAACAGCTGCCATTGAAGAATTACAAGCTTTAGGTTATGCATTACCAAATTATCCTGAGGAAGTAATTACAGATGAGGATAAAAAGGTTTTAGCTTTATATAACAAAGTAAAAGGTTCTGCTGTAAATCCTGTTTTACGAGAAGGCAACTCTGATAGAAGAGCTCCTAAAGCAATTAAGAATTATGCCCGTAAAAACCCTCATTCTATGGGTGAATGGAAATCTGATTCTAAAACACATGTGGCAACTATGGATGCTGATGATTTTGCTCATAATGAAAAATCAATCACAGTCTCTAATGCCACTAAAGTTTCAATAAAGCATATCGCTGAAGATGGTTCTAAAACAATTTTAAAAGATGCCGTTTCTCTATTGGATGGAGAAATTATAGACGCAACTGTAATGCGCAAAAAAGCATTAATTTCTTTCTTAGAGGCTCAGGTAGAGGAAGCCAAAGAACAAGGAGTTTTACTTTCTTTGCACATGAAGGCAACAATGATGAAAGTTTCTGATCCTATTATTTTTGGACACGCAGTAAAAGTGTTTTATAAAGATTTATTTGAAAAACATCAGGAAACTTTTGAAAAAATTGGTGTAAATGCAAATGTTGGCTTTGCAAATATTTTAAGTAATTTAGATGAAGTTTCTAAAGAAAAGAAAGAAGAAATTTTAATAGATATCGCAGCAATCTATGAAAATAGACCAGCATTAGCTATGGTGAATTCAGATAAGGGAATCACAAACTTACATATTCCTTCTGATGTAATTATTGATGCTTCTATGCCAGCTATGATTCGTACTTCTGGAAGAATGTGGAACGCTAAAGGAGAATTACAAGACACCAAAGCAGTAATTCCTGATAGTTCTTATGCAGGTATTTATGCTGCTACAATTGACTTCTGTAAAAAACATGGTGCTTTTGATCCTACAACGATGGGAACAGTTCCTAACGTTGGTTTAATGGCACAAAAAGCAGAAGAATATGGTTCTCATGATAAAACTTTTGAAATTGCTGCTGCAGGAAAAGTTATAGTAACAGATTCCAATGACAACACATTAATTGAGCATTCAGTTGAAGAAGGAGATATTTGGAGAATGTGCCAAACAAAAGACTTACCAATCCAAGATTGGGTAAAATTAGCTGTTACAAGAGCTAGAGCTTCTAAAACACCAGCTGTTTTTTGGTTAGATAAAAATAGAGCTCACGATGCTGAAATTATTAAAAAAGTAAATTTATATTTACCTAATCACGATACTTCTGGTTTAGATATCAGAATTTTATCACCTATAAAAGCTACAGAATTTACTTTAGAAAGAATTGTAAAAGGAGAAGATACTATTTCTGTATCTGGTAATGTTTTACGCGACTATTTAACAGATTTATTTCCAATTTTAGAGGTGGGAACGTCTGCGAAGATGTTATCTATAGTTCCATTAATGAATGGTGGTGGTTTATTTGAAACTGGTGCAGGAGGTTCCGCTCCAAAGCACGTACAGCAATTTTTGGAAGAAAATCACTTGCGTTGGGATTCTTTAGGTGAATTTTTAGCCTTGGCGGTTTCTTTAGAACATTTAGGAAATGTAAATAATAATTCTAAAGCCCTAATTTTAGCAGAAACTTTAGATGATGCTACTGATAAATTTTTAGAGAATGACAAATCACCTTCTAGAAAAGTTGGTGAAATGGATAATAGGGGAAGTCATTTTTATTTAGCTTTATACTGGGCAGAAGGTCTAGCAAATCAAAATAAAGATGCTGAGTTAAAATCTGAATTCACTAAAATTTATACTGATCTTAAAGCAAACGAAAATAAAATTATCACTGAATTGAATGAAATTCAGGGAAAGGCTGTTACTATTGGTGGTTACTACAAACCAAATGATCAATTGGCTGATTCAGCAATGAGATCTAATAATACTTTAAATACCATTTTAGCCTAAAAAATTAACAGAACTTTTTATAAATATTAACAAAAGGGGTGCTGAATAGCACCCTTTTTTAATTAGATTTGATTTCAGCCAAAACAAAAATTAATGAATAAGAAACGTATAGTTATCATTTCTGTGATAACGCTAATCTCAATTTATTTTATTTATAGGTATTTTCCTCCTTCAAACGATGATGAAATATATTTAACTGCAAAAGTAAAGAAAGCTGATTTTCTAAGTGAAGTAATCACTTCAGGTGAAGCACAATCTACAAGTCTAAAAAAAATTAATGGTCCAAGTAATCTTCGAAAATTTCGACTTAATAATATAAAAATTCAAGACTTAGTTGCAGAGGGAACAATAGTAAAAAAGGGAGATTATGTAGGAAGATTAGATCCAAGCAGCGTTAATGAACAAATTTTAGATGCACGTTTAAATTTAGAAACTGCTGAATCTAAATATACCCAAGAGCAATTGGATACTACATTATCTCTAAAACAAGAACGTAATGCTATTAAAGATTTACGTTTTTCCATGGAAGAAACAAGATTGGAGTTAAAACAATCTATATACGAACCACCGGCAACCATAAAGAAGCTAGAGATTAATTTAGAAAAAGCAGAAAGAGGTTTAAGAGAAAAACTAGAGAATTATAAAATTAAAAAGAGACAAGCCAACGCTAAAATGGTTGAAGTTGGAACACAAGTGTCAAAAATTAAGAAAAAATTAGATGATCTTTTAACTTTATTAAAATCTTTCACAATATTTTCTGACGGAAATGGGATGATTACCTATGATAAAAATTGGGATGGCTCAAAGAAAAAAGTTGGCTCAGAAATCAGTCCTTGGAATCCTACCATTGCTAGTTTGCCAGATTTAACTCAAATGGAATCTAGAACTTATGCGAATGAAGTTGATATCAGAAAAATTAAAAAAGATTTACCTGTAAAAGTAGGTTTTGATGCTTTTCCTGATATTGAAATGGAGGGTATTGTTACAAGTGTTGCAAATGTTGGCGAAAAGAAAAGAGGTTCAGATATTAAAGTTTTTCAAGTAATGATAAAACTTAATGGAACTAATGAAAATATTAAACCAGGAATGACAACATCAAATAAAATCTTAACTTTTGAAAAGAAAAATGTATTAAGCATTCCATTAGAAGCAATTTTCTCTAAAGAATCCATTACTTACGTTTATAAAAAGTCTGGCTTTGCCATTACTAAAAACGAAATTAAAATTGGTGATTCTAATAACGATTCTATAATTATAACTGAAGGTTTATCTGAAGGAGATGTTGTTTATTTAAATAAACCAGAAGGATATGAAGCTAGTAAAATAGCAATGCTAAACTAATTTACATGTTTGATAAAATCTATATTGAGAAATTAAAATCCAATTTCACAGAAGCTCTTCGCGTAATTTTAGCAAATAAGATAAGAACTTTATTAACATCTTTAGGAATAATTTTTGGTGTAGCAGCTGTAATCACAATGTTGGCAATTGGTAATGGCGCTGAGAAAGAAATATTAGCGCAATTAGAATTAGTAGGTGTAAATAATATTGTAATTACCCCAATTTCAGATAAAGAAGAAAACAACAATCAAGATGAGGAAGAAGGTGGTACTTTAGAACCAAAACGTTTTTCTAAGGGATTGGATATGCTAGATGTAAATAGCATTAAAAAAAATATCCCATCAGTAAAAAGAGTAAGTCCAGAAATTATTTTAGAAACTTATGTAATCAAAAAAGGACGACAGAATTCAATAAAACTAATTGGAGTTTCTGAAGATTATTTTACAACATCAAATATCAATATAGAAAGTGGGAAAAACTTTAATCAAGCACAGACTGAAAGTGCTTTACCTGTTTGTATTATAGGTAAAAAAATAGAAAAGAAATTATTTACTGGTGAAAGTGCAATTGGCAAACAAATAAAAGTAAAAGATGTTTGGTTGCAAGTTGTTGGTGTTATTGAGGAAAAATTTGTTTCTGAAACTGCACAAGAAAATCTAGGTATTAGAAATATGAATTTAGATGTTTACATTCCTATTAAAACATTTTTAATTCGATATAAAGATCGTAAAATTATAAGTGATAAACCTATTGAGAATACTGGAGGAATGATCATTTTTGGAGGAAATCAACAAGGTCCAAAAGAAAGAATACCAAGAGGAAATTATCATCAAATTGATAAACTAGTCGTACAAGTTAATAATTCATCCGAATTAAATGCAACAGCTGACGTTTTAAGCAGAATGCTAAAAAGAAGACATAATGATATGATTGATTTTGAAATTTCAATTCCTATTCAGTTATTAAAACAACAGCAAAAAACAAAACAGATTTTTAATATTGTATTAAGTATTATTGCGGGAATATCATTACTAATTGGTGGAATTGGTATTATGAATATAATGTTGGCTTCTGTATTAGAAAGAACCAAAGAGATTGGAATAATTAGAGCTATTGGTGCCACCAAAGAAGATGTAATTCTTCAGTTTTTAACAGAATCTATTTTAGTAAGTATTGGTGGCGGAATTATAGGTATAATTCTTGGGATTTTATCTTCCTATATTTTAGAAATAACTACGGGTATTGAAACCATTTTAAGCCTAAGTTCTATTTTACTGTCCTTCTTTGTAGCCACACTTATTGGATTAATTTTTGGAATTGCACCAGCTAAATCTGCGGCTAATAAAAACCCAATTGAAGCTATTAGACACGAATAAACATGAAAAATACACTAATACTATTTGGCCTTTTCCTTTCAATTTCAATGTTTAGTCAACAGCTAATAACATTAGAACAAGCCATTGAAATAGCGCAAAAAAACTCACCTGAATACAAAGCTTTAGTCAACCAAAACCAAGCAAGTTATTGGCGTTACAGAAATTTTAAAGCAGGCTTGTTACCACAATTACGCTTAGATGCTACTTTACCCTCATACTCTAACTCCATAAATAGAATTACCGATGATAATGGGGATGATATTTTTGTAGAAACCAATCAATCTAGATTACAAGGTGTTTTATCTTTAAACCAGAATTTAGCATTTACAGGTGGTACATTATCTTTTAGCTCACAGTTTGAAAGAGTAGACTTATTCGCCAGTGATGCCACACGTTTTTCTGTCATTCCTTTTTCCATAAACTACTCTCAAAACTCATTATTATACAACGAATTTAAATGGCAAAAAAAGATAGAACCTTTAATATATGAAGAAGCAAAAAGAGATCTGATTGAAGGAATGGAAGATATCTCTATCAATACAACTAGAAGATATTTTGCCCTTTTAAAAGCTCAGGTACAAAAAAGAATTGCAAAATCTAACTTTTCAAACCAAGATACTTTGTTTCAAATTTCTAAAGGAAGATTTAAAATGGGAAAAATTGCTGAAAATGACCTATTGCAAATAGAATTGTCAGTATTAAATGCTGAAAATGAATTAATAACTAATGAAATAAGGTTTAAAAGATCTTCTCAAAATTTATCTAGATATTTAATTTTAGACACAGAAAATATATTATTAAATACTCCAAAAGAGCTATCAACCTTTACAGTAACTGTAGAAAAAGCTTTAGAAGAAGCAAAATCAAATAGAAAAGCTGTTATCGAATTTAGAAGAAGACGCTTACAAGCAGAGCAAGATGTTGCAGAAGTAAATGGAAATAATAAATTACAAATGAGTTTTAGAGCAAATTTTGGAATTTCTCAACAAGGAGAAGTTTTTACTGATTTGTTTCAGGATTACAATCAGCAACAAAATCTTGTTTTATCACTAGGTATTCCCATTTTAGACTGGGGTGTTTCTAAATCAAGAAAAAAATTAGTTGAAGCAAATAAAGATTTAGTGAATACAAATGTAAAACAAGACGAACAAGAATTTGAGCAGGAAATTTATTTACACACCCTAAATTGGCAAAATCAACGTAATTTCTTAAAAACTGCTGAGAAAGCTCAAGAAATTGCAATTAGAAGGTACGAAATCACTAAAAAAAGATTTATTTTAGGTAAAATTACCATTACAGATTTAAATTTAGCTTTGCAGGAAAAAGATAGGTCGATTTTAAGTTATTTAAATTCATTAGAAAAATTCTGGACAGATTATTATACTTTAAGAAGACTTACATTATATGACTTTATTAAAAATAAAAAAATAAAAGTTGAAGACCTTATTTATGATTAAAAACATCTTTTTTAACGTTTTTTTACCTTTTCACTGGTTTTTATAATATTACTTTTGTTTGAGAATATTAAATATTAATCAAACAAAAAAAGTACTTGAAAAAAATAAGTATCCTATTTTTCTTACTATCAATCTGCGTTTTTAGTCAAGAAAAATTTACAGTTAGCGGAACTGTTTACGACAATTTAAATAATGAAACTCTCATTGGAGTATCCATTTATTTCCCGGAAATTAATGCTGGAACAACTACAAATGAATATGGTTTTTACTCCATAACGATACCTGAAGGTGTATACAAAATTCAGGTAAGCTATTTAGGCTTTACCTCAATTTTAGAAAGTATTAATCTTAATCAAAAAATTATAAAAAACTTTAAACTTAAAGAAGAATCGGAAAGTTTGGACGAGATTGTAATACAAACTGATATTGAAAAAATAAACGTAAAATCACCACAAATGAGTGTCAATAAATTGACCTCAGCTTCAATTAAAGCAATTCCTGTGGTTTTAGGTGAAGCAGATATTATAAAATCAATAATACTGTTACCAGGAGTTACAAGTGCTGGTGAAGGTGCTTCTGGTTTTAATGTTAGAGGTGGCGCCGCAGATCAAAATTTAATTCTATTAGATGAAGCCACAGTTTTTAATTCATCTCACTTATTTGGTTTCTTCTCTGTTTTTAATCCTGATGTAATTAAAGATGTAAAATTGTTTAAAGGAGGGATTCCTGCGAAATATGGAGGAAGGCTTTCCTCTGTTTTAGACATTTATCAAAAAGAAGGAAATAGCAAAGAGTTTAAAGTTACAGGAGGAGTTGGTTTGGTGTCTTCAAGATTACTTATTGAAGGGCCTATAAAAGAAGAAAAAATATCATTTTTAGTAGGTGGTAGGTCTTCTTATGCTCATTTATTTTTGCCTCTTTTTGATAATGATAATAAAGCCTATTTCTACGACTTAAACACAAAAATAAACTATAGAATTAATACTAAAAACAATATATTCTTCTCTGGATATTTTGGTAAAGATGTTTTTGGAATCAATAACAGTTTCATCAATACTTATGGTAATCAAGTTGCCAACTTACGTTGGAATCATCTCTTCTCAGACAAACTTTTTTCTAATTTATCTTTAATTTATTCTGATTATTTTTATGGTTTAACCTTAGATTTTGTAGGTTTTGAATGGGATTCAGGAATTACAAACTATAATTTAAAATATGATTTTAATCATTATTTAAGTAATACGATAAAGCTGAGTTACGGAATCAACAATATCTATACGAAATTCAACCCAGGTGAAATTATACCCAGTAGAGATGATTCTGGAATAGTACCCGAAAAGTTAATTGATAAATATGCTAATGAATTTGCAGTATATATAGATGCTGAGCATAAAATAACAGATAATTTAACCTTACAATATGGAGTACGTTTCAGTAATTTTTCACGTTTAGGGCAAGATGAATTAAACGTTTACACTGATAACAATCCCGTTATTTATAATGAAGAATTTAAAAAATACGAATCTGCTGAGGCTATAGGTACAGAAACTTATAAAAGAACTGATGCAATAGCTACATTTAGTAATTTTGAACCTCGTTTTTCATTATCCTATTTGTTAGATGACGATACTTCTATCAAAATGAGCTATAATAGAATGGTGCAATATTTACATTTATTATCTAACACAGCCTCTCCTACTCCATTAGATATTTGGACACCAAGCGGAAAATACATTCAACCTCAGTTGTTAGATCAATTTGCATTAGGCTATTTCAAATCAATAAAAGAAGGAGATTATTCTTTAGAAACTGAAGTTTTTTACAAAGACATTCAAAATAGAATTGATTACATTAATGGGGCCAATTTAGTAGCTAATAACGAAATTGAAACAGTAATTTTAAACGGACAAGCAAGAGCCTATGGATTAGAAGTTTTATTGAAAAAAAATGAAGGAAATTTTAAAGGATGGTTAGCTTACACTTTATCTAAGTCTGAGCAACAAACTTTAGGAAGAACTGACATTGAACCAGGTATAAATAATGGAGAATGGTATAGTTCTGCTTTTGACAAAACACATGACATCTCCATTAATGCAAGTTATGAGTTATCAAAAAAATGGACATTCAACACCAACTTTTTGTTCCAAACGGGGCAACCTACAAATTATCCGGTAGGCCAATATGAAATACAAGGTATAAACGTACCTATTTACGACGATAATAGAAGAAATTCAGACAGATTACCTGCTTACCACAGATTAGATATTTCTGCTACTTTAACTCCAGATAAAAATAAAAATAGAGAATGGAAAGGAGAATGGGTATTTGGAATTTATAATATTTATGGAAGACAAAATGCGGCTTCTATAAACTTTAGAAGAAACCAAGAAACAATGCGTAATGAAGCCATACAAACGTCTATTTTTGGACTAGTTCCATCTGTTACCTACAATTTTAAATTCTAGAAAGATGAAAAAAATATATACACTATTCGTCCTTACCCTAATGATTTTTTCTAGCTGTGAAAAAGTTGTTGATATTGATGTTCCTTCAATTGAACCAAAACTAATTATTGATGCCTCTTTTGAAGTGTATTTTGATGAAACCCCTATTAGTGCAAAAAATGTCGTAAAATTAACCGAATCTGCAGATTATTTTGATGAAATTATTCCTGTAGTTTCTAATGCTACCGTTTTTTTAACAAACTTATCAGACAATACAATTATTAGTTTTGTTGATAGTAATGCTGATGGTAATTATGAACCAGATACTGATTTTATTCCTGCTGATAATATTGAATATGAATTGACCGTAATTCATAATAATGAAACTTATAAAGGGAAAGCTACCAAAATAAAATCTACAAGAATTATTGATGTGGAGCAAGGAGATGAAACTTTATTTTCTGGTAATGAGGTAGAAATAAGTGTAAAAATTCAAGATGAAAAAAATATAGAAAACTATTATTTTTTCGATTTTCAAAACAATAATTATTCTGTAATTGAAGATCGTTTTTTTGATGGTCAAGAATATGAAGTTCCTAATTTTTACTCAGAAGATGATATTATTTTACCAACAGCTGTTAATATTAGAATGTTAGGAATATCTAAAGAATATTTCACTTACCTAAGAATTTTAATCGGTCAAAGTGGGCAAAATGGTGGTGGTCCTTTTGAAACAGTACCAACATCTTTATTAGGTAATATGATTAATACCACAAATGAAAATAATTTTCCGCTTGGTTATTTCCATATTGCAGAAACTGATACATTTGCTATTTTCTTGGAAGAAATAGACGAATAAACTGTGAAGTTTTTCACTCAAAAATATATAAAAAATGTATTTTTGAGTGATGGACTTTATAAAAACTACAGAACAAGATTCTAAATATAATCATCTAGAAAAGATGACTGTAACTGAATTATTAATCAATATTAATAATGAAGATAAAACAGTTCCTTACGCAGTAAACAAAGCCCTACCTCAAATTGAAATTTTGACGAGTAAAATTGTTGAAAAACTAAAAAACGGAGGAAGACTTTTTTACATTGGTGCAGGCACTTCTGGTAGACTTGGTGTGGTAGATGCATCTGAATGTCCGCCCACTTTTGGTGTTTCTCATGAATTAGTTATTGGCATCATTGCTGGAGGAGATAAAGCAATTAGAAAAGCGGTAGAATTTGCTGAAGATTCCAAAAATCAAGGTTGGAAAGATTTGCAAAAAAATAATATTTCAGACAAGGACATTGTAGTTGGTATAGCTGCCTCTGGAACAACACCTTACGTAATTTCAGCTTTGGAAAAATGTAATCAAAACAACATAAGTACTGGCTCAATTTCTTGTAATAAAAATAGCCCATTATCTTTAACTGCTCAATTTCCTATTGATGTAATTGTAGGTCCTGAATTTATTACAGGAAGCTCTAGAATGAAAGCAGGAACAGCCCAAAAACTGGTATTAAACATGCTTTCCACTGCAACTATGATTCAACTTGGTAAAATAAAGGGAAATAAAATGGTAGATATGCAGCTATCTAACAATAAACTCGTTGATAGAGGAGAGAAAATGTTAATACAAGAATTAAATATTGATAAAAGAACTGCTAGTGAATTATTACAAAAATTTGGAAGTGTTAGAAATGCCATTAAAAATTATATATAATGAATACTGATACTAATTTATTAGGTAAAGCTTTAATAAGACTAGGGATTTTAATTTTATTATTTATTGCTTCACCAATTGTTATTACAATGAGTTTTAAAGCACTAGATAAATTCAATGAAACTCCTCAAATATATTTTGCGTATGCCTTAATAATTGTAGGGTTTCTGCTCATCTGTTATACCATTTATTTTGCATTCAAAACCTTCGGAATTCTTCAAAAAGCTATATTTAATAATAAATAATTTTTGAAAGATAAAAGTCAAATAACGACAATCAATGATGGTATCATAATCATTTTATCATATCCAGATACTATTGTAAGACCTGCTTATAGCGAGTTTTTAAGTAAATTTTGGCCAAAAATTGGTATTGGTAGTAAGCATGCAGTTCAAGCAGGACACGCCGCGCTATTATTAATAAAGAAAAATCAATCTGAAATTAAATATTTTGACTTTGGAAGATACATTACATCAAAGGGAAATGGAAGAACAAGATCTGAAGAAACAGATCCTGAACTCAAAATATCAATAAAGGCATATTTTGAAAATAATAAATTAATAAACCTTAAAGAAATTTTACTTTGGATAGAAAATCATCCAGAAAAGACACACGGTTCAGGCAGATTAATAGCTGGAATAAATGAAGAAATTCAATATAAAAAAGCTCTTAATTTCATAAATAATATTATTGATAAAAAAGAACTACCATATGGCCCTTTTATGAAAAAAGGAACAAATTGTGCTCGTTTTGTTACTGATGCCATCATGAAATCAACAACAAATAAAAAAGTCAAATATCATCTAAAAAAGTCAAAAATATTTACCCCAAGTCCAATAGGTAATGTAATAAAAGCAACTACGTCTAAAACAATCTATGAAGTACATTTTCAAGAAATACTTTCATATAAAAATAGATCTATTCTAAAAGAATATAAAGCTTCTTTTTTTAATAAATTTGATAACGAATTAAATTTAATTGGCACAGAGCTACCAGATTTAAATAAATTTTCTTTGAAAAAAGGAACCTGGTTAGGAGGAATTGGAAGTGGTACATGGTATAACATTGAGAAGCAAATTGATTCCAAAACCTATAGTATTGCGAAATATAATGTAAATGGTATAAAAGAATTTGAATTTAATTTTATCACTGAAGATTTTACTTTTGATTTACAATCTGACTTTAAATTTATGTATCCTTCTAATTTTAAAGAAATGCATATTTATCAAAAGAACAAAAACTTTATATTTAAAAAAGTATAAATAATTGTAAAATTTTGGACATATCCTAATTACAGAAGTTAATCTAATTTAAGCAGAAGAGAACTTAAGAAGCTATCGGTTTTTTGTTTGTTGTAGTTGGGTTATAACCAAAATCATTGTCCGGTAAATCTATTCCTAATTGGTAAATAATGAAACCTATGGTCGCATAATGGTGAATTGCATGACTTTGAGCTTGCATTAAAGCCGCTCTTAAAGTTGTTTTTGCGGTATGTTTTCCAAAACCAAAATCATCTGTAATTAAAATTACAGATTTTAAATCTTGTTCCGTAAAAAGCTTAATCTTTTTTAATAAGGTATTTGAATAAAGAATACCCACTTCACACTCTTGCTCTGCAAGCTTGTTTCTTTCTCGTATAGTTAAATCTATATTCCCAAGATTAAAACCATTAATTACGCAAGAAAACATATCAAGTGTATGTCTAAAATGCGAACCTATACTCGAAAAATAAGGAGGTACTGATTGATTTGAATATTGTGCATCAGAAATAGTTCTTAATAAGTAAACTCCTTTTTCAAAATTCTTTTCAATAGCCTTAATCATAATTTTTTTTAATTATTATTATTCTAAAGATATAAAAAAAGAGGCACTCTTTTACTAATAATTAAAGAAGTATAATACCAAAATTTTAGACAAAAAATCAGAGAATTATAATTTTTGGCATACTGTTTGAATTGTAATAAACCAATGCGGATGTTGAAAAGCAATTAGAGTAAACAAAACCCTTAAAATCAAAGAATATGAAAAAAGGTATACTATTATTACTAGGAGTTTTTATGACGGTTTCAAATGTTGAAGCTAAGAAAAGTGACCATCGACCAGAATTGTTTAAGTTGAATTATTATTCTTATGCCAATACTGTAAACTTCTCTGAACGGGGCATTGATTTTTTTGTTTTTATAAACGGTGATTTTGATTTTGATATAAATTATAATAGAAATATTAGAATAAATAGAGATTTTAGAGGAAGGATTAAAACCATTGGCAATGTTTCAGTAAGATATGATTTAAAAGGAAATGTGACCAGAATTGGAGATATCTACATAAACTATTTTAGAAATAGAATAACAAGCGTTGGAGATTTAAGAGTTAGTTATGATAGATGGGGTACTCCAAAATTTTATGGAAATATAAGGAATTATTATTTTGATAATGGAATAAGATTTAATGTAAGATATGGAGATGTTTGTAATTTTAATGATCCTTTTTTCTTTAGAAACGATTTTAGAAGAAATTATACTCAATTTAGAGAAGATAGAAACTTCATCTATTACAAAGCAAGACCAAATGCAAGTATTGGTTCTAGAAGTAAAATTTTAAAAAGAAGAAAGCAAATTAAAACTATTGAAATTAACCCTAAAAATTCTAGAAGAAATAGTAATTCTTCTTATAGAAAAAACAATTATAGCCGTAATTTATCTTATGACAAAACCAAAGAAAATTATAGAAAAAGTAGAATAAATAAACCCTCAAAGCTCACAAACAAAAAATCGGATACTAAAAGAAGTACAACTAGAAAAAAATCAGAAATAGATAAAACAACAGCAAAAAATAAAAGAAAAACTCGAGGATAAATTAGGCCATTTTTATCTTTAAAATGATAAGATCTAGTATAACGTAAGCGTTTTTCTTTATAAAAAAGAGGGTTTTCCCTTACTAAATTATACTAAAACTGACTTATCTTTAGAAAAATATTCCCCCGATTTTTATTATTTGAATTTAAAATCTTCATTCCTTAAAAAGAATGAAGATTTTATATTGAAATATTTGGCTAATTTATAATAAGAGAACTTCTAAAATCCAAAGCTATTATCAATGCAAGTTCCAGGAATAGGGGTTTCAATACAAGTTTGCCCTCCACTACCATCGCTGTAGCAATTTCTTTCCGTTTCGCAAGTACTTTCATTTTCACAAGAACTAAAAAATATAAATATCGATAAAACTAAAAATTTTGATATAAATCTTTTCACAGCTATTTTTTATCGAATTAATTTCTTGTACTTAATTCTTTTTGGCATTAAATCCCCGCCCAAACGTTTTTTCTTATTTAATTCATAATCAGAAAAAGAGCCTTCAAAGAAATAAACTTGAGAATCACCTTCAAAAGCCAAAATATGTGTACAAACCCTATCTAAAAACCATCTATCGTGACTAATTACAACTGCACAACCAGCAAAATTTTCCAAACCCTCCTCTAACGCTCTTAATGTATTTACATCCAAATCATTGGTTGGCTCATCTAATAAAAGTACATTTCCTTCTTCTTTGAGCGTCATCGCTAAATGCAATCTATTGCGTTCTCCTCCAGAAAGTGTAGATACTTTTTTATTTTGCTCACTACCAGAAAAATTAAAACGGCTTAAATAAGCTCTAGAATTAACTTGCTTACCTCCCATCATAACTAAGTCTTGTCCATCAGAAAAGTTTTCCCAGATAGACTTATCTGCATTGATATCTGAATGTGCTTGGTCTACATAAGCCAATTTAGCAGTTTCACCTACTTTAAAGCTGCCTTTATCAGGTGCTTCTTCACCCATTATCATTCTAAAAATAGTAGTTTTTCCTGCCCCATTTGGCCCAATAATTCCAACAATTCCTGCTTGAGGCAGATTAAATTCTAAATTTTCATATAGTAATTTATCTCCGTAAGCTTTAGAAACTCCTGATGCTTCAATTACATTTGTTCCCAAACGTGGACCATTAGGAATGTAGATTTCTAGTTTCTCATCAACTTGCTTTTGGTCTTGACTCATTAATTTATCATAGTTCTTCAAACGTGCTTTTTGCTTAGTTTGACGACCTTTGGCTCCTTGACGAACCCATTCTAATTCTCGTTCTAAAGTTTTCTGACGTTTTGAAGCTGTTTTGCTTTCTTGTGCCATTCTTTGAGATTTTTGATCTAACCAAGAAGAATAGTTTCCTTTCCAAGGAATTCCTTCTCCTCTGTCTAATTCTAAAATCCAACCAGCAACATTATCTAAGAAATACCTATCGTGAGTTACTGCAATAACAGTTCCTTTATATTGTGCCAAATGGTGCTCTAACCAATGTACAGATTCTGCATCTAAATGGTTTGTTGGTTCATCTAACAATAGTATTTCTGGTTCTTGCAAAAGTAATCTACATAAAGCTACACGCCTCTTTTCACCTCCAGAAAGTACTCCTATTTTCTTATCAGAATCTGGAGTCCTTAAAGCATCCATTGCAATTTCTAATTTGGTATCTAATTCCCAAGCATTAGCTGCATCAATTTTATCTTGAAGTTCAGCCTGCTGATTCATTAGCTTTTCCATTTTATCAGCATCAGAATACACCTCTTCTAGACCAAACATATCATTGATTTTGTTGTATTCATCCAAAATTGCAACCGTTTCTGCAACTCCTTCTTTCACAACTTCCATTACCGTTTTCTCAGGATCTAATTGCGGCTCTTGCTCTAAATATCCAACCTTGTATCCTGGAGAAAAAGTAACATCTCCTTGAAAGTTCTTTTCTACACCTGCAATTATTTTTAATAAGGTAGATTTTCCTGATCCATTTAAACCAAGAATTCCAATCTTTGCTCCATAGAAAAAACTTAAATAAATATCTTTTAAAACTTGTTTCCCTGTTGATTGATAGGTTTTGGAAACCTTATTCATGGAGAAAATAACTTTCTTATCGTCTGACATTTTTAATTATTTTTATTTTTTTGAAATATTGCTACTGAAAACGTAGACTTTTAAACTCTTCCCTTTAAGGCATTAAACACCCAAGCAATACAGAAAAAACCTATACCAACCGTAGCAAACCCCCAACCTGCAACATCTTCATATCTATATGCACCCAATAAAATAAGTACAACACCCATTGCTATCATTAAAAACGTTGCCCAACCAAGCACAGTATTTTTGTTCATTCCCATAAATTATTAGTTAGTTAATTCTAAACAAATATCGATAAATTATTTTAATATCGGAATCCAATAAAATGATAAATTTCTTTCATTCCAATAATAAAAACTTCTTGTTGTTTACTATTATGAGATTATCGAATTTATTTATTAAAAAAATACTAAAAACTGTAGTTGATTTTTATAAAAAAGTTTGTGGAAAATATAAATCTATATTTTTGCAGCAAGTCTAGATCCTTGATCTATAGCCCTTTTTGCATCCAATTCTGATGCAAAATCTGCACCTCCTATTACATTTACATTTTTACCGATATCTAACAAAGGCTGATATAACTCTTTAAATGGGGTTTGACCTGCACAAATAATAACATGATCTACATCGAGAATTTTTTCCTTTTCATTCTGAATATAATGCAATCCTTCATCATCAATTTTACTGTAAGTAACTTCCCCTATAAACTGTACATTTTTCTTTTTTAAATTTGATCTATGAATCCAACCTGTAGTTTTACCCAGGTTACCACCAAACTTTCCTTTACTTCTTTTAAACATAAAAATTTCTCTAACTGATGGATGAAAATCTGGTTTTACACCTTCAATTCCACTTCTAGATTCTAAAGATTTATCAATTCCCCATTCCTTTAACCAAGCATCTATATTTTGTGAAGTAGATTCACCATCATGAGACAAGTATTCTGAAACATCAAAACCAATGCCTCCTGCCCCAATTACAGCAACTTTTTTTCCAACTGTTTTTTTATGTTTTAAAACATCAATGTAACTCAAAACTTTAGGGTGATTAATTCCTTCAATTTTTAACTCTCTTGGTTTAATTCCGGTTGCAAGAATTATTTCATCAAAGTCTGATTTTTGTAAATCTTCAACAGATACTTTAGTCTTTAATTTTACATCTACATTGTGTAAATTGATTTGTTTTTGAAAGTATCTAATTGTTTCATAAAACTCCTCTTTTCCAGGAATTTGTTTTGCCATATTAAATTGACCGCCTATTTCTGAATCTGCATCAAATAAAGTGACGGAATGCCCTCTTTGAGCAGCAACTGTTGCAGCTGCTAATCCTGCTGGACCTGCACCAATTACAGCAACTTTCTTTTTATTAGTTGTTGCATTGTAATTCAATTCTGTTTCGTGACAAGCTCTCGGGTTTACCAAACAACTCGCTACTTTTTTCTGAAACGCGTGATCCAAACATGCTTGATTACAAGCAATACAAGTATTGATTTCATCATCCTTTTCGGCTTTTGCCTTATTTACCCATTCTGGATCTGCTAAAAAAGGACGTGCCATAGAAATCATATCTGCATCTCCATCTGATAAAACTTTTTCAGCAGTTTCTGGCATATTAATTCTATTAGAAGTAATTAATGGTATTTTAATTTCGTTCTTCATCTTTTTAGTAACCCAAGTAAATGCCGCTCTTGGAACAGATGTTGCAATAGTTGGAATACGAGATTCGTGCCAACCAATTCCAGTATTAATTATAGTTGCCCCTGCTTTTTCAATTGCTTTTCCTAATTGTACAATTTCTTCCCAAGAACTTCCTTTTTCAACCAAATCAAGCATTGAAAGTCTGTAAATAATAATAAACTTCTCACCAACAGCTTGTCTTATTTTGGTAACTAATTCAACTGGCAGTCGCATTCTATTTTGATAATCACCTCCATAATTATCTGTTCTGTTATTGGTTCTTTTGACTATAAATTGATTGATTAAATACCCTTCTGAACCCATTATTTCTATGCCATCATAACCAGATGCCAAAGCTAGTTTTGCACAATTCACAAAATCTCTAACGGTTCTTTTAATTCCCGATTGTTTTAATTTAAAAGGTTTAAAAGGATTTATTGGAGCTTTAATCTCTGACGGACCTACATTAAAAGGGTGATAACCATATCTACCTGAATGTAAAATTTGCATACAAATTTTACCTCCTTCTTTATGCACTGCATCTGTAACTTTTTTGTGATTTTTTATATGTTTATTAGCACTTAATCTTGCAGAAAATGGCGCTGTCCAACCTTGAATATTTGGTGCAATTCCTCCAGTAACAATTAAGCCCACGCCACCTTTTGCACGTTCTGCAAAATACACAGCCATTTTTTCGTAGCCATTCTTTTGTTCTTCTAAACCTGTGTGCATAGAACCCATTAAAATCCTATTCTTTAAAGTTGTAAATCCTAAATCTAATGGTTCAAAAATGTGTTTGTATTTCATAAGTCTATTACTAATTTATTATGCATGCATAGCAATTGCAATATAGCTTTTATTTCTGAAAATAAAAAAACAACTAAAAGTTTAGCTGATAAAAGAATTAAAACTAATGTTTTATAATTTATACTGAAGAAGGATAATATTATTATCGTTAGTTATAATAATTTTTCCATTTTTTACAACTGCATCAGTCTCAGAATAGAAATCTTGCAATATATCTCCATCATTAAAAATAGAAGAAACATCAATTGATTTTTCACCTTTTGATAAATTAATACCAGCAATTATTTTATCATTATTTCTCACTCTTGAAAAAACCAAGCCATTCGACTCTGAAATTAAATGATGCCTTCCTGCTCCTACTGCTGGATGGTTGGCTCTAAATTGACCTAACTTTTGCCAATGATTTAAGATTTTTTGAGTTTCTTTATTCTGAATATCATCCCAATTCATAAAAGAACGTAAAGTTGCATCTCCAACTGTGCCTTCAATAGTTAAATCTCTTGCAGATTCATCTCCATAATAAACCTGAGAGGTTCCTGGAGTTAATAACAACATTGTTGCTGTTTGGTATGGCATTTTTCTTTCTTTATCAAAAGGTTGTCCATCATCATGAGAAGTCATATAATTTAAAATTCCGTAACCTTTTAAATTACCACTTAACAAAGAATCATATTTATGAAAAACATCTTTTTCTTTCATTTGCTTTGCATTCCATTTGATTTCAAAATTGATTAAACTATTAAAAGCTTTATCAAAATAATTTACCCTTTTATCTCCAAAATCAAATGCTTTGCCGTGAGAAATTGCGTAATTATAAACTTCTCCAACCAAATAGAAATCGTTATCATCTAAAACTTTTGCTGCATTATTTTTTTTGTATTGATCAAAAGCATAATCACATGCTACTTTAAATTCTTGCCATACAAATTCTTCTGTATGCTTTACTGTATCTACTCTATAACCATCAATTCCAAATTCTGTAATATAATCCGTAAGCCATTTCATTATATAAAAACGAGGCGCTCTAGGATGACCGGTTCTCTCAAAAAAAGCATCTAGTTCTTTCACCTCTTGTTCATATCTTCCTTCAGCTTTCCATTTAGAAACCAATTGTGGTGGTAAAGTAACGTTTTCATTACTTTCAGTTTTTATGTCTGGTAAATTTTCTACTAAGGTGCAATGTGTTGTATTTTTAAAGTTATCATATGTGCATTTAGGTTCTGTTCTAACCCAGTCTGAAGGCCAAACAGGATCTTTTTCTGTCACTGGACCTGTGTGATTGATTACAGCATCTAACAAAATGCGAATCCCTTTACTGTGTGCAATTTCAATCAATTCTTTTAAGTCTTCTTTTGTGCCAAAATTTGGATCAATTTTTGTCCAATCTTTAGCCCAATATCCGTGAAAACCATAAGATAATCCTGTACCTTCATCAGTTCCATCATGAATTTGCTCTACAACTGGTGTCATCCAAATGGCATTGATTCCTAATTTTGTAAAATAACCTTCTTTTATTTTTTGAGTAATTCCTTTGATATCTCCACCTTCAAAACCGCGTAACCTACCGGTTTCTTTTGTTCTATTAAAATTTAAATCATTGGATTTATCACCGTTATAAAAACGATCCGTTAAAAGGAAATAAATATTTGCTCCTTCCCAAACAAATTCTTTTTGAGTAGGTTTTGTTTCCACTAATTTTTTAGAAGTGCTTTCTTTGCATCCTAAAAATGCGATAAGACAAATGATTAAAAAAATATTTTTCATAATTACTATTATTGAAGTTTTAAAATAAAAGATTCTAGAGGATCTATAGCAAGTGTTAAAAATCCATTAGAATTATTTACTTGTAAAATAAAAGTCTTTGTTTTGTATAATTGATCTTTAAGTTCATAATCACCATCTTTCAAATTCCATTTTTTAATTATTTTTGAAGGAATCTGAAGAGAAAATTCAGTTGCTCCTTTATCATTAAAATTCGAAATAATAATCAATTTTTCATTTTCAGACCAACGAACAAATGATAATTGTTTATTAGTATAGTAACTTATATTATCCCTATTATATTGATGTATATCCTGATATTCTCCCATTAAAGCTTCAGAAGAAATCGTAAAGTTTAGTAAACGTTTATAAAAATCTCTCAATGCCAATTCTTCTTTAGTAGATTGTCCTCCATCAAATTTTTTATCATTTACCCAACGTTGTACACTTGGTACACCCACATAATCAAAAATTGAAGTTCTTGAAGCTGTTCCAAAACCAGCATTTTCTGAACCGTCTTCTCCGAATTCTTGTCCAAAATAAATCATTGTTGGAGCACTAGAAATTGTTGCAGAAACTACCATTGCTGGTTTTGCCTTATCAGGATTACCGGCAAATTCTGGACTTGCAATTCTTTGCTCATCATGATTTTCTAAAAAATGTAACATGTGCTGTTCAATATCTTTTAAATCTTCTTGAATTGGTGGAATATTATCTGTTAATCCTTTGCCTTGCATCACATTTTTAATGGTATCATACAATTGTACTTTATCATACAAATAATCCATTTTTCCTTTTTTAATATACTCTCTATATATACTTGTATTGTAAAGTTCTGCTAATAAAAAAGCATCTGATTTTTTCATTTTGATGGCAGAATTCATGTAACTCCAAAATTCAACAGGAACCATTTCTGCCATGTCATATCGAAATCCATCAACACCTTTATCTAACCAATACAAAGCAATATCTCTAAATTTTGTCCAAGAATTTGGCACTGTTTTTTCTTTCCAAAAATCAAAATGTTTTTTATAATCTTCAGCTTCAAAACCAGCTGGAAGTTGATCAAAATCTTTTTTCCCTTCAGGAGAAACTCCGTAATTTACCTTTACTGTTTCATACCAATCATAAAAACTTGGTTTAGGAGAACGTGCACCGTTTCCTGTCCATTTTGCGGGATTTTCATCAAATTTTTTATCAGAAGAAACATGCTTTTCTCCTCCTAAAGGTAGATAACTGTTTAAGAAATCTGGTACTTCAAATTTTGTATTAGGCACATAATAAAAGTTATTGTTTGCATTATAAACTACACTTTTATCATCTTCTTTACCAAAATCTTTTGTTCCTTTTGGATTGGTTAAACTTTGATAATTTCTAGCAACGTGATTTGGAACAATGTCAATAATCACTTTTAAATTTGCTTTATGTGAACGCTCAATTAAAGCCTCAAATTCTTGCAGCCTATTCTCTACATTTTCTGCTAAATCTGGGTTTACATTATAATAATCTTTAACTGCATATGGTGATCCTGCCCTACCTTTTACAACATCTGGATCATCATTTGAAATTCCATATTTTGTATAATCTCTGATTACATTATGATGAGGAACTCCTGTATACCAAATGTGTGTAACTCCCAAATCTTTAATTTCAGACAAGGCTTTATCTGTAAAATCATTAAACTTTCCCACTCCATTTTCTTCAAGTGTTCCCCAAGGTTTATTGGTTGTATTCGTATTCCCAAAAAGTCTCGTAAAAACCTGATAAACAACTTTTTTCTTATCTTTAGATTCCATATTCACACTAGATTTCTCCACTTCATTTTCTGTTTTGCACGCTGTTATTATCAATGCAATAAGCATCATTAAAATATGTAATTTCTTCATAGCTCAGATTTACTCTTTAGTTATTCTAATTTTTAATTCTGTTGTTGGATTCCATTTCACAGGAATACTTAATTTATTATGCTGTGTTGCAATTTGAACTCGTTTTCTACCTACTTTTATCTTTTTAGGTTTCCAAGTAATGTTATGGATTACAAGTGTGACTTCTTTTTTTGTTGACTTCCATTTGTTACCAAATTTATCATTAAAATCAATTTCTAAATAATTATCTGTGTGATTTGCTTCAAACTTCATCAGCTCATAATTTCCTTTTTCAAAAGCATTTGCTGTTAGACCATCATCATTATAAAAAGTACGATTACTTTTTTTAACATCGTTATCAAAATAGTAATGTAATTCTAATTTATCAGCCTTATAATCATCTGTAGTTTGTATAAGTTCTGACATCAATATAAAAGCACCTCCTTTTACATATGTAGGTATATTATTCTTGTTCAATTTTACAGACTTTATTTGACCTCCTTGAATTTTTTCATCAAAATAAAAGTTGTACCAATTGGCTGTTTTTGGAAAATAAATCTCTTTAGTTTTAATAGAATCTTTTAAAATTGGTGTGATTAAAAAATCTTTACCCCATAAATATGTAGATGAATTTTCAATCAATTTTTTGTCATCCTCTTCAAAGAAAATAGGGCGCATTAAAGGCAATCCTTTTTGATTATTTTCAAAAGCTAAATTGTAATTATAAGGCAATAATTTATAACGTAATTCAATCGCTTTTTTTGCATGTTTTTTTGTGTTTTCATTTCTAAAAACTGGCTCACTTGCGACTTCTTCTTGTGCATGAGGTCTGAAAATAGGTTGAAAAACTCCGTATTGAAGCCATCTTACATATAAATTATCATTTACATATGAACCTGCAAATCCGCCTAAGTCTGAATGCATATAGCCCAAACCTTGCATTCCCATTTGCAGCGCAATTTCTGGTTGAGACTGCAAACCTCCCCAAGTTCTGTTAACATCACCAGACCAAGGAATCATTCCAAAACGTTGAGAGCCTGATGATCCTGCGCGCATTAAAATAAATGGTCTTTCATTTGGAAATTCATTTTGATAACATTCAAAAATTAACCTTGCCCAGTCGTGTCCATAAATATTATGAATTTCGTCTGCTTTATATTGTTGATTTTCTCCAAAACTCACCCAAGAAGGCAACACTTCTGGCTCACCTAAATCTCCCCATAAACCCTTTACACCTAAATCTAAAATATTTTTGTAAATATCCCAAAACCATTCTTTTCCATCCTTCTTATAAATGTCAACAATACCTGTGTTGCCAAAATAAAAATTATACTTCGCCGAATTACCAAGCGTGTCTTTTGCTAAAACTTCTTTTTGGTTGGCTTCATTCCATTTTTTAGATGTATCTACAATAAATGGTTCAGTAATTAAAACCGTTTTTACGCCTTTACGCTTAAAATTAGAAACCATTTGCTTCATGTCTGGAAAAGAATCTTTGTAAACTTCCAAATTACCCATTGTTCCTTTCATCCCTTTTCCAAACCAATATAAATCTAAAATTACAGCATCAACAGGAATATCTTCGTCTTGAAATTTATCAATAGTTGCTTCAGTTTCTTTTTGAGAATGGTAGCCAAATCTACTTGAAAAATTACCCAAAACCCATCTTGGAGGCAGTGGTTGTTTTCCTGTTAAATTGGTATAATTGTCCATTAAATCGCTCCAAGAATTCCCAGCAATAATTTGATATGTTTTACGGCCTGAAATGGTTTCATAGGTTAAAGAATTTTCTCTTTTACTGTCTAAATCTAAATATCCAATGGCAGAATTATCAAAATGAATCATATATTTTTTAGACGATAGCACTAATGGAATTGTAAAATTCATTAATTTAGAAGTGGTTTCATATCCATAATGCGCTCTATTATATAATCTTAAACGATTTCCTCTTCTGTTCATTCCTAGAGCTCTAGCTCCTGTACCGTACAAAACTTCATCATTTGACAAACTCAAGGTAATCGTCTCAAAATCATTAGTTTTTTGATATCCACTTTTTTCTGAAGTCAATTTTACTCCATTTTGCCAATAGGATATATTGAAAGGTTTTTTGTTGATTTTTATAGAAAATTGATAAGACGAAAATGTAATTTCTTTATTATTTTCATCATATTCTACATCTTTATATTTTTTTGATAAAATAACGGCATGAGAAGTTTTTATCTCCTTCTCATTCTTTGGAATAAAAGTAGTTTCTATAATTTTTGGAGTATAATAGTGAATTTTATAACTACCATCTGAAACATTAATATTTAATTGATTGTCATTAAATTTTGCATCAATAAAAGTTCTTTCTTTAATTTTATCTTGAAATAACCATAAAATGGTTTTTTCGAAATTAGTTCTCCATAACTCTTCATTGTGCTTGCCTTGAGGAATGATTTCAGACTTTATATTCTCTTTTGGAAAACCTTGCTCGTCTAAAATACCAATAATAGCATTCATGCCCAAAACAGTTTGATTTATTTCATCAAAACCAGCATCAACTCCTTCGTTCCCTCCCGCTAAAAAATACATTTTTGTATCTTTTATTTGACCATTTGCTTTGGTGAAATCTTTAATTTGAGGTGAAAACCAAAAAGCAGGCGAATACACACCTATTTTACCAAAAACATCTGGAAATTTTAAAGCTGCATAGTGAGAAATTAAGCCTCCCATAGAACTTCCAATAATTCCTGTATTATCTTTATTTTTTAAGGTTTTATAGTTGGTATCTATAAATGGTTTTAAAGTATTAACCACAAAATCTAAATAAGCATCACCTTCTCCACCTCCGTATTTATCGTTTTTCCATGGAGCATATTCATCTAAACGTTTTTCTCCTCCATTATCAATACCTACAACAATTAATTTTAGGTTTTTCTCTTTAAATAATTTATCTAAAGTTTCATCTACATTCCATTCACCTGAATATGAAGTGGTTTTATCAAAAATATTTTGGGCATCGTGCATATACACAACAGGATACGATTCTCCTGAAACTTTATAATCTGGAGGTAAATACATCCAAATTTTTCGTTTTCTGTTTAATTGAGGGATGTGAAATTCTTCATCTAAAATGAAAACATTTTTAGAAATTGTAGGTACTTTTTTTGCATCGAACAAATGACTCCAACCTTGAACATTATAATAAATTGTATCGTGTTTTGAAGTAAAATTATAAGACCTATTGTCTAAACTTTCTCCTACTTTATTTGATTCCGCAGTTTTCCAAGAACCTAAAGTGAATTTAAACAAAATACTTTCGTCTTTTTTAGGAAGGGTGATAAAATAGCTGCCATTATTTCTTTTTAGTTTATATTTCTCGTTTCCTCCTGTCCAACCTTCAAAATCTCCTGACACATAAATTGACGCTTCTATTGGTGTGTTTTTTGGAATCTCTTTTAATACAATTGTAACTTGACTGAAACAATTAAAACTAAAAATTATAAAAAGTAGATTTACTATTTTTCTCATTATTTAATAAGTATTTTTTTTATCAAAAAGTTAAACTACATCTGTTTCATGTTGAGAGTAATATTCATTTAAGGTTTACTTCGTGTCATCAAAATACAACCTATAACTTTTTGTATATAAAACAAATTCTTGTTTTTTTAAATTCAAAAATTCTAAAAAACAAGAGTGGCCTAGTTGTTAAGTTTTATCTTTTTGTGGTTAAAATGATGCTACCTTTTTCTGCAATATTCATAATATCTCCCCAAATAAAATCTTTTCCTGTAATAATATTTTTTAGAGTTTTACCAGCTAAACCAACTTCTGAAAAATGTTTTAAATCAATACTAATTGGTTTCTCATTTTTATTAATGATATGCACAACAGTTTCATCATCTTTAATTCTAAACAAAAAATAAGCTCCTAGAAAAGGTGCAAAATGAATGGTTTTTCCTTCTTGAATTGCTTTGCTATTTTTTCTATAGTTTAAAACAGTTTTTACAAAACTTTGCATTTCTATTTGTTCTTCAGAAAGGCCTTCTCCAGAAAATGCATTCACTTCGTCATCTTTCCATCCTCCTGGAAAATCAGTTCTTATTAAACCATGATCTCCAGGGTTTTTGGTATCATCCATTAAAATTTCTGTACCATAATATATTTGTGGTACTCTTGGCAACATCATCATATAAGTCAATGCCATTTTTGTATTTATGACATTTTCTTTCATTTCTGTAAAAATTCTACTCTTATCATGATTATCTAAAAAAACCATGATATCTTTAGGGGAAGCATAATAAAAATCGTTTGCTAAACCTTCATATAATTTTACCAAACCTTTATCCCAAGATTCATTCTCTTTGATTCCATCTATGATTGCTTTCGTCATTGGAAAATCCATAGTGGACTTTAAATTAGACTCGTAACCGTCTCTATTATTTGCACCTTTTTGCCAATAACCTACTAACAATGGATTGTAGCTCCACTCCTCTCCAACAATAGAAAAGTTAGGGTATTCACTCATAATGGCGCTGGCCCAATCACTCATAAACTTTTTATCTGGATAAGGATAAGTGTCTTGACGAATACCGGCTAAACCTAAAGTTTCTATCCACCAAATTGAATTTTGAATGATATATTTTGCCATAAAGGGGTTACGCTGATTCAAATCAGGCATTTCAGGTACAAACCAACCTTCGTTGTTCCCTTTTTTATCAATTTCTGAACCATACAAATCTTGATTTGTAGTTCTTCTATGGTTAGAACCTTTATATGTTTTGTAACTCCAATTTTCAATATTATTCTCGTAGTTTTTTTGATCATTTACCCAATCCCCAAAAGGTAAATCTTTCATCCACCAATGTTCTAGTCCGCAATGATTAGCAACTTGATCCATTATCAATTTCATGCCTTTAGCACTCAATTTATCAGCTAAATTTTTATAATCATCTAAAGATCCAAAACGAGAATCTACCTTATAATAATCTGTAATTGCATAACCATGATAAGAGCCTTTAGGCATATTGTTTGTTAAAACTGGAGTGGGCCAAATAGCAGTAAATCCTAAATCTGAAATATAATCGATATGATTTATAATGCCTTGTAAATCTCCTCCATGTCGTTTATAGCCATCAGTTCTATCAATTGTAAATTCTTTGAAATGTATATTGATATCATTAGATTCGTCTGCATTGGCAAAACGATCTGGAGTAATTAAATAAATGGCATCAGCGCTATTAAAGCCCTTATAATCTTTAGCTGATTTTACTCTTGATTTTAATTCGTAAGTATACCTATAGCCATCAGTATTTTCTTTCTTTAAAAGGATCTCAAATTTACCGGCGGTTGTGGTTTTAGGAATTTCTAAATCAACAAATAAATAGTTATTACTTTTTGATGACGGAGTTGTCTTTTTTATTGAAATACCTTGATAATTTATTTCTGGTTTATAGTCAGAAATATTGGGATGATGAATCAGTAATTGAAGATTTTCATTTTCCATTCCAACCCACCAATTTGGAGGTTCTACTATAGATATTTTAAAATTAGAAGCAGAAACTGCAGAAGCATTTTTAGAATTTTTCTTATAGTTGCATGAGAAAAAAAATATAATTACAAAAGAAAAAATAATGCCTCTGTCTAGTTTCATTTCATTTATTTTAAGCGATTACCAAATTATTTGGAGAAACATTTACCAGTTCCCCATCTACTAAAATTTTCACTTCTTTTTTACCTTCTAATTCAAAGTGATTTCCATTTTGAGAGATATTTACAGTAATTACCTGGTTTCTAAAATTCACTTTAAAAGAGTATGATTTCCATCCTTTTGGAATTTTTGGTGTAAAAGAAAGCATATTATTTACAATTCGCATTCCTCCAAAACCTTCTACAATACTCATCCAAGTTCCTGCCATAGATGTAATGTGTAAACCTTCTTCTACTTCGTGATTGTAATCGTCTAAATCTAAACGAGAAGTACGTAAATAAAACTCATAAGCCTGCTCCATTCTATTTAATTTTGCTGCTTGAATACTATGTACACAAGGAGAAAGTGAGCTTTCATGCACCGTAAATGGCTCGTAAAAATCGAAATGACGTTCCAATTCTTCCGCAGAAAAATGATCTTCAAACATATAGAATCCCTGAAGTGTATCTGCTTGTTTAATATATGGAGAGCGTAAAATTCTATCCCAACTCCATTTTTGATTAATAGGTCTTTGGCTTTGATCTAAATCTTTAACTGTTATTAATTCTTTATCTAAAAAGCCATCCTGCTGCATAAAAATATTATGTTTTTCTGAATAAGGAAAATACATATTTTTAGCAACATTTTTCCAAGAAGCCAATTCTTTATCAGTAAAATTTACCTTTTGCTTTATTCTGATATAATCGGAAATATGATCATTTTTAATAATATCAATATTTTCTAAAGCATATTCAATACACCATTTTGCAATATAATTTGTGTACCAATTGTTATTGACGTTATTTTCATATTCATTAGGACCAGTTACACCTAACATTACATATTTATTTTTATCCGAAGAAAAATTGACTCTTTGATGCCAAAAACGTGCAATACCTATTAAAACCTCTAGACCTTTTTCTGGTATGTATGAAAAGTCTTCTGTAAACCTGTGATAATTATAAATGGCAAAAGCGATAGCTCCATTTCTGTGAATTTCTTCAAAGGTAATTTCCCATTCATTATGACACTCTTCACCATTCATAGTAACCATTGGATACAATGCTGCTCCATTTGTAAAACCTAGTTTTGCAGCATTTTCAATAGCTTTATCCAAATGTTCATATCTGTATTCTAGCAAAGTTCTAGCCACAGATTGATCTTTGGTTGCCATATAAAAAGGAATACAATACGCTTCTGTATCCCAATAAGTACTTCCTCCATATTTTTCACCTGTAAACCCTTTAGGACCAATATTTAAACTTGCGTCGGTTCCTAAATAAGTTTGATTTAATTGAAAAATATTAAAACGAATTCCTTGTTGTGCTTTTACATCACCCTCTATTGTGATGTCTGACATGTTCCAAATTTGCTGCCAAGATTGTTTTTGCATTTCTAACAGAGCATCAAATCCAAAACTTACTGCTTTGTCTAAGATATCTTTTGCAACAGCAATTAACTCATTTTTATCATGATTTCTATCCACTACATAACCACCAAACTTGTGAATTGTGTAAGTTTGATTTTGATTTATTTTTTGCTGATATGAGCAAAAAGCAGCATTATTTGTTTTCTGATTGTTGCAGTCTATAAGTACCTCTTCATCATCTACAAAAATCCTAGATTGCATAAAAGTACAAGTATGAAAATGTGTTTTCATAGTGCGTGCTTCTACAAATGATTGATGATTATTTTGAGAAACTCCTAATATGTCCCAAAATTGATCATGCCAATTGGTATCTTCATTTGTAACTCCTGCATCAACATAGGGTGAGAATTTTATTCTTGCTTCAGAATTCAAAGGAGTAACACTGTAACTTATTGCGCCAACTTCATCCAATTCTAAGCTTAAAAAACGCTTTGTTTCTACTTTTATTTTGATTCCGTTTTGTAACTCAGCTTCAAAGTTTCGAGACAACCAACCTTCTTTCATATTTAGTTCTCTCTTAAAATTAAATACATTTTTACACGTATTTAAATCTAATTCTTCATCATTAATTGAAATATTTATTCCAATCCAATTTGGAGCATTTAATACTTTTGCAAAATATTCTGGATAGCCATTTTTCCACCATCCAACACGTGTTTTATCTGGATAATAAACTCCTGCAATATAACTTCCTTGAAAAGTATCTCCTGTATATTTTTCTTCAAAATTTGCTCTCTGTCCCATTGCACCATTTCCAATACTGAACAAACTTTCTGAAGATTTTACCATATTTGGATCAAATCCTTCTTCAAGGATTGACCAAGCATTTGGTATGATATAATCTTGATTCATTTTAATTTTCTATTAAATTTTTAATAAAATCGGTACTGATTTGTGTAAAATCTGTAAAATTGAATTGCGCTTCATTTAATACATTTTTATCTCCAATACCAATACTCGTCATTTGTGCTGCATTTGCGGCTTGTATACCCGCAACAGCATCTTCAAAAACCACACAATTGTTTGCATCAACCCCCAATTGTTTTGCTGCTAACAAGAAAACCTCTGGATCTGGTTTTGCCTTTGTTACATTATTCCCATCCACTATAGTATCAAAATAAGATAACAAACCAACTTTTTCTAAAATAGGTTGTGCATTTTTACTTGCTGAACCTAAAGCAATTGGAATGTTTCTTTCTTTTAAAAATTCTAATACTTTAGGAACGTCTGGAAGAATTTCTGATTCATCCATATTTTTTATAAACTCTAAATAATCAAGATTTTTCTCAATCATCCAAGTATCAAATTGTTCTTGTGTTGCTTCTATTTTTCCAATAGCTAACAAAATCTCTAAACAGCGTTTTCTACTTACACCTTTAAATAATTCGTTTTGTTCTTGGGTAAATTCGAAACCTAATTCATTGGCTAACTTTTTCCAAGCTAAATAATGGTATTTGGCTGTGTCTACAATAACACCATCCAAATCGAATATAAATCCTTTTTTCATCTTTTAATTTTCTTCTTGATAACTAATTGCATTTTTATTGGTAATTAGAAAATTACACAAACCTGCAATAACTAAACTAATTCCGGCTACTGTCATAGCATTAATAGCTGCTTCTCCTAATAAGTTAGAAACATAATTAATACCACCCAATGCAGCAATAATTTGTGGAATTACAATAAACATGTTAAAAATACCCATAATTACACCCATTTTTTTTGGATCTACAGAACTAGATAACATGGCATAAGGCATAGATAAAATACTTCCCCAAGCAAAACCAATTAATATAAAACTGTAGATTAAAGTTTCTGGTGAAGCATAATTCATATACAAAAACCCTATACCTCCTAACATCAAAGAAACCATGTGTACATATTTTCTATTGATATTTCTTTTAGATGTGTATAAAGTAAGTAATAACGCAAATGCCATTGATGACAAACCGTAAATACCCATGGCAGAACCTACTAAATTAGATGATTCTTGAAATTGGGTATTCGCTAACTTAAAAGCTTCCGCTTGAATATTGTCAGTCATATTATAGGCAGATTCAATTGGAGCTGGAGTTTGGTAAACATGCTCTGTTAGGGCTGGATTCGCTAAACTCCACATTGTGAAAAATGCAAACCAAGAGAAAAACTGGATAACTCCTAATTTTTTCATTGTAGTTGGCATACTTCCAATATTGTTTAAAATATCTGGAATAAAATTATTTTTCTTTGCCTTTTCTTTTTTAAACTCCTCAATATCTTCTGGTGGATATTCATCAGTTGTAAAAACTGTGTAAAGAATACTTGCTAAAAAAACAAAAGCACCAATTGCGAAAGCAACTTTCACAGACATCGGGACAATACCAATTTCAGCTTCATTACTAACACCAAATTGAGAAACCATCCAAGGTAAATTACTTGCAACCCAAGTTCCTATTCCAATGATTAGTGTTTGAACTACAAAACCATAAGATCGTTGAGATTGAGGCAATTTATCTGCTACCAAGGCTCTAAATGGTTCCATTGCAACATTAATAGATGCATCTAAAATCCATAAAAATCCAGCGGCAACCCAAAGTGCAGGAGAATTAGGAACAAAAAATAAAGATATTGAACTTAGAATTGCACCCACTAAAAAATAAGGTCTTCTTCTACCCCATTTTACACTCCAAGTTCTATCACTCATATAACCTATTATAGGTTGTACAAGCAATCCTGTTAGTGGCGCAGCAATCCAAAGTAAAGGAATGTCTTCTTTACCTGCTCCTAAAGTTTGAAAAATTCTTGACATAAACCCACCTTGTAGGGCGAATCCAAATTGTATTCCTAGAAATCCAAAACTCATGTTCCAGATTTGCCAAAAGCTTAATTTACGCTTTTCCATTATCGAATATTATTAATGAATATTACGATAAGTGTTTCGACTTATCAATTATTTAAAAGTGTGGAATATAATCTATTGATAAATCTTAATATGTCAACAAATATATTTAAATTTTAAATAGTTGATAAAAAAAAGTTAAAAAAAATACGACGACGGTTTCGTAGTTCTCAGGAAACTAAAAATTTCTACGACGACGGTTTCGTAGATTCTCGCAATTTTAAATCACTAGAAATCACAATTTTTTTTGGTTTAAAATTTTCTGATTCTTTTTCTATTCTCTCTATTAATAATTCTACTGCTTGCCTTCCCATAGTCATCCCGTGTTGCGCAATTGTAGTAATTGAAGGCGACGAATATTCAGAAATCAATCCGTCTGTAAAACCAATAACAGAAAGGTCTTCAGGTACATTTAACCCATTTTCTTTTGCTACACGCATCGTTTTTGCAGCATAAATTTCATTTACTGCGAAAACTCCGTCAATGTCTTGTTTAAAAGCTTTGTCTATTTGCTCTTTAATGTTAGCCTCTTCATCAATTTCCACAATAAGATCCTCATCGGTTTTAATGTATGCTTCAATTAGGGCTTTTTCATATCCCTGCCTTCTTAAAGTACCTACATTAACGTGTTTAGGGGTTGTGATTAAAGCTATTTTTTTTCTATTATTATCCAACAAATGTTTGGTTGCTTTATACCCAGCACCAACATCATCAACAACAACTTTATCACATAAAATATCATCTACAACTCTATCAAAAAGCACTAAAGGAATCTCTTCAGAAACCAACTCTTTAAAATGATTAAAATCCTTATTACCAAGTGTTTCACTAGCTATTGAAACAATAATACCATCTACACTTCCGTTAGACAAAACCTTTAATGTTTCTACTTCTTTTTTATATGATTCGTTAGAGAAACATACCATAATATTGTATCCTTTGGCATTGGCTCCTTCTTCTATTCCCATGATTACTGTTGAGAAAAAGTGATGTACAATTTTGGGTAAAATAACACCAATTACTTTAGTCTTTTGATTGCGTAATTGTAAGGCTAAATGATTGGGTTTGTAGTTATAAAGGTTTGCATAAGCTTGTATTTTCTGTTTAGTTTCAACACTAATTTCGTGACTGTCTTTTAAAGCCTTAGATACCGTTGATGTTGAAACTCCCAACTCTTTTGCAATTGTCTTAATGGTAATTTTTTGCTTCATTTTTTATAAAGAATGATATTTTTTACTTTTAAATTATAAAATCCGTAATTTTTAACCAAAAAAGTTATTAACACGAAACCGTTTTCGTGGCCCTGCAAAAATTTAAATCAGCGGACTAATCACTATATTTATCAGGTGGAATATTAATTTATTGTTAAACAAAATCAAATTTACAGTTATTATTTAACAAATTATACATGAAAAAATTTAAATTATTATTAATTGGGATTCTTTTATCATCCACCTTTACAATGTTTGCGCAACAAACAGTAAAAGGTATTGTAAAAGAACAATCATCGGGTGAGCCTTTGCCAGGTGTTAGTGTGCTGGTTAAGGGGACTAGTAATGGAGTTCAAACAGACTTCGACGGAAACTTTACACTAGAAAAAGTAAAAGCAGGCGATATTCTTCTTTTTCAATATTTAGGATATGCAGATAAAGAGGTTGTTATTGGTACCAACTTCAATTTAAATGTGCTTTTAAGCGAATCTTCAGAACAATTAGATGAAATTATTGTAGTTGGTTACGGAACCACTACAGTTAAAGATGCAACTGGTTCTGTGGAGTCTATCACTGCGAAAGACATGACAAAAGGTAATATTGTAACTGCTGAGAATTTAATTAGCGGTAGAGTTGCAGGGGTTAACATTACAACAAGCGGTGCTCCAGGTTCTGGTTCTCAAATTAGAATTCGTGGTGGTTCTTCTTTAAATGCGTCTAACGATCCATTGATTGTTATTGATGGCTTACCAATTCAAGGAGTTGATTTAAATAGTATTAACCCTAACGATATTGATTCTTTCTCTGTACTAAAAGATGCTTCTGCCACTGCAATATATGGTTCTAGGGGAGCAAATGGAGTTATTATCATAACCACTAAAAAAGGTAGATCTGAATATTCTTTAGATTATGACTATCAAGTTGCATTCGGAGAAATAAAAGATAGAATAAATGTTTTTGATGCGAATGCTTTTAGAGATATTATTGGCCAAAGAAGACCTAGTGATATTGGCTTATTGGGTAACGCAAATACAAACTGGCAGGATGAGGTTTTGCAAAATTCTGTTTCTACACAACATAACATTTCAGCGAGAGGTGAAATTTTTGGTTTTATACCTACTAGACTTTCTGTAAATTTCTCTGAAATTGAAGGAAATATACTTACTTCTGAGTTTGATAGAGCAAATGTTTCTTTGGCAATGAGTCCATCTTTTTTTGATGACCATTTAAAAGTAAACTTAACTTATAATAGAGCCTTTGTAAATGAAAGATATGCTGATGCAGGGCAAATAAATGCTGCTTTGCGTTATGATCCTACACAACCCGTATACGATGCAAGTTCTCCTTTTGGTGGCTTTTATCAACATACAGTGAATGGAGTTGTTCAAAACGGAACACAAAATCCAGTAGCTTCATTACTTCAAAATGAAAATAGAAATAACAGATTCAGACAATTTGGTAATTTAAAAATAGACTACAAATTACATTTTCTTCCAGAAATGACTGCATCTATTTCTGCCGGTTTTGACAAGTCAGAAACAAATGGAACTGGTTTTAGTCCTTTAACGGTGCCATCAACAACTAATGTATTTGGTAACGATTCTGAAGGCACGTCTGAATCTCTTAACGAAAATATAAATGCTACTCTTAATTATGTGAATAATTTCGGGAAGTTAAAGACTGATATTTTAGTAGGATACGATTACCAATCTTTTGAAAGTTCTGGTAAATCATCTGGTAACAGAAGAGACCCTAATAGCTTTGCAACAACATTTGCTAGTACACCTGTTGTTTTAGTCCATTTTCCAAAAAGCTGGCCTCACTAGCAAAATTGTTTTTATACTTTCGATTCTTCACTTTTGTCATACCATGTACAGCTTTTAGTAATCCCGGAATCCAAAAGTACTATTCCAAATCTAACCCTCAACAAGACCGGGCTCAAGTTTCCAAATATATCTTTACTTTCTACGTAAATTTACTAATAGGAATCAAAATTATCTCGTGGCATAGTATAACACACTAGACACACATATTATTTTATGGTTGCGGGAGATTGACCGAAAAGCAAAGGGCCCCCTTCATGCTTTCCCAAATTTTACCGCATGCCTGTTAAGAATCTGACCAGAAGTTCAAAGGAAACATCAGGCTGCTGGGTCATTTGTTTTTAAACCTCCTAACAAGAGATCTACAGTCTGCCGTTTTCAATGTTCATCCCCGTGGTTTTCTCTCCTGTTTCTGAAATCATTTACTTACTTTTCAATTGAAGATTGTCTTATTGATATTGATATTGTTATCATGTCGTGATTACAAATCTCCATCAAAGGGTCATAGATGATTGAATCACTGTTTGCCAGAATCGACTCCAAACGTGAAGAACTGGTTTCATTTACACAGGAATTAGTACGTATTCCAACTATCAATCCTCCGGGAGAGGATTATTTACTATGCGCGGAACTACTGGGAAACCGTTTGGCGAAAAGTGGTTTTTCACTGCTTTATGAACGCGCCAATAATACCCCCGGAGACACAGAGCGTTACCCCCGTCATAATGTGATAGCACGTATTGAAGGCAAACATTCCGGACCATGTGTTCATTTCAACGGACACCTGGATGTAGTTGTTGCCGGAAGCGGTTGGACGGTTGACCCCTTTGAGGGACTGGTGCGTGATGGAAAAATTTATGGGCGCGGCACCTGCGACATGAAGGGCGGACTAGCATCCGCAGTAATTGCCATGGAGGCTATCCTGGAAGAAAGCATTGATTTTCCGGGCGCAATCGAAATTTCCGGAACTGTTGATGAAGAAACCGGAGGATACGGTGGAGTTGCCTTTTTGGCAGAAAAAGGGTTTTTCTCAAAACCGCGGGTCGATCATGTAATTATTCCGGAACCTTTGAATGTTGATCGTGTCTGTCTCGGACACCGGGGTGCATGGTGGGCGGAAGTTGAAACATTCGGTCGAATCGCACACGGCTCAATGCCTTTTCTCGGCGATTCCGCCATTCGACACATGAGTGCATTTTTGGAGCTAATTGAGTCACGGCTTTTTCCTGCACTGGACAAAAAACAAACACGAATGCCGGTTGTTCCAGAAGGAGCAAGGCGATCCACTTTGAATCTGCAGGCAGTTCACGGAGGTGAAGCCGAATCTTTTGAAGGCTTGCCAAGTCCTTGTGTGGCTGATTCTTGTCGGCTTATCATGGATCGACGCTTTTTAATTGAAGAAGATATCACTGAGGTCAAAGCAGAAGTCACAGACTTGTTGAAGGAACTAGCCGATTCACGTCCTAATTTTCGTTACCAAATCAAGGATATTATGGAGTTTTTACCAACCATGACAGATGCAGATGCCCCGGTTGTCCAAGCCGTAAGTTCTGCAATTCAGAGCGTCCTGGGCAAAACTCCTGAACATGTCATTTCTCCCGGTACCTATGATCAAAAACACATTGCCCGCATCGGACATCTGCATGACTGTATTGCCTACGGTCCAGGCATCCTTGACCTTGCTCACCAGCCGGACGAATACATAGTGATTGATGATATGGTTACGGCAGCCAAAGTGATGGCGGCATCAACGCTGGAATTATTAGGTGTTAATTTGTAGCATATGGTTTTTCAATCTCAGCACTTGCTCTTCCCTGAAAACTAAAAGCAATAATCCGTAAAGCAAGGCTGAACCAAGCAGTATTCCTCCAAAAATCACCCAGTTGTAAACAAGAAAAGGTCCGTTTTCCCATGATCCATATCCTCTGTAATACCAGGCAAAACCTCCCATTCCTGCTGAAGCCAGCATATAAAGCAAAGACGACCGCAGGGGCCAACAATTTTTACGTAATTCGGATTTCTTGAACAAAAAGAGCGACAACAGAATCCACTGAAACCAGGTTCCTGCAGCAAGCCCCAGGGCCAGGCCAAATATTTCCAGGCTTTGACTCCACCACCAACCCAGAAGCCCTGTCAGCAAAATACTGAACAATGAAACTTTGACCGGAGTGCGGGTATCTTTAAGTGAAAAAAACACTGAAGTCTGCAACCGAATCATTGCTACTGCAGGAATACTCAATGCAAAAGCCTGCAGCGTGAGCGCCGTATTTTGAACGTCGCTCCATGCATACGCTCCATGCAGATAGAGCATAGACACAATCGGTTCTGCAGCAATGGCCAACCCCACGCTGGCCGGTAAGACAACCAGTAAAGTAGTGGACATGGTAAAACGCAGGGTGCTACGAATTTTCTCCCAGTTTTCGGCAGCAGTGTGCTGACTCAATTCCGGAAAACTAGCCGTGGTTAAGGCAAAAGCAAAGATTCCTAAAGTTAATTCTGAAAGACGGCTTGCGTTGTAATAGTGCGTAACTTGACCTGAAGGCATGAAACTGGCGAGATTGCGCAGCACAATGAT